>NZ_JBFAID010000057.1:0-41857 GCF_040654475.1 Micromonospora sp. NPDC050686
TCGAAGGAGACCAGCGCGCACATCACGTCCACCCGGACGTTGGACAGCGCGGTGAGCGGGCCGTACAGGCGGGTGAGCAGCAGGGCCAGCTTGAGGGCCGCCACCGTACCCGGGATGATCAGCCGCAGGAGCGGGCGCCGTAGGTTGCCTGGTACGACGCCGACACCGCCGCGCCGTCCACCGTCGCGGACGCCGTCACCGTCACCGAGCCGGCCGGCACGCTCGCCGCGCCGGTGGGGAACGAACGGAGCTTGCCCTTGCCCGGCGGCACCGCCCCGAAGGGCCGGGTCCCGTACGCGGACTCGGCCGACGCCGACACGTGGACCGCCTCGTTGTTCGTCGCCCGGACCGTCACCATCACCTGCTCCCCGACGCAGCGGGTGTCCGCCGTCACGGACAGGTCCAGCGCCGGTACGGCCTCGAACGCCCAGGAGTCGAGTTCGAAGAGGTCCTGGCCGGCCGGGCCGCGGTAGGTGAAGTAGACGTCGTGCACGCCGCTGACCCCGGTGAGGTCGGCGCTCACCTCGGCCCACTCGCCGGTGGCGGTGTCGACCGGGACGGTGCCGACCACGGGACCGGCCACGTCGTCCAGGCGTACCTCGATGCTTCCGCCGGTGGTCAGCGGGCGCACCTTGGCCGTCACGCCGCGGGCGCCGTCGCCGAAGTCGACCGACGACAGCGCGGTCCAGTCGCCGTCGTCGATGTCACGCACCACCAGGTTCGGCGCCGCCGTGCCGAACTCGGCGGAGCCGCCGTCGACCTTGCCGGTGGCGATGCCCTTGCTCCAGCCCACGGTCTCGGCCTCGAACGCCCGGTAGGGGTTGAAGTCGCGTACCTGGTCGACCCCGGCGTAGGTGCCGACGACCTGCTGGATCGTGCCGTCCGGGTTGAAGGCCAGCTCCTGGATGTGCGGGCTGCGGTAGCCCTGGGTGGTGTTGCCGTTGATGCGCTTGTTCAACGTCGGGGCGTGGTACGTGAAGTAGTACCTGCCCTCGAACTCGAACACCGACTGGTGGTTGTTGCCGCCGGTGCCGGTGCCGAAGAACTGCGACTGGTTGGGGAAGAGCACCCCGGCGTAGGTCTCCTTCGGCCACGACATCGGGTCGTCGGAGATCAGGTAGCCGATCTGGCCGCCGCCGGGGTAGCCGGGCACGCGGGGCTGGTTGCCGCCGAAGTCGTTCCCGCCGAAGTGCGAGGAGTAGGAGAGGTAGTACCTGCCCTCGCGCTTGAACACCTGGGCCGCCTCGAAGGCCACCGGGGCGTCCACCACCGCCGCCGTACCCTCGGTCGACACCATGTCGTCGCCGAGCTTGATCGCGCGGATGTTCTTCGGGTTGTTGAAGCGCTCGACCGCCGGCATGCTCGTCGACGCGGGGCCGCCACCGAAGTAGAGGTACGCCTCGCCGTCGGAGTCCACCAGCGGAGCCGGGTCGAACTTCCAGGCGACCGTCTCGGCGCCGGGGGTGCGGCCGTCGATCAGCGTGCTGGTGCGCTCGCTGGTCCACGGGCCCAGCGGCGACTTGCCCGTGATCACGTTGCTGGAGCCGCCGCCGTTGGCGTAGTAGAGGAAGAACTTCTCCTCGCCGTTGACCACCTTCTTGGCCATGCCGGGCGCCCAGGAGTTGCCGGTGAACGGCGCGACGCCGTTCGGGCCGGCCACCTGGATCTCGCCGTGGTCGGTCCAGTTCACCAGGTCGCTGGAGGAGATCACGGTGATCTGGTTGATGTTGCCGTAGTTGATGCCCGGCGAGACGCCGGTGGCGGGGTTGGGGGCGTAGCCCTGGGTGTCGTTGGTCAGGTAGAGGTAGACCCGGCCGTCGTGCACGAAGCCGAACCCGTCGGCGCCGAACTTGTGCCCGATGAGCGGGTTGTGCTCGCCGGGCAGCTTGCCGACGACCTCGATGGTCTTCGACACCACGTACTCCTGGAGGGTCACGTCGTCGACCTTGAAGTCCATCAGGTGGGTGTCCGGGGCGGTCGACGGGTTCGACGTCCACGGCGTCTCGACGAAGATCCGCGCGGTGCTGACGTCCTGCCCGGCGGGGATCGTGAAGGTGCCCTGGATCAGCCCCCACTGGCCGCGGGGCACCGTCACGGTGCCGAGGTTGGTGTAGGTGGAGCCGCCGTAGTGCATGGTGACGAAGAACTGCTTGGTCGACGGGCTGTTCGGGTTCTCGTACTTGACCCGCGCGGTGACCAGGTAGGTCTTGCCGGCCTGCACCTTGCCGGAGAGGTTCTGCATCGGGCCGGACCCGGTGGTGGTCCGGTTGGTGACGGCCACGGCGCCCGCGCCGGAGTAGGCGTCCGTGGTGGGTGCGAGGGTGGTGCTGTCGGCGGCGTTGCCGTTGTTCGGGAACCAGCTGGCCAGCCCGTCCTCGAACCCGCCGTTGACGATGAGGTTTCCGCTGGCCGCCTGGACGGGAGCCGCCGCGACGGCGGCGGATCCCGCGACCAGGGTGAGGGCCGCCGCTACCGCGGCGAACCGTCGTCGGGTCGCGTGACGCAAGCGATGATGCACGACACTTCCTCCTTGCTGGGTGAGGTGAACCGGGGTCGGTTCATCGGTGCCCGAGGTCGGTTGCGGTGCGGCCCGGAGCGGATCGGTGTGCTCGAGCGGGTCGGGGTGCGGCCCGGCTCGGCCGGGACCGCGGGGCGTGCGGTTCACCGCGCCCCGTCGGTCGTCTCACGCGCGGGCCCGGTACGGCCCGCGCCGACTGTGGTGGGTCCGGTGCCGGGTCCCGCGGCCGCGGGACCCGTGCCGTCCCTGGCTCACCCGCAGGATCGCGCCTTGTACGGCGCCGTCACCGTCACCTCGGCCGGCTCGCCCCGGTAGGTGGCCGTCCCGGTCACCGTCACTTCGCCGGCGGGCACGTCGGCCGCGCCGGTGGGGAACGACCGCAGCTTCTGGTGGCCCGGCGGCAGCGCCCCGAACGGCGCCGTCCCGTACGCCGAGTCGGCCGACGCCGAGACGTGCATCGCCTCGCCGTTGGTCACCCGTACCGTCACCATCACCTGCTCCCCCACGCAGCGGGTGGCGGCCACCGCGGACAGCTCCAGCGACGGTTGGTCGGTCCTGAGTACGCCGAGCCGGGCCAGCTGGTAGCTGAGCGCCCGCTCCGGGGCGTCGATCTGGTTCTGGGTGCCGAGGTCACCGGCGCGGGCCACCTTCGCGTCGGCGAGCGCGGCCTGCATCGCGGCCCACGCGTCCCCCGGGTGGTAGTGCCGGTCGAGGGTGCCCGCGTACGCGATGGCCGCGTCGAGGTCGCTGGTGCTCAGCGGCCGGCCCTGCGCGGTCAGCGTGTCGCTGAGCAGGTAGTGGTCGAAGTCGACGTGCCCGCCTGTCTGCTGCGTCGCGTAGTTGAACAGCCCGACGCGGTGTCCCATGAAGTGCGCGAGGCTGCCGTCGAGGGTCTGCGGGCCGACGCGGTTGCCCAGCTGGTGCCAGGTCAGGCCGTCCAGGCTGTAGGAGAAGGTCGTCCAGAGCTGGCCGACCGGCGCGGCGAAGTCGAGATCCGCCTTCAGGTGCACCTCGGTCGCGTCGCCGAGCGCGACGGTGGTGCCGGGCAGGAAGTTCTCCAGCGCCGCCTGGTCGAGGTCGACGGCGAACGGCTGTCCCCGGTTGACCACGCCCACGGTGTTGACGCCGCCGATCCGCTTGACCGCCACGTAGGAGAAGCCGCGGTTGTAGGCGGCCAGGCCGGCGACGTCCCCGTTCTTCATGCCGGCGATGTCCATCCGGGTCTCGGCGGACTGGCGGGGCCCGAAGGTGCGCTGCGACAGGGTGTTGCGGGCCTCCTCGAACCAGGCCAGCTCGGCCCGGTTGGACAGTTTGGTGTAGACGTACCGGCCGGTGACGACCTTGCCGTTGGTCAGGCGCAGCCAACCGTCGCGGTCGGTGAGCGACCAGTACCGGTTGTCGGGGGCGTGGTTCCACTCCCAGGCCATGTCCAGGCGGGACCCGTTGGGGGCGATCTCCTCCCGGGTCGGGTACTCGGTCGTCACCGGCTGCCCGACGATCGAGACGTCGTCGATCAGGTACTCGACGCTCGACGACGGTGGCTGCGGGTTGGCCCACGGCGTCTCCACCGCGAACTTGAAGTTGTCCAGGTTCGCCGTCGAGGGCACCGTGTACTGGCCCGACACGGTGGTCCACTGACCGATCGGGACGCTCCTGCTGGCCATCGTCTGCACGCCCGCGCCCCAGTCGGCGACCAGGTTGAACGGGATGCTGCTCGGGCCCGAGGTGTACCTGATCTTCGCCGACACGGAGTAGGTGACGCCGCGCTGCATCCTGCCGTTGAGGAACTGGTTGGGGCCGGAGCCGTTGAGCGTACGGTTGCTGACCTTGAGCGCCGCCGCCCCTGAGGCGGGATCGGTCGAATCCAGACCGAGCGACGCACCGAACTGCCCGCCCCAGGGCGTGACCGTCCCGGTCTCGAACCCCGGATTCTGCACCAGCTCGACGCCGATGAGCGACTGGTCCACGACGGGCGGCGCCGGGATCGACCACTCCTCGTCCAGGTACGCCTTGTGCGGCGCGTCGTTGGCGAAGTCGTCCGAGGCGACGATGCCCTTCTGCCGCTCGAACACCTCCTGCGCCGGGCTGAGCCGGATCGGCTTGTCGAAGACCCCGTCGACCGGCACGACGCCGTTGGTGCCGAAGGTCGGCCAGCCGTCCTGCCAGGTGGCGGGGATGAGCGCGGGAATGCGCCCGATGGGGAAGGTGTCGCGGAAGAACATGCCGTGCCAGTCGGTCCCGCCGTCCGGGCGGGAGGTCGGCACCAGGCTGCCCTGCGCGAAGCCGTTGGAGTTGAGCACGCCGCGGGCCTCGTAGGTGTTCACGCCGCCCGCCGAGGTGTAGCGCCCGAGCAGTTCCCGGGAGCGGAACATGACCACCTGGCGGCCCTGGCCGGACGGCCAGGTGATGATGACGGCGTAGTAGTAGCCGTCGATGTAGTAGAACTGGGCGCCCTCGAACAGGCCGCCGATGAACGGCCGGCCGGCGTAGTTGCTCGCGGTGAAGATGTTCGGGTAGTCCTGCTCGATGGCGGTGAGGCCGGCGTTGAGGCGTACCGCGCTGGTGCCGCCGGAGCCGTAGAAGATGTAGGGCGTGCCGTCGACGTCGAAGAAGAGCGACGGGTCGTGCAGGCCGCGGCCGAGGGCGGTGCGCTGCCACGCGCCGTTGTCGATGTCGTCGGTGCGGTAGAGGTACGCGCCGCCGAGGTTGTTGGTGTTGAACGCGACGTAGAACATGCCGTCGTGGTAGCGCAGGGACGACGCCCACTGGCCCTGGCCGTACGAGTTCTGCCCGTTGCGCAGGGAGAACGAGTCGCCGATGCTGGCCCGGTCGAAGACGTAGTTGACGATCTCCCAGTTCACCAGGTCGTAGGACTTCATGATCGGGGCGCCGGGGCTGAGGTGCATGGTCGTACTGATCATGTAGTAGAGGTCGCGGCCCTCGTCGTTCTCCGCGGCCGGAACGCGTTCCACGCTGATGTCGGGCACGTCGGCGCGCAGCAGTGGCACCGAGTAGGTGCCGTCGCCCCGGTCGGTCGAGGTGTACGAGGATCGGGGTGACCAGCCGTCGTCGGCGTGCGCCGTCGCGCCGGTGGGGAGCAGGGCGGCGCAGAGCAGGGCCGCGACGGCGGCGAGCGAGAACCTCCGCCGGCCTGGCGTGCCTGGCGGTCGTCGGGTCGCTGTCGGATCCGCGGCCGGCCCTGCGACCAGCCGACACGCCCATCGGTTGCCCATGGAGTTCTCCCATGTTAGCGCTAACATCGCGTGGTGACGTATTGAAACATTCGCGTGACGCGATCGTCAACGACCGGTAACCGCGGCTCTCCGATCGATCACCGCGGATCAAGCGCCGCGTCGCAGTCGCCCCTTTTGGACGAACTCACCCCCGACACCCCTTCTTCGTGGCAACTCCCGGGCCTGCGCACGGCGGTGGGAGCGCTTCCTCCCGGGGGGCGACCTGCGCGCTCATCCGCCGACCGTCCGTCGACAGCGCCCCCGCCGCGGCCAGCCGGGAGCCGGTCGGTCGAGAGAACCGCACCGCTCGGCGCAAACTTTCGTCGGCCAGTGAGAAAGTCCGGCCCTCCGCGCTAGAAGGTATGGACACATGGACATTAGTTTTATAGCGTCGCCCGGGTGACGAGGTGTTTCGTCGAGGTTAATCGATCCACCCGGCTCCGTCGTGCCGCGACCGTGTCGGCACCACAGTCGACCGACCACGGGCCCCGGAGCCGGCTGTCGCTCCGTCACCCCCCGCCCCCTGAAGAGAAGGACCAAGCCGTACGTCCCCGACCTGCCCCGCACACCCCTTGAGAGAAATGAGAGGCAGTTGAAGAGACGATTCACGCTCGCCATGGCGGGCCTGATGACCACGGCGCTCGTCGCCACGCCCACCGTCTCGCAGGCCGCGCCCGGTGCGGCCGCCGCGCCGCCGGAGAGCGACTTCCAGAAGGTCACCCTCAACGACCATCCGGGCGAGCCGATGGACCTGGCCGTGCTACCCGACCGCCGGGTCCTGCACGTGACTCGCGCCGGCGAGGTCTGGATGCACCACCCGGACAGCGGCCGTAACACCCTGGCCGCGACGCTCGACGTCTACCGGCACGACGAGGAGGGCCTGCAGAACGTCGCCATCGACCCGAACTTCGGCAAGGGCGGCAACAACTGGGTCTACCTGTACTACTCGCCGCCGATGAACACCCCGGTGGACGACCCGTCCACCCCGGACGTCAACGAGGGTGACGCGCCGGGCTGGGGCACCGCCGCGGACTTCGACAAGTTCAAGGGCGCCCTCCGGCTGTCCCGGTTCCGCCTCGTGAAGGACAAGCTGGACCTCTCCACCGAGCAGCAGATCATGGACGTCCCGGTCGACCGGGGCATCTGCTGCCACGTCGGCGGCGACATCGTCTTCGACGCCAAGGGCAACCTGTACCTGTCCACCGGTGACGACACCAACCCCTTCGAGTCCGACGGCTACGCGCCCATCGACGAGCGCCCCGGGCGCAACCCGGCGTTCGACGCGCAGCGCACCTCGGCCAACACCAACGACCTGCGCGGCAAGGTGCTGCGGATCAAGCCGGGCGCCACGGGCGGATACAGCATCCCGGCCGGGAACCTGTTCCGGCCCGGCACCGCGAAGACCCGTCCCGAGATCTACGTGATGGGGCTGCGCAACCCGTTCCGGATCGAGCTGAACCGCACCAACGGCGAGCTGTACATCGGCGACTACTCCCCCGACGCCAACCGGCCGAACCCGCAGCGCGGGCCGGCGGGCCAGGGCCGGTGGATGGCGGTGCGCAAGGCGGCCAACTTCGGCTGGCCGTACTGCGTCACCCCGGACCAGCCGTACGTGGACTTCGACTTCGCCACCCGTCAGTCGGGGGCGTCGTTCAACTGCGCCGCGCCGGTCAACGACTCGCCGCACAACACCGGCCTGCGGCAGCTGCCCCCGGTCGCGCAGCCCGACATCTGGTACGGCTACGGCCTGTCCGCGCAGTTCCCCGAGCTGGGTACCGGCGGCATCGGCCCGATGGCCGGGCCGGCGTACCAGTTCGACCAGCGCACCACCAGGGGACGCACCGCGGTGGGCTGGCCCGCCTACTACGACGGCAAGCCGCTGTTCCACGAGTGGACCCGCGACTACGTGAAGGCCTTCACGCTGGACGGCGAGCGCAAGGTCACCCGGATCGAGTCGGTGCTGCCCTCGATCGCCTTCGACAACCCGATGGATCTGGAGTTCGGGCCGGACGGGGCGCTCTACGTCCTCGAGTACGGCGACGGCTACTTCAGCGAGAACCCGGAAGCGCAGCTCGCCCGCATCGACTACACCGGCTGGACGGGCAACCACACCCCGGTGCCGCAGGTGTCGGCCGAGCCCACCAACGGCAACACGCCGCTGACCGTCACGTTCTCCAGCGCGGGCACCAGCGACCCCGACGGCGACAAGCTGAAGTACGCCTGGGACTTCGACAACGACGGCAAGGTCGACTCCCGCGAGCCGAACCCGACCTACACGTACACCAGCAACGGCCAGTACGACGCCACCCTGAACGTGACCGACCGGGCCGGCCTGTCGGCGTCGGCCTCGGTGCAGGTCGTGGTCGGCAACACCGCCCCGGTGGTGGAGCTGGTCAAGCCGGTCGAGGGGCAGACCTTCCGCTTCGGTGACACCGTCCAGTTCGAGGTGAAGGTAACCGACGACCAGCCGGTGGACTGCGCCCGGGTCACCGTCACCTACATCCTCGGCCACGACCAGCACGGCCACCCGCAGACCACCGCCAGCGGTTGCTCCGGCACCATCCAGACCACCCTGCCGGGCGGTCACGACCCGGAGCACGACAACCTGACCGGCGTCTTCGTCGCCTCCTACACCGACCCGGGCGACGACGGCCTGCCGGCCCTGAGCGGCTCGGACCAGGTCGTCCTGGTTCCCGTCGCATAGTTTCGAAGGAGCCAGCATGTGTTACGGATTCGACGGGGACGCCGCGCTGCGGCGGTCCGTCACGGACCGGCGGAGCCTGCTGCGCGGTTCACTCGCCGCGGTCGCCGGCCTCGGGCTCGCGGCCTCGGGAGTGGGCGCGACGGCGGCGACCGCCGGCGGCCAGCACGGTCACGGTCGGCGCCCCGTCCCCCCAGGCAAGATCAGTATCCAGCTCTGGACGATGCGGGACGCCCTGCAGGGCTCGCCGGGGTACGACGCCACCCTGAAGCAGCTGGCCCGGATCGGCTACCCGAGGGTGGAACTGGCCCTCGGCTACTTCGGGCGCACCGCCGCCGAGCTGCGCCGGTTCCTGGACGGGATCGGGATCAAGGCCAGCTCCAGCCACGACGGCATCAGCGAGAACGCCGACGCGCTGCGGCAGAAGATCCAGAACGCGGTCACCCTCGGCCAGTCGTACCTGGTGGTGCCGTACCTGTACTCGGAGAACGCCGACGACTGGAAGCGCTGGGCGCAGCAGATGAACGTCGAGGCCGCCGCGGCGGCCCAGGCGGGCCTGCGCTACGGCTACCACAACCACGCCCACGAGTTCACCATCGACCTGGGCGGCGGCAAGCGGCCCTGGGACGTGCTGACCGCGGAGCTCGACCCCCGGCTCGTGCACCTGGAGGTCGACATCTACTGGGCGGTCACCGGCGGCATCAACTCCGGCGACGGGGTGGCCGATCCGGAGGGCTTCACGCTGGACGTCATCCGCCGGGCCCCGCAACGGGTCCTGCAGTACCACGTGAAGGACCGGCATGCCGCCGACGGCGACATGGCCGACCTGGGCACCGGGACGATCGACTTCGCGCGGATCTTCCGGGGTCACCAGGTGCAGGAGTACATCGTGGAGAACGACACGCCGGACGTGACGCCGCAGCAGACCGCCGAGATCGGCTACCGCTACCTGCGCCGCGTGCGGTTCTGACCGGTGAGCTGACGGGTCACCGGGGTCGGCGGTGCGGCGCGGGAAACCCGCCGCGGGGCTGTCGACCCCGCTGACCCGGCGAGGCGCCCACGGTGGCGGCCGGAGAGTCTGTCTCCGGCCGCCACCGCGCGTCTGCGGTCCTGGGCGCTGTCGGCGGACGGGGGCGGGCCGGACCGGCGCACGCTGCGTAACCGACACACCACCCGGGTTCACCCGCCGGGAGGTAAATGCATCTGCATTCCTTGACGCCCTGGCCAGCGGCTGTCTAGCGTCACGTGCCATGACCCGGTCGAAGTTCCTGTCGCTGCTCGCCGCCCTCCTCGTCACCGTGGCCACTGTGGTCCTGCCGGCTCCGGCCGGGTCCGTCGCGGCCGCCCCGCCCGCCGGCCCCGGCGCGGTGATGCTGATCGGCGGTGCGCTGGCCGACGACAACGCCGCCGTCTACGGCGAGTTCGTCCGGCAGGCCGGCGGCACCGGCGCCCGCATCGGGGTGCTCAGCGCGTCGTCGGCGGTGCCGCACTCCAGCGCCAACGCGGTGAGCAAGGTCCTCAAGCAGTACGGTGCCGCCGAGGTCACCTGGATCCCGGTGAGCGTGAAAAAGAAGGGTAGCGGCGACGATCCGGCCAATGCCGCGCTGGCCGCGTCGATGACCGGGTTCTTCTTCACCGGCGGCGACCAGTTCCGGTACGTGCAGTCGATGATTCACGCCGATGGCTCCGACGGTGCGGTGCTCGCCGCGGTGCGGCAGCGGTTCACCGCCGGCGCGCCGGTCGCCGGCACCAGCGCCGGCATGCAGATCTTCGGCGGGCCCGACATGATCACCGGCGGTCTGAGCTACTACGGGGTCCGCGACGGCGCCCGGCCCGGCTACTACGACACCGACGAGGTCCTCGGCTACTGGCCCGCCGGCGGTTTCGGCTTCTTCACCTCCGGCCTGGTCGACACCCACTTCGACGCCCGCGGCCGGACCGGCCGTTCGATCCGGCTCGCCGCCGACACGGGCCACGACCTGGTGTACGGGGTGGGCGAGAACAGCGCTCTGATCGTCACCGGGGCCGGCACGGCGACCGAGTCCGCGCGGGTCGTGGGCACCAACGGGGTGTCGATCCTCGACCTGCGCCCGGCCCAGGTCGGCCGGACTGGCGGGCAGTGGTCGATCAGCGGGGTGCGGTGGAGCTACCTCACCGCCGGCGACACCTACTCGCCCGGCAGCCGGCGGGTCACCAAGGCCGGGACGAGCCGGCTGGCGGTGCCGCACGACCGGCCGGCGGCCGCACCGACCACCAACGTGTTCGGCTCGTACGCGCTGCGGGACGCCGCCTTCGACCTCGCCGACGCGGGCCGGTCCACCTCGACGACCGGCACGACGGCGCAGACCGACCCGCGGTTCGTGGTGGGCCTGACCAAGGAAGGGTCGTTCGGCGCGTACACGGCGGGTGGGGACCTCGTAGCGTCGTTCACCGACCTGACGCTGTCCATCCAGGCCGGCTGACGTCCCAGGGCGGCGACGATGTCCGGTTCGCCCTGGTGCTGGCGGGTGTCCCGTTCGGCGCCCCGACGCTGATCCGGCTCCCCGGGTACCCGGGCGGAGGCCCGTCATTCCCGGACCGCAGGGCACCCGATCGCGGCGGCTCTCGCACGTTTGTCCAGGTGAGCGTCGGGCAATCGCGGGGCTGAGCAGCCGGTGGGGCCGCCGGCCGGGCGGTGCCCGGTCCGCGGTCGGGCCGGGTCGCGCGGGAGGTTCAAGGAGCGTACGGGGTATGCGGCGAAGCGGCACGACCAGGCCGGCGGCCACCGCCGTCGAATCGGCGGGGCTGGCCGACCGGGTGTGGGACAACGCCCACCGCTACCCGGACACGGTGCAGTTCCTCCGGCCGGACGCGGACGCCGCGTCGTGGCCGGTCCCCCGGTCGGCGGCCGGCGGGACGGCCGAGGTGACCTGCCGGCAGTTCCGCGACGACGTGGCGGCCCTGGCCCGCGGGTTCACCGCCGCCGGGGTGGAGGCGGGTGCCCGGGTGGGGTTGATGAGCCGCACCCGGTACGAGTGGACCCTGGTCGACTACGCGTTGTGGGCGATCGGGGCGGTGACCGTCCCGGTGTACGACACGGACAGCGCCGAGCAGCTGGGCTGGATCCTCGCCGACTCCGGTGCGGTGGGGTGTGTGGTGGAGACGGCGGAGCACGCCGCGCTGCTGGCCGGCGCCCGCGACGGCCTGCCGGAGCTGAGCCAGGTGTGGCGGATCGACTCCGGCGGCCTGATCGGGCTGGTCGAGCGGGGCCGAAGCGTCGACGAGGCGGTGGTGCGGGCGCGCCGGGCCGCGGTGTCCGGCGGCGACGTGGCGACGATCGTCTACACCAGTGGGACGACCGGCCGGCCGAAGGGCTGCGTCCTGACCCACCGCAACATCGACCTCGATGTCGGCAACGCGGTCGCGGTGCTGCCGGAGCTGTTCAACGAGGGCGCGTCGACGGTGCTGTTCCTGCCGTTGGCGCACGCGTTCGCCCGGATGGTGCAGGTGGGCATGGTGCGCACCAGGGCGACCATGGTGCACAGCGCCGACATGGTCGGCGTGCGGGACCAGCTGCGCCGCTACCGGCCGACGTTCATCCTGGCGGTGCCGCGGGTGTTCGAGCGGGTGTACAACTCGGCCCGGCAGCAGGCCGCGGCCGAGCATCGGGGTTGGGTGTTCACCGTCGCCGAGCGGACGGCGGTGCGCTACAGCCGGGCGCTGGACACCGCGTCCGGGCCGAGCCCGGCGTTGCGGCTGGCCCGGCGGGTGGCTGACCTGCTGGTCTACCGGAGGCTGCGGGCGGCGCTGGGCGGGCGGTGCCGGATCGCGATCGTCGGCGGCGCCCCGCTCGGTGAGCGGCTCGGGCACTTCTTCCGCGGTGCGGGGCTGACCGCGCTGGAGGGCTACGGGCTGACCGAGACCTCGCCGGCGCTGGCGGTGAACCGGCTCTCGGCGATGCGGATCGGCACGGTCGGGCTTCCGTTGCCCGGGGTGGAGCTGGCGATCGCCGACAACGGCGAGGTGCTGGCCCGCGGTGACGTGGTGTTCCCGGGCTACTGGCACGATCCGGAGGCCACCGACGAGACCTTCACCGCCGACGGTTGGTTCCGCACCGGTGATCTGGGCAGCCTCGACGACGACGGCTTCCTGCGCCTCACTGGTCGGACGAAGGAGATCATGGTGACCGCGGCGGGCAAGAACGTCGCCCCGGCGCCCATCGAGGAGCGGGTACGCGCGCACCCGCTGGTCAGCCAGTGCATGCTCGTGGGTGACAGCCGGCCGTACCTGACCGCCCTGATCACGATCGACCCGACGGCCTGGTCCCGGTGGCGGGCCGCGCACGGGCGGCCGGACGCCTCGGTGGCGCAGCTGCGCGACGATCCGGCCCTGCGCGGGGAGATCCAGGCGGCGGTGGACCACGCGAACGCGGCGGTGTCGCACGCGGAGGCGATCAAGACGTTCCGCATCCTGCCCGACGACTTCACCGAGGCTGATGGGGAGCTCACCCCCACCTTGAAGATCAAGCGCGACGTGGTGCAGCGGCGCCGCGCCGCCGAGATCGAATCCCTCTACCGGGGGCACTGAGCCGCAGCGACAGCGGGAATTGTCGGTCGGCCTGGGTAGCGTGCCCGCCGTGAGCGCGCCTGGCGACGTACCGCCCGAGATTCTCGACCGACTGCGGCCCCGCTGCCTCGGGCTGCCGGAGACGTACGAGGAGCCGGCGTGGGTGGGCACGCGCTGGCGGGTCCGCAAACGCACCTTCGCCCACGTGCTGACGGCCGGCCCGAACCACCCTGCGGCGCGGGCCGCCGGGACCGACGGACCCGTCTGCGTGGTGACGTTCCGGTCGCCCGGTGACGAGATCGGCGCGTTGATCGGCGCCGGCCACCCGTTCTACCGCCCCGGTTGGGGTGCCGACGTGCTCGGGATGGTGCTCGACGGTGACACGGACTGGGTGGAGGTCGCCGAGCTGCTGATGGAGAGCTACTGCTGTGTGGCGCCGAAGAAGCTGGTGGCGCAGGTGGACCGGCCGGTCGGCGGGTAAGGAGCGAAGGACTGTTAGATATTTACATCTGTTTCAAGGTCGGCTACGGTGGCCAGAACTCGAGCACCCGAAGGGTGGCAGCCCCCTTACGAAGCGTGATTGCCGTGCCCACGTAGCACGTGCGAACACCGACGTGACAATGGGAGATTTGCCTTGGGCTCCGACGCCGTCCCGAACCCGTCCGGTCACCGCCAAGCCTCCACCGACGCCGCGATCCCTCGGCCGACGAGGAGAAAGCGCCTGCTTCGCCGTTCCGCCCTGGTGCCCCTGGCGGCGGCTGCCCTCGTACTGGGCAGCACACCGCTGTGGGGATCCGACAGCGCGCCGCTCGGCGCCGCGACCACCTCGGTCGCCGCGCCCACCGTCACCGTCGGGCTGCAGGCCCCGCAGGATCCGGGGCCGTTCCCGGCCAGCGTGACACCCACCTCCCCCACCATCACCATCGCCGGGCAGCGCGACGGGGAGAGCACCTTCAAGGTCGTCCAGTACGACCAGGTGCGGCCGAAGACGCCCGGCCGGATGGACTTCGACCACTTCCACACCGGCATCGAGATCCAGTGGTGGCTGCGCAAGTGGGCCCACGAGCGCCCCGACCTCGTCGACCTGCACGTCGTCGGCGAGAGCTACAGCGGCCAACCGATCCACCAGCTCACCATCACCGACAAGTCCACCGGGAAGGACACCGACAAGCCGGCCGCCTACTTCGAGGGCAACCGTCACTCCGGCGAGGTCTCGTCGGCGGAGAGTTCGCTGTGGCTCGCGCACCACCTCATCACCCGGGCGGGCAAGGACCGGACGGTCGACAGGCTGCTCGCCGACAAGACGGTGTACATCCGGCCGGTCAACAACCCCGACGGGCACGACATGTACCTGTACACCGCACAGACCAACCGGTCGACGGTGCGGCCGGACGACAACGACGGCGACGGCAGACGTGACGAGGATCCCGGCGAGGACCTCAACGACGACGGCTACCTCAGCCAGATGCGCCAGCACGTCGGCGCCGGCGAGGGCACTCACGTGGTGGACAGCCGGGACCCGGCCGGCAACGCCATGCTCAGCGTGGGGGCGGGCAAGGGCGACTACCTGATGTTCTCCGAGGGTGTCGACAACGACGGCGACGGACGTTACAACGAGGACGGTGTCGGCGGCCTCGACCTGCACCGCAACTACCCGTACAACTGGCATGTCATGCCGGCCGACGACGCCACCGGGCGCAATCTCACCCAGGGCGGCGCCGGAGCGTACCCGCTGTCGGAGCCGGAGACCCGGCACGTCTACACCTGGCTGATGTCGCACACCAACATCGGCGCGGTGAACAGCATGGACACCCGCGTACCGATGCACCTGCGCGGCCCGTCGACCTGCGACCCGGTCGAGTGCATGTACACCAGCGACCGCAAGCTCTACGAGCACTTCGACCGGGCAGGCGCCTCGTTCACCGGATACCGGAACACCGGAAGCGTGTACATCGACTACGCCACGCGCAACGGCGGGCAACCGACGCCGTTGTTCGGCCACGGCCCCGACTTCGGGTACTTCCAGTACGGCGCCGTCTGGTACGGCGACGAGATCTGGAACGGCGGCGACTTCACCGACTACGACAAGGACGGCCGGTACGCGGACTGGGAACGGTCGCGCTGGTGCGCGGAGAACGGACGCTCCACCTGCTTCCTGCCGTGGACCAAGGTCCAGCACCCCAGACTGGGCGAGGTCGAGATCGGGGGGATCAACCCGAAGTTCTGGTCGCAGAACCCGTCGGCCGACCTGATCGGTCAGTGGGCGGCGAACCAGGCCCGATTCAACCTCTACCTGATCGAGTCCCTGCCCCAGATCGACCTGACCGACGTCAGCGCCCGCCGGCTCATGGGCAGCCAGGGCGACGGCGCGACGCACGAGATCACGGCTACGGTGCGCAACACGGGCCGGATCCCGACCGCGCTGGAGCAGGCCAAGGAAATCAAGATCGTGGCACCGGACACCGTCCGGGTCGAGGGCGCCCGGGTCGTCGGCGGGGCACCGCAGTTCCACCTCGACGGCGGCGACAAGCAGAAGGTCCGGCTACGGGTGGTCCGGACCGGCGGTGAGACGGCCACCCTGACGGCGGTCAGCGTCCGGGGCGGTCTGGACAGCGCGTCGGCGCGGCTGAGCTGACTCCCCCCGGTGGCCTCCCATTCCGCGGCACGCGGGATGGGAGGCCACCGCGCGGCCGCCAACCCGGGCCGCAGCAACGCCCGCTGGCCGGACGGCGCCGACACCGACAGCCTCTGCCGGGACTTCGTCACCAGCACGCTGCCCACGCCGGGGGCGGCCAACGCCAGATGAGGTGACCGGTCGCTGATCGTCTCCGGTGCCCGCCTCCGACGGCGGGCACCGGAGGCGGTTCCGCCCTCCCCCGGCGCCCGGTCTGGGAAATCCGGGTGCGCGCCGTGGCGCCGGGCCCTACGGTACGGCCGTGACGATCGACATCTCGAGCCTGGCCGAACGCCCCGACCTGGCACCGCTGCTCGACGAGGGCTTCGACCGGGCGTGGCCGGAGTTCATGCTGTGGGATCCGATGGGCGCGTTGTACTACGCCGTCGCCAACGACCTTTACCCGCAGTTCGTGTTCGCCGCCGTCGATTCCGCCGACCCGGGCCGGGCCGTCGCCCGCGCGTACGCCGTGCCGTTGCGCTGGACCGAGGATGTCCTGCCCGACGGCGGCTGGGACCGGATGATCCAGCGCGCCACCCTCAACCGCCTCACCGACGCCACCCCCACCATCGTCTCGGCGCTGGAGATCTGCGTCCGGCCCGACCGACGTGGCAGCGGGCTGTCCGCGCTGATGCTCGCCGCCATGCGCGAGGCCGTCGCGAAGATGGGCTACGACACGCTGGTCGCGCCGGTCCGCCCGAGCGGCAAGCACGCCCGGCCCGACCTGCCGATGACCGAGTACGCGGCGCAGGTCCGCGACGACGGGCTCCCGGTCGACCCGTGGCTCCGGGTGCACGTACGCGCCGGTGGAACCGTCGAACGCGTCGCCGGCCGGTCGATGACGATCAGCGGGAGCCTCGCCGACTGGCGTCGCTGGACCGGGTTGCCGTTCGACCGCAGCGGACCGGTGCACGTGCCGGGGGCGCTGGTGCCGGTGCACTGCGACGTCGCGCACGACCATGCCGTCTACGTCGAGCCCAACGTGTGGGTGCGGCACCGGTTGCCGGTTTCCTGACCGCAGCCCGGGCCGATGCGGCGGGCACCCGTCGCGGTCACGCGCCACCCTCCTGATCAGGAATCGAGAAGCAGCGGGGAGGCGGCCCGGCCTAGCCTTCTTCCAGACAGCCGGCAGCACGCCGACGTTTCCGACGGAGGGAAACCGACAGTGTCCGCGAAGAACTCCACCACCGAATCCGAAGGCTTCAGCCCCGCCGAGCGCGCCGCGATGAAGGAGCGCGCCGCCGAGCTGCGCGCCGAGGGCAGGAAGGGCGCCAAGCGGGCCGACGAGCTGCAGGCGCTCCTGGACCGGATCGCCCAGATGGCGCCGGCGGACCGCGCCCTCGCCGAGCGTGTGCACGTGGCGGTGACCGCCGCCGCCCCGCAGCTGTCGCCGAAGACCTGGTACGGGATGCCGGCCTACGCGAACGCGGACGGCAAGATCGTCGTCTTCTTCCAGGACTCGGGCAAGTTCAACTACCGGTACTCGACGCTGGGCTTCCAGGATGCGGCCAACCTCGACGACGGCGACCTGTGGCCGGTGGCGTACGCGCTCCAGGACTGGAGCCCCGCGGTGGAGAAGCGGGTGGTCGCGCTGGTGAAGGCCGCCGTCTCCTGACCTCAGTCGGCATCGGCGGCGAGCAGCCGGTGGAGAGCGGCCCGGGGCTTCGGATGGTCGTGGCTGTCCACGAACCAGTCGTAGCCGCCGTAGGTGTCCGCCAGCCGGCGGATCAGCCGCAGGTCGACGCCGTCGCCCGGTGCTCGCAGGTGCAGCGGCGGCGGATAGCAGCAGTCGCCGAGGAGGAGCACGCCGGAGTCGGGCACCGCGACCACGGTGGAGTCCTCGGCGTGCCGGCCGCCGACATGGTGCAGGTGCACTCCCCCGGTCAGTTCGAGGGTGTCGGCGAACTCGACGTCCGGCGGCACGACCCGGAATCCTTCCCAGGTGGGCATCGCGCGGGCCCGGGCGCCGAAACTCGCCGCCAGGCGGGGGTTGGCGTCGACCTGCCCGCGCAGGTACGCCTCGCTCCACGGCCAGTCGGCCTCGGCCGCGAGGATCCGGGCCCCGGCGGCGTGCCCGATGATCTCGACGTCCGGCCAGGCGCACGCCCCCCACGTGTGGTCCCAGTGATGGTGGGTGTAGACGAGCCGGGTCGGGAGGGGCAGCCCGGCGGCCCGGACGGCCGCGCGGATCCGCCGCGCGGCGGTGCGGCTGTTGCCCGCGTCGACGAGCAGGGTGCCGCCGGCGTCGGCGACGACGGCCACGCAGCCCTGCACCGCGGCCGGGTCCTCGTCGTGCGGCCACAGCCAGACCCGGCCGGCCAGGTGGCGCAGTTCCCGGGCATGACGGGAGGATACCGCCGGTCGCGCCGAACTCGGCGGCCGGCGGTGCCGGTTCAGGGCCGCACCACCGGTCAGGGCACCCGCTGGCCACCGAGGGACGCGAGATCGCGAGGGTCCTTGGACCGTGGCTGACCTTCCCATGGTGGCGCGTCCGGGGAGCGGGTCACCGGACGCGCTTCTCGTAGCGCCGGCAGGCGACGGTGACGGTCGTGGCGCCGCGATCCGGGCCGCCGGTGCCGGCTTCGGCGCGGTAGTCGAGGGCCGCCGCGTCGTGCCAGCCGCGGCGGGCATAGAACCGGCGGGCCCGGGTGTTGCCGACCGCGACCGCCAGCCAGGCGATGTCGAACCGTTCGGCGACGGCCCGTTCGCCGGTGGTGAGCAGCGTGTCGGCCACGCCGGTCCCGCGGGCTGGCCCGGCGACGTACACCTGCTCCACCTCGTCGTCGCTGACGGTGACGAACCCGACGACCCGCGCGCCCAGGGTGCCGACCGTGGTGGCGGGCAGGCGGGGTGGCACCCGGTCGCGGAAGTCGGCGAGCCGCCGGTGCCGGTACAGCTCGGCGGGGACGTGTCCGGCGTGGCCGTCCCGCCAGCCCTGGTGCCACAGCACGGCGATCGCCTCGGCGTCGTCCGGGCGGGCCGGGCGCAGTACGAGATCGGGGGTGTGCGCCACCATGTGGCCCTCCTTACGGAACAAGACTTGTGCTTCTAACTTAGGGCTCTAAGATATCGTCCATGAACCATCCGAACAACCTCGGGTTGGAGCTGCACACGCTGGTGTCCCGCCTGGAGCGTGCCGGTGACCGGATCCTGCGCGCCGACCACGGCCTGTCCTACCGGCGGTTCATGGTCCTGGTCACGGTCGGCGAGCTGGGCGCGTGCACCCAGCGGGCGCTGGCCGACAGCCTGGCGGTGACCGAGCCCTCGGTCAGCCGGATGATCGCCGCCCTCGCCGGCACCGGGCTGCTCACCGTGACACCCGACCCGGCCGGCGGCAACCGGCGACGGATCGCCCTCACCGACTCCGGCCGGCAGCTGGTCGAGCGGGCCGGCACCGAGCTGATCGGACGGCTCACCGCGCTGGTCGAGTCCGCCGGCGTGCCGTTCGACACCTACCTCGCGCACACCCGACGGTTGAACGCCGCCCTGGGCGGCGCCTGAGCCACCGGCGCCCGCGCCACGACACCCACCCGGATTCCCTGAGGAGTTCGCCATGCCGACCACCCCCGCCGCGCGGACCGTCCGTTCCGCCGACGGCACCACCATCGCCTACCACACCACCGGCGCCGGCCCGGATCTGCTGATCGTCCCCGGCGCGCTCAGCGACGCCGCCGATTTCACCACGCTGGCCGAGGCGCTCGCCGGCAGCTTCACCGTGCACAGCGTGCAGCGGCGCGGCCGCCCGGGCAGCGGCCCACTGGGACCCGAGTACGGCATCGCGGCCGAATGCGCCGACCTCGCCGCGGTCCGGGCGGCCACCGGCGCCCGCTACGTCTTCGGCCACAGCTTCGGTGGGCTGGTGGCGCTGGAGACGGCCCGCCGAAACCAGGACATCAGCAAACTCGTCGTCTACGAGCCCGGAGTCGACGTCGGCGGCCTGATTCCGACCGACTGGATCCCGCGGGCCCGCCGGTTCCTCGACCGGGGCCGCCCGATCGACGCGTTCGCCACGTTCGTCATCGCCACCGGACCGAGCGCGGCACGCCGCAACCCCCGGTGGCTGATGGCCGCCATCCTGCGGCTGGCCTTCCGCGGCGAGAAGCGCGCGAAGGTCTTCGAACTGCTCGACGCGGCCCTGCACGAGCACGCGGAGGTCGGCCGGCTCAACGACAGCTACCCCAACTACCGCGAGGTCTCCGCCGACGTGCTGCTGATGACCGGCGGCAGGAGCGACCTGGCCCACCTGGGCCCGGCCACGGCCCGGCTCACCGAGGCGCTCCCCTCGTCGCGGGTGCTCACCTTCCCGAAACTGGACCACTTCGGGCCGCACCAGAAGGGCGAGGCCGAGGTCGCCGAGGCGCTGACCACGTTCCTGCTCGCCTGACGACGCGCCGCGGTCGACGTACTCATGTTCTTGGAGATTGACGGGGGTCATTTTCCACCCCAACGCCGCCGGTGAACAGGGCATGGCGACCGCCCTGCTGGCCACCCTGAACCGCTGACCCCGGGCGAACGGGCCCCGCCGGCGGCCGGCGGGGCCCGTTCGATCAGGTCCCCTGCTTGCCGCGGGCCTCCTCGGCGGGCCCACCGCGACGAGGGCCAGCGCCCACTCAGCCCCCGGCCGGCAGGCGCAGGCCCGACATGCCCCCGTCGACGGCGACCGAGGTGCCCGTCACCGCGCCGGCCGCCGGCGACGCCAGCCAGACCACGGCCTCGGCCACCTCCTGCGCGGTGACCAGGCGGCCGATGGGTTGGCGGGCGGCCAGCCGGCGCTTCTCGGCCGGCGGGTCGGCCGCGCTGGCGAGCAGCCGCGCCACCCACGGGGTGTCCACCGTTCCGGGCGCGACGCAGTTGACCCGGATCCCCTCGCCGACGAGGTCGGCGGCCATGGCCAGGGTCAGCGCGTGCACCGCCCCCTTGGACGCCGAGTACAGGGCCCGCTTCGGCAGGCCGGCGCCGGCCGCGATCGAGGAGATGTTGACGATCGCCGCCGCCCGGGACCGGCGCAGGTACGGCAGGGCGACGGCGGTGGTCCGGGCGACCCCGGTCACGTTGACGTCCAGGACGCGGGCCCATTCCGCGTCGTCGTTCTCCTCGACGGCGCCGACGGCGGAGATGCCCGAGTTGTTGACCAGGATGTCCACCCCGCCGAACGCGCCGGCGACCGATGCCATCGCCGCGGTGACCGAGGCCCGGTCGGCCACGTCGGCCCGTACCGGGTGGATGCGCGGGTCCGCGGGGCCCGGCGCCGGGTCGAGGTCGAGTATGCCCACCCGGGCGCCGCGGGCGTGGAAGGCCGCCACGCAGGCGCGCCCGATCCCTGAGGCGCCACCGGTCACCACCGCGACCAGACCGTCGAACACGGAAATCCCTCCTTCGGTTCCGCGCCACCGACGCCGGCGGTCACGGTGAACGTGCCTCCTCGGGCAACAGACCGGCCCTCTTCAGGTCGGCCCAGAGGCCGCCCGGGATGTCCCACTCGAACATCCGCACGTTGTCGGCGACCTCCTGCGGGCTCCTCGCCCCGATCACGACGCCGGCCACGGCGGGGTGGCCGAGCGGGAACTGGATCGCCGCCGCCCGCAGCGGCACCCCGTGCCGCTCGCACACCTCCTGGATGGCCGACGCCCGGTCGACCAGCGTCGCCTGTGCCGGAGCCCGACAGCACCGCACCGGCGCGGCGCTCCGACCGGCCGCCGCCGTAGAGCGGGGCGGTGTCGAAGGAGCGCAGGCCGAGGCGCCAGGCCGCCTCGACCGTGGCGTGCGCGGCCTCGTCGCCGACGGCGGTGAACAGCCCGGCGATCGGCGCGAGCCCGAGGCCGAGCCGGGTCACCTCCACCTCGGTGCGTCCCAACCGGACCTTCTCGGTGGCTCGCACGCGCCCTCCCGGGGGATCGGTGGGCCGGCCGCGCGGCGGCCGGGTGTCCGACCGTACCGCGGCGTCGGCGCACCTGCCCGACGACGCAGTTGCGGGCTGATCTTCGGGCTCGCGGCCGCCGTCGGCTACGGCCAGACCCCCGGTTGACCGGGTCGCGGCGCGGCGATCGGGTCACGCGGGGTCGGCGCGGCCGAGTCGCCAGTAACCCATGAACGCCACCGCCCGCCGGTCCAGGCCCCGCTCCCCCACCAGGTGTCGCCGCAGGGCACGGATGACGCCGGCCTCCCCCGCCAGCCACGCGTACAGCGGTGTCGGCGCCACCTCCGCGGGCACCTCCCAGAGGACGTCGACGTCGACGTCGACGTCGATGTCGGCGGCCGGCGGGGTGGGCACCCGGGTAGCACCGTCGAGCAGCTCCCCCGCCGCCGCGGCGAGGGCGGGTACGAGCCGGCTGCCGTGGCCCTCGCCGCCCCGAGGCAGCCAGGTCAGCACCACGCCGGGCGGCGCCGCCAGCGGAAGGGCGTCGTCGGCGTGAGGCACCTCGAGCAGCACCCGGCCGCGCGCGTCGAGCGGCAGCCGCTCCAGGATCGCCGCGATCGCCGGCACGGCGGTCTCGTCCCCGGCCAGCAGCAGCTGACCGGTCGGCGGCGGCCGGAACTCCACGCCGCCGTGCTCGCCGTGGTAGCCGCCGTCCGGGCCGACGATGGCGATCTGGTCACCGGGGCGGGCGCGGCGGGCCCACCGGGTCGCCGGTCCGCCGTCGCCATGCCGGACCAGGTCGACGACGACCTCGGCGAGGTGCGGACGGACGGCCCGGACGGTGTAGGTGCGTACCGGGTTGCGCCGGTGCTCCGGCAGCGCCCGCCACCGCGCGTACCAGTCCGGCCCCGCCGGCATCCGCACCGTGCGCTCGCCGGGCAGCGGCAGCACGAGCTTGATCCGCTGGTCGTAGCCGTTGTCGGCGAACCGGTCCAGGTCGGGTCCGGTGAAGGTGACGCGGGTGAACGACGGGCTGAGCCGGCGTACCGCGCGTACCTCGACGGTGAACAGGCGCCACGGCGCGATGGGCAGGGTCTCGGTCACGGCTTCTCCGGTGGACACGGGCGGCTACCGGGAGGTGGCCGCCACGGCGCGCGAGCGCCACAGCAGCCAGACGAAGTAGGGGGTGCCGATCATGGCGGTGACCAGGCCGGCGGGGATCTGGGCGGGGGCGATGACGGTGCGGCCGAGGGTGTCGGCGACGCTGACCAGGGCGGCGCCGAGCAGCGCGGCGACGGGAAGCACCCGGGCGTGCCGGCCGCCGACGAGCGCCCGGGCGATGTGCGGCGCGACCAGGCCGACGAAGCCGATGACGCCGACGGCGGAGACCGCCGTGGAGGTGAGCACCGCCGCCGCGCCGAGGGCGACCAGTCGGGTGCGTTCCAACCGGACGCCGAGCACCCGGGGAGTGTCGTCGTCGAGGGCGAGCAGGTCGAGTTCCCGCCGGGCGGCGGCCACGGCGGGGGTGAGCAGCAGCAGGGCGATCGCCACCGGCAGCACCTGACCGGCGGTGCGACCGTAGGTGGAGCCGGAGAGCCAGGTGAGGGCCTTGCCGGTGTTCCACGGGTCGAACGCGACGATCAGGAAGGTGATGACGGCCGTACCCCCCTGCCAGGCGCCGAAGCCGATGAGGACCAGCCGGTCCGAGCTGAGCCCGCCGCGCCAGGCCGCAAGGTAGACGAGGGCGAAGGCGAGGACGGCGCCGAGGCCGGCGGTGCCGGAGACGGCCCACACGCCGGCCAGCGGGACGAAGGTGAGCAGCGCGACCGCGCCCAGGCCGGCGCCGGCGGTGATGCCGAGGATGCCGGGTTCGGCGAGCGGGTTGCGGCAGACCGCCTGCACGGTGGTGCCGGCGACCGCGAGGGCCGCGCCGGCCAGCACGGCCGCCGCGACGCGCGGCCACCGCTGGTCCAGCACGAAGGTGTACGCGGGCCCGGTGGTCCCGTCGAGCCAGTTGACGACGTCGCCGAAGAGCATCCACGTGTCGCCGGCGAGCATGCCGACGAGCACGGCGCCGGCGGTGACCGCGGCGGCCACGGCGACCACGCCGCGGTGGAACGTCGCCGAGCGGACCGCGGCGTGCCCGCCCGCGGGGCGGCGGGTGGGGCCGGCGTCGCGGTGGCGGCGGGCGAGCCAGATCAGCACGGCGGAGCCGAGCAGGGTGGTGACGACGCCGGTGGGGATGTCGACGCCGGCCTGCCCGCCCATGACGGCGCGCAGCAGCACGTCGGAACCGAGCACGATGAGCACCCCGGCGACGCCGGACAGCGGCAACAGGATCCGGTGCCGGTGCACGGCGGGCAGCACCGGGGCGAGTAGCCGCACGATCACCGGGGCGCAGAGGCCGACGAAGCCGACCGGGCCGGTGAGGGTGACGGCGGCGGCGGAGAGCAGCACGGCCAGCAGGGTCGTGATCAGCCGGGTACGCCGCACGTCCAGGCCGAGCACGGTGGCGGTGTCGTCGCCGAGGGCGAGGATGTCCAGGCGGTGACCGAGCAGGATCAGCGCCACGACGGCGGCGACGATGACCGGGGCGAGCTGGGTGAGCGCGGCCAGGTCGCTCTGCACCAGCGAACCGTTGCCCCAGGCGAACAGCCCGATGGCGGCCTGCTCGAACAGCAGCAGGAGCAGCATGGTGACGGAGCTGAGGGCCAGGGCGGTAGCCGAGCCGGCGAGGATGAGCCGGGTGGTGCTGGCCCGCCCACCGCCGGACATGGCCAGCACCAGGGTCGCCGCGGCGAGACCGCCGCAGAGGGCGAGACCCCCGGCGGGCAGCGCGGGCAGCGCGATGCCGAGCGCGGCGACGGCGACGATGGCCAGGTGGGCGCCCGCGTTGACCGCGAGGGTGTCCGGGGAGGCGAGCGGGTTGCGGGCGACCGACTGCAGGGCGGCGCCGGCGACGCCGAGCGCCACGCCGATGGCCAGGCCGGCGAGCAGCCGGGGCAGCCGCGCGGCGACCAGCACCCGGGCCGCCTCGTCGTCGGCGCCGGTGATCAGTCGCAGCAGGTCGAGGGCGCCGACGGAGGAGGTGCCCTGGGTGAGGTGCACCGCCGCGACGACGAGCAGGAGCAGGGCGGCGCCGGCGAAGACGCCGATGAGGCGGGGCGTGGCGGGGCGCCCGGCCGGAGCCGGCGCGACGGCCGGCCCCGGGCGCGGGGGTGCGATCGGCACGTTCACACCGCGTAGGTCTTGACGAGTTGGTCGACGTACTGCTTGCCGGAGAGCGGGCCGCCGAAGGTCCAGATGCCGTCGGGCATGCGGTGCAGGTTGCCGCGCTGGACGAAGGGCAGCGACGTCCAGATGGCGTTGCCGGCGAGGCCGTCGGCGAAGACGTCGGCGCCGTCGGAGGCGTTGTAGAAGAAGTGCAGGTTCGGATCCTTGAGGACGGTGAGGCCCTCGACGTCGGTCTGGCCCAGGCCCCACACCTCGTCGGTCTTGCCGGTCCACGCGTTGGTGAGGCCGAGCTGGATGCCGAGCTGGGACACCAGCGCGCCCGGCCCGAACATCCGGATGCTGACCGTGCTGCCCTCCTTCCACCCGTCGGCGACGGCGAACGGACGGCCGGCCGCGCCGGCCTCCGCGATCTTCTTCCGGCCGTCGGCCAGGTGGGCGTCGAAGTCGGCGAGCAGCGTGTCCGCCTGCGCCGTCCGGCCGACCGCGGTGGCGATCATCTTCAGGTCGGTGCGCATCCGGCCGAGGTTGTCCGAGGCGTCGCTGCCCTTGGTGACCAGCACCGGGACGTACTTCTCCAGCTGGGTGACCAGCGCGGCGCCGCGGTCGCCTCCCATCACCACGAGGTCGGGTCGGAGGGCGACGATCGAGTCGACGCTCGGTTCGCCGCGGGTGCCGACGTCCTTGACGCCCGGGTCGAGCCGGGCGGCGCTGACCCAGGTGGCGTAGCCCCTGGCGTCGGCGACGCCGACGGGCATGACGCCGAGGCTGACGAGCATCTCGACCTCGCCCCACTCCAGGCCGACCACCTTGGTCGCGGGGGCCTTCAGGGTGATCGCCTTGCCGCGGCTGTCGGTGACCGTGACCGGTCCGGCGGACGGGGCGGATGCGGTGGGGTGGGTGGCACCGGTCTCGGTGGTGCCGCAGGCGCTGAGCAGCAGCGCGGCCGCTGCGGTGACGAGGGCGGTGACGCGGATACGGGTCATGTCGTTCTTTCTGGTGACTGTGGATCGTCGGATCAGGCCATGGCCCGGGCGAGGTGCCGGCCCACGGGACGGGTGGTCACCAGTCCGGTGAGCGGGTCGGTGGTCACCTCGATGCGGATGCCGTAGGTGTCGGTCAGGGCGGGTTCGGTGAAGACCTCGGCCGGGGCGCCGGTGGCGCGGACCCGGCCACCGTGCAGCAGCACCACCTCGTCCGCCACGGCGGCGGCCTGGTTGAGGTCGTGCAGCACCACGCCGACCGCGACGTCGTGGTCGTCGGCGAGGTCCCGCATCAGGTCGAGAATCTCCACCTGGTAGCGCAGGTCGAGGAAGGTGGTGGGCTCGTCGAGCAGCAGCACCGGAGTGTCCTGTGCCAGGCAGGTGGCCAGCCACACCCGCTGCAACTCGCCGCCGGAGAGTTCGTCCACCGGACGGTCGGCCATCGCGGCCACCCCCGTGACGTCCATCGCCCGGCTGATCGCCGCCGCTCCCTGCGGGTCGTCGGCCCGCCACCGTCCCCGGTACGGGTGGCGGCCGTAGCCGACGACGTCGCGCACCGTGAGCCCGCTGGGCACCGGCCGGCTCTGGGCGAGCAGGGTGACCCGGCGAGCGAACTCCCTGGCCGGCAGGCCGGCCGCCGCGGTGTCGCCGCAGAGGTGGACCGCGCCGCCGGCGATCGGGTGCAGTCGGGCCAGCGCCCGCAGCAGGGTGGACTTGCCGCTGCCGTTTGGACCGACCAGGGCGGTCACCGTGCCCGGGCGGAGGGCGATGGACGCGTCGTGCACCACGAGCGTCCCGTGGTAGCCCAGGCGGAGGTCGACTCCGCGCAGGCTTTCGCTGCCGGCCGATGCCGGTGAACTCGACATGAGGTTAGGCTAACCTAACCCAACGATCACCTGTCAAGGCCAGCGACAATGGACGGGTGGACATCGAGCCGATCGAGCACGCACCCGAGCAGGCGTTTCCCCGCGCGACCCTCCGGCAGCGCTGGGCGGACCTCACCTTCCTGCACTGGGCGGTCGCGCCGGAGGTCGTCGCGCCGCTGCTGCCCGCCGGCACCCGCCCCGACACGCTGGACGGGGTCAGCTACGTCGGCCTGATCGGCTTCCGGATGGTCGGGTTGGGCCTCGGCCGCGGCCCGGCAGTGCCGTATCTCGGCAGCTTCTGGGAGACCAACGTCCGGCTCTACTCGGTCGACGACACCGGCCGCCGGGCCGTGGTGTTCCGCTCGCTCGACGCGTCCCGGCTGGTGCCGGTGCTGGTCGCCCGGGTGACCCTGCGGCTGCCGTACATGTGGTCGGCGATGCGGGTGGACCGCGACGGTGACCGCCGCGTCTACCGGTGCCGGCGCCGCTGGCCGGGGCCGGCGGGGGCGACGAGCCGGATGGTGGTGAAGGTGGGTGAGCCGCTCGCCGAGCCGACCCCGCTGGAGCATTTCCTCACCGCCCGCTGGGGGCTGCACACCAGGGCGTACGGGCGCACCGTGCACCTGCCGAACTGGCATCCGCGCTGGCCGTTGCACCGGGCCGAGCTGCTGCACCTCGACGACGAGCTGGTCGCCGCCGCCGGGCTGCCGGCGCCGGCCGGGCCGCCGGCCAGTGTGCTGCACTCCCCCGGCGTCGCGGTGCGGTTCGGCGTCCCCGCCGCCGTGGATTGACCGGGCGAGCGCGTGGCGGGCGGGCGTCGCGAGGCCGTCGGTAACCGGTTACAGTCGACGGACCGGATCGCCCACGACCGCCAGGAGGACCCCGGTGACGAACGCCAGCGGAGCCCAGCCGTCCGACGCCCGGGCCGACTGGGAGGCCCGCATCGCCCGGCGCAGCGAGGAAGGCGGCACCGCCGCGCTGCCCGACCTGCCGCCGCCGGCCGGGCTCACCGCCACCGGCGGCCACGGACACGTCCGCCTCTGCTGGCAGCCGGTCGACGGCGCGGTCGGCTACCTGGTGCACCGCGCCGAGCTGGACGGCGACCGGGTGTCCGGGCCGTTGCGCCCGGTGGACCACCTCGGCGGGGACGTGCTCTCCGTGCCCGACACCTGGTACGTCGACACCACCGGCACCCCCGGCCAGCGGTACGCGTACGCGGTGGCCGCCGTGCCCGAGGTGACCGTCACCGGGGCGCTGAGCGACCCGGTCCCGGCGGCCGCCCTGCCCGCGGCCGGCGAGCCGCCCACCGTCACCCTGCACCTCGACGCGAACGCCACCGGCGGCCCGCTGCACCGGCCCTGGCAGCCGATGATCGGTTCCGAGCGGCTGTCCCAACTGCTCTGCCGGGAGCACTCCGGTGGCCGGGAGATCGGCACCGAACTGCTGGCGGCGCTGCGCCGGGTACACGACGAGGTCGGCGTGACCACCGTACGGGCGCACGCGATCCTGCACGACGACCTCGGCGTCTATCGTGAGGTCGACGGCGAGCCGGTGTACGACTTCAGCCGGGTGGACCAGGTCTACGACCTGCTGCTGGGCATCGGCATGACGCCGGTGGTGGAGATCGGGTTCATGCCGCGCGACCTGGCCAGCGACCCGGAGCGCACCGTCTTCGCCTACCGCGGCATCATCTCCCCGCCGCGCGACTGGGACCGGTGGTACGGGCTGGTCCGCGTACTGGTGGCCCACCTGCTGGACCGGTACGGCGAGCAGGTGCTCGGCTGGGACTTCGAGGTGTGGAACGAGGCCAACCTGGAGGTCTTCTGGTCCGGCAGCCGGGCGGAGTGGATGCGGCTGTACGACGTGACCGCCCGCGCGGTCAAGGACGTCGACCCGCGGATCCCGGTGGGCGGACCGTCCTCGGCCGCCGCCGGCTGGGTGGACGCCCTGCTGGAGCATGCCGCCGGGTCCGGGACGCCGGTGGACTTCGTCTCCACCCACACGTACGGCAGCCCGCCGCTGGACCTGCGGCCCACCCTGGCCCGGCTCGGCTTCCCGGACGCCCGGATCCTGTGGACCGAGTGGGGGGTCACCCCCACCCACTTCCACCCGGTCAACGACGGCACGTCGGCCGCCACCTTCCTGCTCAGCGGCATGCGCTCGGCGGCGGGCCGGGTCGACGCGCTGTCCTACTGGGTGGCCAGCGACCACTTCGAGGAGCTGGGCCGGCCGCCGCGGCTGCTGCACGGCGGCTTCGGCCTGCTCACCGTCGGCGGCATCGCCAAGCCGCGCTACCACGCCCTGCGGATGCTCGCCCAGCTCGGCGAGACCGAGCTTGCGGTGCGGGCCGACGGTGACGGCGCCGACGGCCTGGTGCAGACCTGGGCCAGCCGGCGGGCCGACGGCAGCCTCGCGATCCTGGTCTGGGCCGCCACCCTGGACCAGGGCAAGCGGGACGGCGATCCGGCGCTGGCCCGGCGGATCCGGCTGGTGGTCGACGGCGCGGCCGGCCGGCCCGCCCTGGTCTCCCGGCTGGACCGGGAGCACGGCGACGTCACCACGGTCGCGGACCGGTTGGGGGTCGCCGACTGGCCGACCGACGAGCAGTGGCCGGCGCTGCGCGCCGCCGACCAGCTCCCGGTGGAGAAGGTGCAGCCGGTCGCCGAGGCCGGGGCCGCCGTGATCGAGCTGGCGCTGCCGCAGCCGGGGGCGGTGCTGATCGAGGTGGCCGGGGCCTGAGATCGGGTCGAGGCAGCCGGCCCGGGCTCGGCCGGCTGCCTCGACGACCGGGCACCGTTACGAGCCGACCCGACGCAGTTGCGGAAGGTCCTGGCCGGCCGGCACGTTGAACGTCTCCTTGGCGATCAACGGCCGGATCCGGCTCTCGAACTGCGGCGAGACGAACGCGCGGCGGATCAGGTCGTGGCGGAGTTCGTTGCCGAGCGCGGCCATGATCATGGCCTGGTCGAGCGAGAGGTGCCGCTTGGCCACCGTGCCGCTGCCGACCGCGATCGCGTCGTAGAAGCCACCGGGCCCGTACGAGTCGAAGTCGGCCTTGAGCCGGGCCAGGTTGTCCACGACCGGGCCCTTGGCGTACGGCAGGGCGAGGAACGCCGCGTGCGGGGTCACCACCCCGTCGCCGTAGTCGGGTTCCGGGCCGGCCGGGCGGCAGTCGCCGAACCCGGCGTCGTACTTCGAACGCTCCATGTCCGACGGGTAGCCGTCGGTGTCCATGCCCATCGCGTCGACGCCCCACGCCAGGTACCCGCCGGCCGGGTCGCTGGCCGGGGAGAAGCCCCAGTAGCCGTACCGGGCGTCGTTCATGCCGTGCTCGATCTGGCCGGCGACCGTGGCGGGGTGGTTACGGCCCCAGCTGTTGGGCGCCCACCGCGCCTCGGGCACGAACAGGTCGGGCATCAGCGCCTCGAACATGTCGCCGCCCCAGCTTGGTACGAACTGGATGCCGCGGTACCGGTAGGCGCCCTCGTACACTCCGACGCCCAGGTGGTGGGTGTCGAAGCCGACCGGCTGCATCTCGTGCCAGCTCCAGTCGCAGGTGGCCGGCAGGGTGCGCATGGTGTGGTAGTAGGCCTCCGGCGGGATCTGGCCCGCCGCGATGCCGAGGTACGTCGCGATGCGCGGCTCGGTGACCGTGATGTCGTAGTGGTTGCAGGTGAACCAGACGCCGGCGCGCTGCCGCGAGCAGCCCGGCGGCGGCGCGTCCCAGAAGCCGCCGGCGATCAGGCCGCTGGCGCCGAACGGGGTCGCCGCCGCCGGGTTGTAGTAGAAGCCGAAGTTCATCTTCCGCAGGATCGCGTCGGCCTGGCCGCGCAGCTGCGGCACGGCGCCCTTGACCACGTGCAGCGCGGCGGCGAGCCAGCCGTTGTCCACGCTGGACATGAACGGGTAGACGGGGTTGCCGTCGTCGGGCCAGACGGTGACGACCGAGCCGTCGCGCGGGTCGTACCAGTTGTAGTACATGCCCGACGGGGTGTGGTGCTTGAGCCGGGCCAGGGTGTCGAGGGTCTGGCCGATCCGCTCGCGGGCCTCGGCGGGCGAGATGATGCCGAGGTCGCGGGCGACCACCGCGGACCACAGGTAGCCGCCGATGTTGGTGGGTGACGTGTAGGTGGACCGGCCGCCGGCGGCGAGGTCGCCGGTGATGTTGTCGGCGACCAGGCCGGTGCCGGGGTCCGTCATCGCGGTCATCGACCGCCAGGTGTCCCGGGCATAGCTGAGCAGGGCGCGGTCGGCGGCACGGTCGTCGGGTGCGGCGACGGCGGCCGAGCCGCCCGCCAGGGTGAGGGTCAGCGCGAGGAGTGGTGCGAGTAGGCGTCGCATGGATCTCCTTGTCTGGTTCCGGCAGGGGTCAGGGGTCACTTGAGTCCGGTGGTGGCGATGCCGCGCAGGAAGTGCCGTTGGAGGACCACGAACAGGACGAGGACCGGGAGCACGACGATCACGGCTCCGGCGAGGAGCGGGCCGTAGTAGATGCGGTTCTGGCCGACGCTGTAGAGCGCGAGCGCGACCGGCAGGGTGTACTTGTCCTCCGTGGTCGCCACCACCAGCGGCCACAGGAAGTTGTTCCACGACTGCAGGAACGTGAGGATGCCGAGGGTGGCCAGCGCCGGACGGCACAGCGGCAGCACCACCCGCCAGAAGATCCGGAACTCTCCGGCGCCGTCGACCCGGGCCGCCTCGATGAGTTCGTCGGGGATCGACTGGAGGAACTGCCGCATGAGGAAGACGCCGAACGCTCCGACCAGGAACGGCAGGATCAGGCCGGCGTAGGTGTTGGCCAGGCCCATGTTGCTGACCAGCACGAACTGCGGGACGAACGTCACCATGCCCGGCACCATGAGCATGCCGAGCACGGCCAGGAAGAGCACCCGCTTGCCGGGATAGCGCAGCTTGGCCAGCGCGTACCCGACGAGCGAGCAGAACAGCAGGTTGCCGACCGTCACCGCGGTCGCGACCAGCAGAGAGTTGACGAAGTAGAGCGGGAAGTCGAGCCCGGAGAACAGGTCCCGGTAGTTGTCGAGGGTGGCCGCCTCGGGCCACCAGGTCGGTGGCACCTCCCGGATCTCCCGCTCCGGCTTGACCGACGAGAGCGCCATCCAGACGAACGGCCCGGCCACGGCGAACAGTCCGAGGATCAGCACGGCGTAGAGCAGGGCCCTCGCGACCCGGTCCCTGGTGCGCGGGGCGGTGTTTGCCGAAGCCATCGTCAGCTCCTTTCCCGCAGCAGGCGGAACTGCACGGCGGACAGCGCCACGATCGCCAGGAAGAGCACATAGCTGGCGGCGGCCGCGTAGCCGTAGTTGCCGAAGCCGAACTGGTTGTAGATGTGGAACGAGACCGACAGGGTCGAGGAGAGCGGGCCACCCTGCGTCATCACGAACGGCTCCTCGAAGAGCTGGAGGTAGCCGACGCCGGTGACCACCCCGCCGAAGAGCAGCGTCGGCCGCAGCATCGGCAGGGTGACGTTGCGGAACTGCTGCCAGCGCGTCGCGCCGTCGAGCGTGGCCGCCTCGTAGAGGTCGGCCGGCACCGCCTGGAGTCCGGCCAGGAAGATCACCATCAGGAACCCGAAGTTGCGCCACGCCGCCATGACGATCAGCGACGGCAGCGCCAGCCGGGTGTCGTAGAGCCAGCTCGGTCCGTCGACACCGACCAGCCGCAGCAGGTTGTTGACCAGGCCGATCTCGGGGTCGAGCAGGAAGCGCCAGACCACCGCGATCGCCACGATGCTGGTCACCACCGGCAGGTAGAAACCGACCCGGAACAGCGTACGGAAGCGGACCAGGCCGGAGTTGAGCCCCGTCGCGGCGGCCAGCGCCAGCACCATCGTCAGCGGCACGCCGACGGCGACGAAGACGAGGGTGTTGACCGCCGACCGCAGGAAGAGCCGGTCGGAGAAGAGCCGGGCGTAGTTGTCGATGCCGAGGAAGTTGACCGCGAGCGGGTTGCGCAGGTCGGTGGAGCGCAGGTCGGTGAAGCTCATGACCAGCGAGACCACCACCGGCAGCGCCATGAACACGACGAAGAGCACGGTGAACGGCGCGGAGAAGGCCCAGCCGGTCAGCGCCTGCCGCAGGCGCTTCCGCCGCCGGACCGGGGCCGGACGGCCGGGACTGGTCTCCCCGGCCGTCCGCGCCGGCGCCGCGGGGGCGCTGGTCATGTCAGCTCCCGGTCCCGATGGCGCTGGCCTGTTCCTGGATCGCCTTCGCGGTCGCGGCGGGGTCGGCGTTCTTCTTGCAGAGCTTCTCGATCTCGGTGTCGACCACGGACGCGATCTGTTCCCAGGTCGGGATCGCCGGCGGCGCCTTGGCGCTGTCGAGCTGCTCGCCGAACGTGGCCAGATACGTGTCGCCGGAGAGCGTCTGGTCGTCCCAGGCCGACTGGACGGCCGGCAGGTCCTTGACCGCCTGGTACCACTTGACCTGCACCTCGGGCTTGCTCAGCCACTGCACGAACTTCCAGGCGCCGTCCCGGTTCTTGGCGTCCTTGAAGACGGCGAGGCTGCTCCCGCCGATAAACGAGGTGGACGACTTCTTCATGGGCATCCGCGCGACCGCGTACTTGTCCTTGAAGCCGGGGCCGCCCTGCTCCTCGACGATGCCCATGTGCCAGGGGCCGGAGATGAACGCGCCGATCTCGCCCTTGACGAAGCCAGGCTCCATCGAGCCCTCCGGCAGCGCGGTCGGGGCCAGGCCCTCGGTGAAGAAGGACTGGTAGTAGCGGAGCGCCTCGGCCGTCTCGGGGGTGTCGAAGTTCAGCTTGTCCGCGCTGGCCACCTCGGCGCCGTTGGACCAGGCGAACGGCAGGACCGACTGCCAGCTGCCGGTCTTGGTGGGCGGCTGGAGGTTGATGCCCCACTTGGCGCCGGCCTTGTCCTTCATGCCCTTGGCCATGGCCTTGAGGTCGTCCCACGACTTCGGGCCGTCCGGGAAGCCGGCCCGCGCGGCCAGGTCCTTGCGGTAGAAGATCAGCCGGGTCTCGACGTACCACGGGACGCCGTACGAGGTGTCGTCGACGATCGTGGTGTCCCAGGCGCCGGGGAAGAAGTCCTCCTTCTTGATCAGATCCGGTGGGGTCGGGTCCAGCGCGCCGGTCTTGGCGAACTCGCCCTGCCAGGTGGTGCCGATCATCGACACGTCCGGGGTCTGCTTGGCGGCGATGGCGCTGGCGAGCTTCTGGTGCGCCGCGTCCCACGGCACCGCCGTCACGGTCACCTTGGCGTCGGGGTTCTCGGTGGAGAACTCCTTGGCGAACTCGCCGAGCTTCTCCCCCTCGGCGCCCATCGCCCAGACGGTGATCTCTCCGCTCGCCTTGCCGCCGCCGACGGACTTCGCCTCGTCCTGGCCGCCGCCGGAGTCGCGGCCACAACCGGCCAGCGCGACCGACGCGGCCAGGACCATCGCGGCCGCGGTGGCCAACCGCGTGCTTCTCATGTCGTACCTCCTGGGTGTGTGGTCTTGCCTGGGATGTCAGCTGCCCGCGCTCGGCGCGGGGCAGCCGCAGCTGCTGCGCAGGACGAGCTCGGTGGGCAGCACGAGGCTGCCGTGTGGGGTGTCGCCGGGCCGGCCGGCGGCGGCCAGGAGCAGCCGGGCCGCCTCGGCGGCCAGTTCGCGTACGGGTTGCCGGACGGTGGTGAGGGCGGGGGTGACGAGGGCGGCCGTCGGTACGTCGTCGAAGCCGGTGATGACGAGGTCCTGCGGCACCCGCAGGCCCCGGCCGAGCGCGCCGACCAGCACGCCGAGGGCGGTTTCGTCGTTGGCGCAGACCACCCCGCCGGGCCACGGGTCGGTCCCGCCCAGCAGCCGCTGGGCGACGAGCACCCCGTCGGCCTGTTGCAGGCCCACGGCGACGGGCTCGGCGGGCGGGGTGACGCCCAGGTCGCGGTGGGCCTGCCGGAAGCCGGCCCACCGTTCGCTGACGTCGGGCGAGCCCTGCGGGTTGCCGACGAAGACCAGGTCCCGCAGTCCGTGGTCGGCGAGCAGGTGCCGGGTGAGCGCCGCCATGCTGGCGGGGTTCTCGGGGCGTACGGAGGCGATGTCGCCCGGGCCCTGGCCCGCGATCACCACCACCGGGACCTTCTCGGCGAGGCGGAGCAGCGCGTCGTCGGAGACGGTGCCGCCGATGACGGCCACGCCGTCGACCCGGCGGCCCATCTCCAGCACCTGGGCGTCGGAGTCGGAGCGCAGGTGCGTGCAGAGGATGTGCACGCTGGCCCGCGACGGCCCGGCCTCGGACTCGAAGCCCTGGATGAGTTCGGTGAAGTAGGGGCCGGAGAGGCCGGGGAAGACCAGGCCGAGGGCGCCGTGCCGGCCGGCGGCCAGGGCCCGGCCGAGGTGGTCGGGACGGTATCCGTGCTTCTCGATCGCCTCCAGGACCCGGCGGCGCATCTCCTCGGAGACCTGCCCGGTGCCGTTGGAGACCCGGGAGACGGTGGCGACGGAGACGCCGGCGAGTCGCGCGATCTCGCGGACCGTCATGCGGCTGTTGCTCATCACTCCCTCGATCCGTAACGTGCGGTTAACAGAAACCGGTTACAGCGACGATAGGTAGCAGAGACGCGGATCACAAGCCCTGACCACAATCTTCGGTTCGAGGAGGTCTGCCCAGATGACAGACGTGCTGCTGCGGGATCGCCGGATCCTCGTCGACGGCCGGCCCGAGCTGCTGCTCGCCGGCGAGGTGCACTACTTCCGCCTCGCCCGGGCCGACTGGGCGGACCGGCTCGACCGGCTCCGCGACTGCGGCGGGGACACCGTCGCCACGTACGTGCCCTGGCTGTGGCACGAGCTGCCGGACGGCTCGGTCGACCTGACGGGGCGTACCCACGAGCAGCGTGACCTGGCCGGCTTCCTCGACCTGGCGCACCGGCGCGGGCTGCGCGCCGTGGTGCGTCCCGGGCCGTTCGTGATGGCCGAGCTGAAGAACGAGGGCATCCCCCACCGGGTGTACGACGAGCACCCGCACCTGCTCCCCACCACCTGGGAGGGCGCACCCGTCGGCACCCGCACCGTCGACTACCTGGCCCCCGAGTTCCTCGCCGCGGCCGACGGCTGGTACGCCCAGGTGATGCCCGTGATCGCGGCGCGCCTCGCGCCGCGCGGCGGCCCGGTGGTGGCGGTCCAACTGGACAACGAGATCGGAATGCTGTCCTGGGTGACCAACTCCCCCGACCTCACCGACGGGCTCTGCGCCGACCTGGCCCGGTGGGCCGTGCAGCGGTACGGCGCCGACGTCACCGCGGCACGGGTCGGCGCCGACCCGACCGACCCGCCGGCCTGGGCGGCCGCGCTGCGCGGCCCGGCCGAGGCGCACTCCCTGACGCTGCACGACGACCTGGGGCGCTACATGCGCGACCGCTACCGCCGGTACGTGGCGGCGCTGCGCGCGAGCGCCGAACGGCACGGGGTGACCGGCGTGCCGTTCCTGGTCAACGTGCACGGCACCGACCAGGGGCGGGGGCGCACCTTCCCAATCGGGATCAGCCAGCTCATGGAGTCGTACCGCGGGCAGCCGCAGCTCACCTCCGGCTCCGACCACTACCTGGGTGACCTGACCGTGGGCAACGTGGCCGACCTGTACGTGGCCAACGCCTTCCTGGCCGCCGCGCACGACGCCGACCAGCCGCTGACCTGCCTGGAGTTCGAGGCGGGCAACGGTGACTACGGCGAGGACCTGGCCACGCTGCACCCGCCGGAGGCGGTCGAGCTGAAGACGCGGCTCTGCGTGGCGCAGGGCAACCGGCTGCTCAACCTCTACCTGTTCGCCGGCGGCCACAACCCGCCGCTGGCCGAGCCGGTCGGCGACGGCAACGACCGGATCGCCTTCACCGGCGAGCGGCACGGCTTCGCCGCCCCGGTCGGCCCGGAGGGGCGGCCCAACCCGACGTACGCCGCCACCCGGCGGGCGCTGCACGCCGTACGTGGGGCCGCCGACCTGCTCGCCGACGGCGACGAGGAACACGACGGGTTCGCCCTCGGTTTCGTGCCCGACCACTACCTGACCGAGTACCACCACCCGGCCTCGACCAGCCGCGCGGAGCAGGTCGCCGAGCTGGAACGGTTCCGCGGCATGGGCGCGCGGGACGTGCTGGCCCGGGCGCTGCTGCTGGCCGGCTACTCGTTCCCGGCGGTGGACCTGCAGGCATCACCGCCGGCCGGCGGGGCCGAAAACCCGGCCGGCGCGGCTCAGCCGCCGGCCGGCCCGCCGCCGGTGCTGGTGCTGGCCACCGCACCCACCCTCGGGCGGGACGTCCAGCAACGGCTGGTCGACCGGTTGCACGCCGGCGGCCGGCTGCTGCTGCACGGCCCGCTGCCCGTCCGCGACCACGACGGCACGCCGTGCACCCTGCTGGCCGACGCGCTCGGGCTACGACCCGACGGCTGGCTGGAGGGCGGGCCGCACTACTTCCCGTCGGTGCTGGGCCGCGGCTGGACGGCCGGTCCCGCCGAGGTTCGGGTCGGCTACGCCCAACTGCTCGCCGGGGACGGCGAACGGCTGCTGACCGAGGTCGGCTCCGGCCGGCCGTGCGGCGCGGAGGTGACCGTGGGCGCAGGCCGGGCCGTGGTGATCGCCTTCGACTACCCGTGCCACCTGGACTTCTGGCGCGCGGCGCTGGACCGGCTGGGCGTACGCCCCCGGCTGCGGCACGACGCGGACCAACCCGGGCTGCTGCTCACCTCCACCGTGGACCGCTCCGACCAGCGGCTGCTGCACCTGGTCAACGTCGCCCCGTCGGCGGTCGAGTTCGGCCTGTGGCACCGGGACCAGCCGGTGCTGTCCGGCCGGCGGCTGCGGATCGGCGCCCGTGCCGGGCTGATGCTGCCCACCGGCGTCCGCGTCGGGCCGGCCACCCTGCTGGAGAGCAGTTGTGAACTGGTCGCCCGCGACCGCTCCGCGGTGCTGCTGCGGCCGACCCAGGCCGAGGACGTCGCGGTCTTCGCCACCGACCGGCCGGTACACGCCGACCGGGGTGCGGTGAGCGTCGCCGACGGACGGGCCACCCTCACCGTCCGGGCGCCGGACGGCGAACCGGTGCGGGTCAGCATCGGCTGACCGCAGCGGGAGCCGCAGCGGCGTACGCGGCGGCCGGGCCGGCCGGCGTCGCCGGCAGATCAGCCTGGTCAGGGCCGTTTCGCCGTGAGGCCGGTGCACCGCTTCGCCGTGGCGATCCTGTCCTCGATCCGGCCCTTGGCCGCGCCGGAGGCGAGCACGGGCTGCCCGGTGCCCGAGACCGTCGCCGGCAGGAACTCGGTGCGGGTCACCGTCCGGCCGCGCACGGTCAGCCGCAGGACGCCGGAGTCGGTGCTGCGCGAGCCGCCGTACCAGAGGAAGTTGCCGAGGCCGTAGTGCACGTACGTCCGGCCCAGCCAGCCGTCGGCGAGCAGGGTGTGCGCGTGGGCTCCGATCACGATGTCCGCTCCGGCGGCGGCCAGCCGGCGGGCGAACGTCTTCATCTCCCCGGTCGGGCAGGGGTCGCCCTCGATCCCCCAGTGCATGAAGACGACCACCAGGTCCGCTCGGTCGCGGGCCGCGCGCACGGCGGCGACGGCCCGGTCGGTGTCGAACGCCATCGCGATCCCCGGCCGGGTCTCCGTCGCCTGCCACTGCGCGGCCAGCTCGTGCACCTGCGACAGGCCGAGCGCCGCGACCCGCACGCCCTTCACCGTGCTCAGCCACGGCGCGTACGCCGCGTCGGCGGTGCGCCCCGCGCCGAACACCGGGAAGTCCACGTCCGCCGCCGCGTCGAGGGTGTCCAGCAGCCCCACCCGCCCGTAGTCGAGGGTGTGGTTGTTGGCGAGCGACACGGCGTCGATCCCCGCGGCGCGCAGCGCCGGGTACGCGGTCTCCGGCGACCGGAACTGGTAGCGCTTGGGCTGCGCGGTGCCGCGGCTGGTCACCGCCGTCTCGAGGTTGACCAGGGTGAGGTCGGCGTCGCGCAGCACCGGCACGATGGGGCCGAATGCCGTCCGCGGGTCGTCGAGCAGGCGCAGCGTGCGGCCCGTGAAGTGCACATCGCCCGCGAAAGCCAGCCGCAGCTCGACCGGCGGGACGGCGCCCGGGCCGGTGGCGCTCGGCGACGCCGCGGCGGTCGACGTCGTCGCGGCCGTGGGCTCCGGTTCGGCCGCCGGGCGGTCCGCTTGCCTGGTGGCGCACCCGGCCAGCGCTGCCCCGACGGCGAGGGCCGCCGCCGCCGTCCGCGCTCTGGTGCCGATCACCGGGACAGGATAGTGGGGCCGAGGTGCGTACCGCTCGCCGATCAGGCGGGGTGATGCCGGGTGGCGGCTGCGCGGGTGAGCACGGACCCGCCGTCCGGCTGGTCTGCGCCGAATCGCTCACCCGGCCCCGGCCCGGCTCACTACCGTGAACCGGGATCGGTAGCTGCCGGGAGGCGGGGCGTTGGCGCACGAGGTGGTCGAGTTGCGGGTGCACGGCGTCTCCGGTACGTCCGCCGAGGCCCTGCTCGACCACCCCGTGGTGACCCGGGTCGCCGGCGACGACCACGCCGGCTTCTACCGGCCCCGGCCGGGGTTCGGCGACAGTGACCGGCCGGCCGAGTTGCGGGCGGAGGCGTACCGCTGGGGTGCCCTGACCGCGGGCAGCGCCGCGCGGACCCTGTCACTGCTGTTCCTGCTGCCGTTCATGCTGGTCAACCTCGCCGTGTGGGCCCGCCCGCCGACCGGCGGGGCCGGTGGGCTCATCGGCCCGGTGAGCCGGCTGCTGGCCGCCACCCTGACCGCCGCGTTCGTCCTGTCGATCGTCGGGGTGACCGTCGACCTCGTCGGCTGGCAGTGCGCCCCCTACCGCCCCTGCGTGCGCGGTCGCCCCTATCTGGCCTGGCTGGCGGACCTGCCGCTCGGGCCGCGCCTGGCGGTGCTCGCGTTGCTGCCGATCGCCGCGCTGCGCCTGCTCTGGTGGCTCGGCGAACGCTCCTCCCGGGTGTTCGAGGCGTTTCCCGCCGGCGGGCAGGGCCGGTCCGGGGGTGCGGAGGACCGGCTGGACCGCCCGGGATTCTGGAACGACGCGCTCGTGGTGCAGCGGCTGCGGGCCATCCACGTCGCGGTCGGGCTCGGCGTGCTCGACGCGAGCCTGCTCGGCGCGCAGATCCACATCTATTCCACGCCGATCGCGCACGTGCTCTTCGTGGCGGTCTGGGTTCTGCTCGCGGCCTGCGTCGTGCTGCTCTGCCTGCCGGCCCGACGACCGGTCGACGGGCCGGGCCGGGGGCCGGTCGACCTGCGCGGCATCCGGGCGTTGCGGGTGACCGCCAACACGCTCACTGTGCTGGCTTTCGGCTACACCGTGGTGCCCCTGGAGCCGCAACCGCCACACGGCCAGTTGCCGGGCTACGAGGGCGGGGTGGCCGCGCTGGTCACCGTCCAGGCCGCCCTGCTGGCCGTGCTCGCCGCCACCACCCTGCACCAGCGGCGCCGCAGCCACAATCCGGCAGCGTCCTGGTTGAGCGGACTGGCCGCTCCGGTGTTCGCCGCCGCGGCCTTTGCGGCCGCGTACGGGTACTCGGCCGCGCTGGTCTACCGGGTCGCCGACTTCCTCGACCGCGGCGAGATCCCGAACCCGGCCCGGCCGAACGCGCCCGGCGCACCCCCGCTGGAGCCGCCGGTCACCTACCGCTGGGCGGCGCTGGCCGGGCTGGTGGCGGTCCTGTTCGTCGCCGTGACCACGGTGTGGCGCATCGCCATGACCCGGCGCCGCCGACGGCGGATGGCCGAGGAGATCGTCGGACGGGACTTTCCCGAGCCGCCGCCGGAGGCACTGCCCCGCCTGGCCGACGTCCGGGCGGTCGTCGCCCGGGCCGGCGTCGCCGAACAGCTCAACCCGGCCTTCCTCGTGTTCCTGGTCCTGTCGCTGCTCGGCGTCACCGTCGTCGCCCTGGACCTGTTCGGCATCGGGCCCTCGAGCCTGAGTGAACGCCTGGCGGGCACCAGCGGTCAGGCGACGATGGCCCTGGCCCTCGCCACCGACGCCGGGATCTACGTCATCGGCCTGGTCGCGCTCGGCATCCTGGTGCTCGGGCTGCTCTCCTACCGTTCGGAGGAGACCCGGCGCACCGTCGCGGTGATCTGGGATCTGGGCACCTTCTGGCCGCGTACGGTGCACCCGTTCGCGCCACCCTGCTACGCGGAGCGGGCGGTGCCGGAACTCGCCCGACGCATCACCGCGCTGACCGGCAAGGGTGGGGTGATCATCTCCGGGCACTCGCACGGCTCGGTCCTGGCCGCCGCCACCCTGCTGCAGTTGCCGGCGGACGTGCTGTCCCGGGTCGCGTTGCTCACCCACGGCAGTCCGCTGCACCGGCTCTACGCCCGGCTCTGCCCCGCCTTCCTCGGTGATCCGACCCTGCACGAACTGGGCGAACGGATCGGCTGGCGGTGGGTGAACCTGTGGCGCGACACCGACCCGATCGGCGGCCCGATCTTCTCGGCGCACCGGCCGGGCGACCCGCCCCGGGCGCCGGCGCCCGCCGGCACGGTCGATCGACGGCTCCGCGATCCGCTGGACGTCGCCGTTCCGCCGGACGACACCGTTCCGCCGCCGATCAACCGGCACTGGCCGTACCACACCGACCCGATGTACGAGGCGGCGGTGCGCGAGCTGGCGGGGCGGCTGGACCCGGCCTGACCGGACCGGACGACGGTCCCGACGGGCCGGTACCCCGAGCGTGTCGGGCACGCTCGGGGCACCGGTCTCCGCCGTCGGCTCACCGTGTCAGGCGGCGAACCGGAACAGCGCCGGGTGGGCCAGCTGGTGCCCCTCGCCGAGGTCGACCCGCAGCTTCTGGCAGGTGCCGGCGTACGACCTCGGGGTCTTCCAGTTGATCTGGTACTGCCCGTCACCGAGGTGCTGCGGCCCGGCGGCCTCGCCGGCGTACTCCTCGATGGTGGTGAGCGGCCCGGTGGTGCCGCGGTCGGTGGCGACGACGGCCAGCGGCGCCGCCGCCAGGTTCGTCACCGGGCTCCGGTGGCGTCGGTGATCCGCCACCTGAGCGGGATCGCCTGCCCGGCCTTTGCGTTGTTGGACCCGCCACCGTACCGTCCGCCGGTGACCCGCGGGTTCGCCGCAGATCGCTGGCGGCACGGCTGGCCTGGGCAGCGGACTCCCCCGCGGCACGCCGTGGCGCGGGGCCCACGTAGAGGAGGAGGGGGGGTGGGCGGCCGCCCCCCACCCCCCGGGGGGCCCGCCCCCCCCCCCCGCCGCGGGGGTGGCCCGCCC
>NZ_JBFAID010000058.1:0-41850 GCF_040654475.1 Micromonospora sp. NPDC050686
CTCGCGAAGGACCGCGACAAGTAGGACGAAACTACCCCCGGGGGGGTCAATCCCAATCCGTCGCTAGGGGGTCAGTTCCAGTCCGCCGTTGACACACGGCGGCGTGTGGACGGAGACCTCTGTACGCCAGCCAGCTGGGATCGCCGCGACGACATCCACGAAGCCTTCCTCGGCCTCGCCACCTGCATCATCACGTACCGACACGTCCTACGACTTTGTTAGGAACTCTAAGGCACTGCTCGGGCCCAGCGGCCCTCCCAGCGCGGGCCTTCACCCCCGGCCTGAAGGCCGAAGCACTAGCCCGCATTCCGGTAGCTCCCGTCCAGGTTGAGGACCAACCAGCGCCGGTCGTGGCGCAGCCCCCGTGGCTCCACCGTCGCCCGGTCGGCGTCGACGCCGGCGAGGGACTTCACGGGATAGAGGTGCACGGCGGCCAGGCGCATGGCGTCGACCATGGGACACCGGCGCGTATCGGACAGCCCCGCCGAGCGTGCCGGGCTGTCGGTGCGGCGTGGCATAGTTCTGCCTGTCAGCGGGGGGCGGGCGCGGCGGCGACGCGGGATCGCCGCACGTGCCCGGCAGGAGGGAGCGACAGGTGGACGACGCCGGAACCGCACCGATCTCCGAAGCCCACCACACCACCAGCGGGCGGTTGCTGCTGCGCGCGCCCACGGCCGTGGACCTGGCGGACGTGTTCCGGATCCACGGCGATCCCCGGACCAACCAGTTCAACCCGGACGGCCCACACGCCGACGTCGAGGCCAGCAGGGAGCTGCTTGACGAATGGCTCGACCACTGGCGCACGTACGGGTTCGGTTACTGGGCGGTGCAGTCGACGACGAGCGGTGAGGTGGTCGGCTTCGCCGGTGTCCGTCGCGGCCAATGGCTCGGTCGTCCCATGCTGAATCTGTACTACCGCTTCGCCCCGCCACACTGGGGACACGGTTACGCCACCGAGGCGGCACGACACGCCGTCGAATGGGCCGCCGCGCACACGCCGGACCTGCCCGTGCTGGCCCGCACCACCGCCGACAACCTTCCGTCCATCCGGACGGCGCAGGCGGCGGGTCTGGTACGGCGGCCCGACCTCGACGCGGCCGACGACGGGGTGTGGATGGTGGTGCTGACCTCGCGCTGACGGTCACCTCCCGTTCGACGCTCGGTCCTCTGGTCGGCCTGGTGACACGGGCCGCAGCGCCGCTCAGCGGAGCACCCGGTCGACTCGACAGATCCGGATGCCGACGCAAGCCCGCTGCAACTACGGTGCGTTACGCGCCCCTACGGCGGCTGGCCGCCCGCCGAACCCGGCGTGCTCATCACTGAGCACCGGGCTCTCCACAAGCCGCGATGGGTCAGGTCGTCACTCAGCTTGCTGGGGTCCACGGCGTGGGGATCTTCGTGCCCCGGTAGCGGTAGCGGGTGGTCCGCACCTTGCCGGGATCGAAGAGCGTCATCTTGCCGTCAGCGGGCCACCATCCGCCGGCGCAGTAGCGTCGGCGGACCGGCGTGTCTTCCAGCGCCCGCAGGACCGGCTGGACACCGTGTTCGGCCTTCTGGGAGTCGACGAAGTCGAAGCGTGGAACGGCGGTGACGACGAGACCGCGATCTGCACGGCACGTTCGCCTTGGCGTACCCGCTACGCCACGATCACCATGTCGGGGTACCGGGGCGACGGCTGGTCCAGCAGGGTGCCACCGGCGCCGCGCAGGTGCCGGTCGAGGAAAGCGGTCACGTACGCCCGGACGGTCGCCACGCTGCGGCCCGCGTCGATGGGGCCGAGCGCGTACCGGACTTCCGCGGCGGTGAGCCCGAAGACACCGGCCAGGAACGGGATGGTGACCTGCAGGTCGCTGAGCCCGAGATGGGTGGAGCCGTCCAGGCGCAGCTCACGGTGCCAGCCGCGGGCGTTGGCCTGCATCGCCGCCCACGACGGGTCGGTGGTGCTGTCGTGGCCGGGGGTGCCGATCTGCAGGAACGGCCGGTCCAGCCCGTACCGCGCCACCCGGCCGAGTACCACCGGGTCGTCGTCGGCGAGCAGCTTGCCGTCGAGGTTGCAGCCGGCACGCACCCGTCGGTCGACGAGCATTGTCTCGGCGGTGGCGTATCCGCCAGCGGAGCAGCCGACCATCCCGATCCAGTCCAGGTCGAGGGCGCCCCGCAGCCCATGGGCGTACCGTCCGCCGTGGATCCGGGCGAGCGTGTCCAGCACGAACCTGGTGTCGTCGACGCGCACGAGGGCACTCGCCTCGCGGGTGGTGTCGGCCGGACGGCGGTCCACCGCCAGCCGGCCGTCGGGGAACTCCACCTCTGCCGAGTCGTACGTGTGGTCGACGGTGACCACGATGTACCCGTGGCTGGCCAACTGCTCCACTAGGACGGTGCCGGTCGTGCGGGCATTGCCGCCGCCGGGGCTGTAGAGCACGACGGGGTGGCCGCCGCGGCGCGGGAGCACCGGCGCCCCGACACCGGCGTGGGTGGGGGTGGCGGCGAAGTCGACGACGCCGGTCCTGTATCGCGGCAGTTGCAGGGCCAGTCCCTGGTCGTAGTGGGCACCCGCGGCCGGCTGCATGTACGGCGCGCGAGCGCGGCGGTTCGGCACCGCGGGGTACCAGACGCTGACCATGAGCTCCCGGACCGGGATCGACGGTACCCACGGGTCGCAGCGTGACGGATCCACCAGGTGCAGCGCGATGACGCCGATGCCGTGCGGCCCGGTAGGCGGCGGGAGCGGCACGTACCGGCGCGGGCAGGCCGGGTCGGCGGCGGCAGGTACGGCGGGCAGGGCCGCGACGAGGGTTCCGGCGGCGGCGCAGAACAAGCTGCGGCGGCTGAGTGAGATCATGAGTAACAGCCAACCGCCCGCCCCCGTCCGGAACCATCCGGCTAGCACGAACATCGATGGTAGTGCTGTCCCCCCGCGCCAGCCCGCAACAGACAGGGCCACCGGGCGGGCACGACATCAGCGGTGTGCCCGTTACCCCCCAGATGAACGGTGTTAGCGACCATCCTGAGCCGGGGACGGAACCGCACTGATCTGCCGCCGATCGCGCGCCTCCGACTTGAGGCCGCGCTACGAGACCAAGTCGCCGAGTTCGGCGACGAGACGTCGCATGTCCTCGCCAGCGTCAAGGGTCACCATGACGGATGCCTCCCACGCATTCGGGTCGTAGCCCCGAGGGCCCCGGATGACGAAACGGAGATCGACGTGACCTCGTCGATCATGCGTCGCGTCGATGCGGAGGTCGTGTTCCAGTGACTCCCAGGCCCGCACGCCGTCCCATCCCTCATACGACTCGGCGAGGTCGGCTGCCCACGATACGATCCCGTCGCCATTGAACGTCCGGACCCAGGTCACCGCACTGACGCCGTCATCGGCCAGCTCGCACCGCAGGTCGAGTACCTCGTCGTTCCACGGCCGCTCGGCGCAATGAAGACGGACGGACCCAAGCCCCGCCTCGGCGGTGATCTCGACGCCGTCGTCCAACTGCCTCAACATCGGGGAAGAGCATGCCACTGGTGCTTGCCGGTGTCGCGATGTTTGACGCCCACTCCCCGCGTCGCGGCGGCTCACTCTTCTGCCGCTGATCGCGCGTCTTGACCGGCGTCGAGGATTCGGCATGCCCAGCGATAGGCGGCACGCCAGTTACGCACCGTGACAGCCGAGCCCGGAGAGAGCCGGCCAACTGTCACCCGTCAAGTGAAGTCGATGTGTAATGGATCAAGTGGAGCCCGACATCGCCGGCAGCCGATTGTCCTGCGCCGGTTGATGGTTGACACTGCGGCCTCGGTTGATGCTTGACGCCGTGACCTGACGATGTATCGCCGGCTCGGCTGTATTGGCGGGGTAATTCCGATGGCGGCCTCTGGCCGGGGCAGCAAGGATGGCTCATGAGGGGGTGTGACCACGGATGGCGCTTATGGATGGAACGGATCAACAGCATCGACCCGTCGCCCTGGTGACCGGTGCCGGTCGCAGCGCCGGCATCGCTGCATCAGTGGTGCTGGCGCTGGCTCAGACCGGCTGGGATGTCGGCTTCACCTACTGGACCCCCTATGACGAGCGGATGCCCTGGGGTGCCGATCCTGAGGCCGTGACGCAGCTCAGCGACCAAGCTGTCAAGCACGGGGCGAAAACCGCCGCGGTCGAGGTGGACCTCAGTGATCCTCACGCGATGGCTGCGATCTTCGAGACCGTGGAGCGAGAGTTGGGCGCAGTCAGCGCGCTCGTCCTCGCCCACTGCGAGAGCGTCAACTCGGGCCTGCTCGACACCAGCATCGATAGCTTCGACCGTCACTTCGCGGTCAACACGCGGGCGAGTTGGCTCTTGATTCGCGAGTACGCCCAACGGTTCCAAGGGGCACACGGCACGGGACGCATCGTCAGCCTGACTAGTGACGCTACCGTCGGCAACCTTCCCTACGGAGCCAGTAAAGGCGCTCTCGATCGGATCACCCTGGCCGCTGCTCAAGAGCTGGCCCGCCTCGGCGTGACCGCCAACGCCATCGATCCGGGTCCAACCGACACCGGCTGGATGACCGCGGAGATCAAGGCTGCCGTCCTACGGTCCACGCCGCTCGGTCGTCTCGGGCGCCCACAGGACTGCGCAAACCTCGTCGCGTTCCTGTGCTCACCTGACGGGGGCTGGATCAACGGCCAACTCTTGCACAGCGACGGCGGCATCTCCTGACCAAGACGCTGCGCCTTGAAGACGCCAGGGCGTCAAGAGTCCTCCGAGGCCGTTTCGTCAAGCACCATGTGAGACCAGACATCACCGGCAGCCGGCTGTCCGGCCGGCTCTGCAAGCGTGTTGCCTGCTCAGGCGGCGTAGACGGCGGTGGCGTCGTCGCTGCGCTTGTCGCGTGCCCACTTCATGCAGGACGGGTCAGCGGCCTCGATGGCGCGTACCCGGCTGATCAGCTCGGTGGGGCCGTTCTGCTCTGGGGCGTGTGTCGAAGTCGGGGCCAGGGCTTGAGCTGACTTGAGGATCTTCGCGTGTCGGAGATCGCAAATGAGCGAGGCTTCCGGTAGATGGTTCAGCGACCAAGCGGAACCTGAAAACCGGAGACCTCGTGGACACCCTAGCGGTGACGAGGCGGTTCGACCTGACCGACGTGCAGTGGGCGAAGCTAGTCTTGTTTTTAGCCTTTGAAGTCCTGGCCTGCTTATTTGCGGTGTCGTGAGTGGACATGGAGACGGCCTTCGGTGATCATGTCCGTCTCGCCAAAGAAGAACATGACTCACCACCGAAGGCCGTGATGGACAGTGTGCCCGACCTTGATGATCGCGTCGAGTCGCTGGGGCGGCTCGCCAGGTTCCGGGAGGAGTTCTATGCGTGTCTGACCCGGCGGGCGGACGCGTTGTTCGAGCTGACCGAGGCGGTGTTGTGCGTCGACGGGCCGGTCGGCAGCCTGGTCGGGTTGAGCACGGCCGCCGAACATCGCCGAGGTCATGGGGCGCTCTACGACGCGGTCAATCACGGGCGGATCGAGCTCGGCCGGTTGCAGCGGGCGCTGAGCGGGCTCCCGATCCCGTCGGCCGCTGGCGGGCGGATCGTTCTGGCGGTGGACGTGTCCCCGTGGCTACGGCGCGAGGCCCACACCAGCCCACAACGGCTCTACTGCCACGTGACCGGGCAGACCCGAGCCCAGGACCAGCGGATACCCGGCTGGCCCTACTCGATCGTGGCCGCGCTGGAGACCGGTGCCACCTCCTGGACGGCGATCCTGGACGCGGTCCGGATCGGCCCGGCCGACGACGAGACCACGGTGACCTGCCGGCAGCTACGGCAGGTCGTCGACCGGCTGATCATCGCCGGTCACTGGCGCGAGGGTGACCCGTCGATCCTGATCGTGACCGACTCCGGCTACGACACCGCCCGCCTGACCTACGAGTTGCGTGATCTGCCGGTCGAGATCCTCGGCCGCCTACGCACCAGCAGGGTGATGCGCCTGCCCGCCCCGGCACGCACCCCGACCACGGTCGGCCGGCCCCGCCACCACGGCCCGGAACTACGGCTGTCCGACGAGACCACCTGGCCACAGCCGGCCCACCACACCCACACCGCCACCGCCCGCTACGGCACCGCCCAGGCCCTCGTCTTCAACCGGGTGCATCCCCGGCTGACCCGCCGCGCCGCCTGGATCAGCCACACCGGGCCCCTACCGATCCTGGAAGGCACCCTGCTACGGCTGACCGTCGACCGAGTCCCGTCCGGTCATCACCCGAAACCAATCTGGCTGTGGTGCTCCACACCCAACCTGAGCGCCGCCCAGGCCGATCTGCTCTGGCAGGCCTACCTGCGCCGCTTCGACCTCGAGCACACGTTCCGGCTACTCAAACAGACCCTCGGCTGGACCCGACCCCGCCTACGCGACCCGAACGCGGCAGACACCTGGACCTGGCTGATCCTCGCCGCGCACACTCAACTGCGGCTGGCCCGCGGCCTCACCGACGACCTACGCCGCCCCTGGGAACGACCCGCCGACCCCACCCGACCCGAACGCCTGAGCCCCGCCCGGGTCCGCCGCGGATTTCGCAACCTCCGGCCGAAGACCAGGAGGCTGTCGCACAGCTTTCGATCTTCAACTGTCAAGAGTTCTTGCTGTTAATCGCCCACAGTGGACGATCATGTCGTGCCGTGGGATACAACTTCATCTCCTGCAGCCCGGAGGACTCGGCGCCGATCAGGTATGACGTGCGTGGGTGGCTGCCGCCGCAGCATCTGTGCTGGCAGGTCCTGAAGGTCGTCGGTGAGCTCGACCTGTCCGGGTTCCTGCGGGGCTACCGTGCTGATGGCCAGGGCGCGGCGGCGTATCCGCCGCAGGTGCTACTGAGCTTGGTGCTGTACTGCTACTGCAAGGGCGTGCGCTCGACGCGCAAGATCGAGGCGGCCTGCCTCGACGATGTGGGCTGCCGGATCATCACAGGCAATCAGCAGGTTGACCATGCCACCGTCGCGCGGTTCCTGCGCCGTCACCGCGAGGGTCTGAAGGCGCTGTTCGTGCAGGTCCTGGCGCTATGCGTCGGGCGAGGGCTGGTGGACCTGTCCGCAGTGGCGGTGGACGGCTCACCGATGCACGCGGCCGCCGCACGCTCAGCCAACCGCAGCCTGGACGCCTTGGACACCGTCATCGCCGACGGCGAGGCGCAACTCGACCAGTTAGCGGAGGGCACGGACGAAGCGGCTGCCGACGGGCGCCGTCGGCGGCTCACGGCCGCAGGTAGCTGCCTGCGGCGGCTGTCGCAGCTCAGCGATCGCGTGACACGGGCCCGGGTCGCCCGGGACAAGGTGTTCGAGCGTTCGCTGCCCTCGGCGGGCGAGATCCGGATCAAGATGGATGCCGCGCAGCGGATGGTGGCCCGAGCCGAGGCACGCCTGGCCGAGGTCACGGCCGGCCAGCAGCAGCGGCTGGCCGACTACGCCCGCCGGACCCTGCAGGATCAGGCCGCGGGACGGCGGCGCGCTGTCGGGCGTCCGCCGGTCAGTATCGAGGCCAAGACCAAGGTCGTCCGGCAGCAGGCCCGCCTCGCCCGGGCGCAGGCCGCGTTGCACCGTGCCCGCTACCCGCGACCGATCCCGTCCACCGCGGCCAGGGCCTCGCTCACCGATCCGGCGTCGCGGCTCATGCTCGGCAAGCACGGCGGATACGTGCAGGGCTACAACGTGCAGATCGGCTGCGCACGCAACCAAGTCCCTCCTCGCGATCGAACTGCAGGACAACCCTTCCGACACCACCGCCCTCGTCCCGGTCATCAGACGTGTTCAGCAAAACTGCGTGGCCGCTGGGCTAACCGGCGACGTCGCGGCGTGGCTGGCCGACAGCGGCTATGCCAGCACCGCGAACTTCGCAGAGCTGGCCGACCTCCCGCTGCTCGTGTCGATCACCAAGGAGTACGAGCAGACCCGCGTGACCACGCCACCCGGGCACAACGTCCCCGGCGGCCACCGCGAGATGGCCGCCCGGCTGGCATCCGCCGAAGGCAGAAAGCTCTACGCCCGCCGCGGCGCCCTCGTCGAACCAGGCTTCGCCCAGATGTTCCAACGGTTCGGACGCCGCGTGCACCACCGCGGCACCGCCGCCGTCGACACCGAGATCAAACTCCTCGGCGCGGTGCACAACCTGAACAAGATCTTCCGCCACGATGCCAGGACGAGGACCTCTTGACAGTTGAAGATCGAAAGCTGTGCGACAGCCTCCCGCCTGCCCGGCCGGTGCACCCAAACCCTCGCGGAAAGGACCAGGACGAGCGCCCGGCCGCCGCAACAACCACCCCACCCCACGCTACGACGTCCACACCGCGACCACCACGAACGCCAAGACAGCAGCCGCAAAGAAGACGAAGTCCGTCAATCCCCGCCCGCGCCGCACAGGTTAAAGATCAAGCTAAGGCGGGGACTTGAACCCTGAACCCCTCCCGGGTGCTCCTGATCAACTTTAATCGGGCGGATCGGCCGCCTGACCTCGGCGAGCTCTTTCGCTGCCTTACAGCGGCTGACAGCCCTTGTTGGCGTCACTTGTGCCCGCGTTGCGCCCGTATTGCGCCCGTGTTTGTTGCGCCCGTGTTGCGCCCGTGTTGCGCCCGTGTTGCGCCCGATGATCTTGCAATCATCGCTGGCTCTTGCCGCAGCCAGATGCCGGCCTACCTTCAGGAATGTTGACGATCACCCGGGTGGCTTCCGTCTGGGTGTACCGCGTCCAACCCTCAATGAACCGGGGTTGGGTCAGGCGAGTATGAGCGATATGGGGCATCGGGAAGGCGGTGGGCCGGGTCAGGACCTGCTGCAACGTCGCGAGGACGTGCGGCAGGCCAACTTCCTGGAACTGTTCGTCGACCTGGTGCTGGTGTTCGCCCTGGCCGGAGTGGTCACCCGGGTCGCCCGGGACATCATCAGCGACGACATCGTCGTCCGCTGGCGCTCGATGACCTACCTGCTCGTGCTGGCGCTGCCACTGATCTGGTTGTGGATCACCACCGCGCACATCACCAGCTGGTTCAACCCCCGCCGCCGCAAGATCCAGTACATCGTGCTGGCCAGCGCCTTCGGGTTGCTCGTCATGTCGTCGTCGCTGCCGTCCGCGTTCATCGGTCGCGGGCTGGTCTTCGTACTGCCGTACGTCATCCTGCAGCTGGGCCGGCCCCTCATCCTGATGCCCGCGCTACGCGGACACCCCCTGCAACAGATCTACCGCCGGGCGCTGCCCTGGAACGTGGTCTCGGCGGGGATCTGGTTCGCCGGCGCCGCCGTCAGTGGCAGTGCCCGGGCCGCCCTGTGGGGAGCCGCTGTGACCGTGGACATCGTCTCCGCGCAGCTGCGCTGGCCGCTGCCGGGGACGGCCGAACCGCCGGTCAGCGCGTGGGCCACCGACAGCAAACACCACCTACCCGAGCGCTACCAGCAGTTCCTGATGATCGCCCTCGGGGAAACCGTGCTCGCCGTCGGCACCACCTTCACCAGCCAACGGATCACCCCAGCCACCTCCGCACTGCTGGTGGTGGCGTTCCTGTCGACGGTCCTGCTCTGGCGCATCTACTTCTACCGCTCCGGACAGATCCTCGCCGAAGCCCTCGCCACCGCGGCGGACCGCGACGCCGCCGGCCGCGCCACCGGCACCGCCCACGTCCTCATGGTGCTCGGCATCGTCGCCACCGCCGTCGGCTTCGAGGCCCTGCTGAGACACCCAGGCGGCCTACCCCAGCCCGCCTGGCTCGTGGCGACCCTCGGCGGCCCCGCACTCTTCCTCTACGGCCGCATCCGCCTGGAACGCATCGTGTTCAACCGGCTCTCACTCCGGCGGATCGCCGCCATCGTCGCCCTGGCGGTCGCCGCCGTCCCGCTGAACTTCGCTCCGCCGCTGGCCTCATCGGTCGTCGCCGGACTCATCCTGCTCGCCGTCGCCCTCGCCGATGCCCACCACGCCGCCGGCCGTCCCCCCGAGGCCCCCTCCCCGGCGCACTAGGTGTTGCCTGACCCCGCCTTGTACCCGTCATCAGTTCACCAACTACAGGTAAGGCGGCTTCGGGCCGGCCTGGTCATCGGGCCGACCACGCCTTGTCACCTGGGCAGACGTCGTCACCAATGGTCGTCGTTGTCGGCTCCGCCTGCTGACGCTCGACCACGCCAAGGCGCTTCTGACCGCTGCCGAGAGCAGCCCATTGCACGCCTACATCGTGGTCTCACTGCTGACCGGGGCTCACACCGAGGAACTGCGAGCCCTCACCTGGGCACACGTCGACCTCACCGGCAAACCGGACAATGAACTTCCGGTGCCGCCGTCCATCCAGGTATGGCGCTCGGTCCGAGTCGACGGGGACACCAAGACCAAGAAGTCGCGCCGCACCCTGGCCCTGCCGGCCCGGTACGTCACCGCGCTCACCACCCACCACGAGCGCCACGGTCAGCCTGCCGCCGACCGCCTCGTCTTCCCCTCCACCGCCGGCACCGCCCTCGACCGGCACAACCTGCTATGGGCCTTCCGCCCGGTCGTCGCCAAATCGGGCTTTGACCCGCGCGACTGGACCCCTCGCGAGCTGCGGCACAGCTTCGTGTCCCTGCTGCCCGACAGCGGCATGAGCATCGAACAGATTGCCGGCCTCTGCGGCCACGCCGGCACGACCGTCACCGAGAGCGTCTACCGGCACCAACTCCGGCCGGTGCTCCTGAGCGGTGCGGTCGCCATGGGCCGGATCTTCGGCGCTGAGGCGTAGTCACTCAGTTAGACACCCAGATACGACAAGAGGGCACGTCCATCAATTGGATGTGCCCTCTGAACAGTGTCGGGACGGCCGGATTCGAACCGACGACCCCTTGATGACCCCCAGGACGACTCGCCACACGTCCACGCACGTCAACGCCCGCTATCCCCAAGATCAGGCCGTGTAGTCGACGGCATGCCGGCCACTATCGCGCACACCGTGTGGTCCCCGACTGGTCCCCGGGCGCTGACGCGCTCGGGGCGACCGCAGCACGCGGTTTAGGAAGTGTGGGCATGGGCGGAAGTCGTTCGGCGGTGACGTGTCTTGACCTGCATCGCCGTGCCGGCAGCCACGCCAGCTCCGCTGGGCAGGCTCAGCCGCCATGACACGGGTTGTTGCCGCGGACGTCTTCCGCAACGGCTTGAGCCACAACTGCGGGGACGGCGAGCCGTTCGGTCACAGCGGTGACGGGTCGTCGCGCAGCCGGCTGTAGAGCCACCCGTCGCGCCAGGCGCCGGCCCGGAACTCGCAGGCCCGCACGACCCCCTCCAGCTGGAAACCGGCCTTTTCCAGCGACCGCTGCTCGGCGGCGTTCTCGGCGTGGGTGCTGGCCTGGATGCGCTGCGCCGGGGTGTGGCTGAACAGGTAGTCGCAGAGCAGCGCCTGGGCCCGCCAGCCGATGCCCTGGCCGCGCCACTCGGGCAGCAGCACGATGCCGATCTCCCAGTAAGGCGCCCGCCCACCGTACTGGCCCTGGAGATAGCTGAGGAAGCCCGCCCGGGCCTCCGCCGCCGGCTCGACCTGCACGATCAGGCCGCCGGTCCGTTCGCCGAGATAGCCGTCCTCGGCCAAGCGGCGGGCCGGCGCGGCGGCATCCCGGAAGCCGGCCCAGTCGAGCCCGATCAGCCCGGGTTCGACCGCGAACCGGCGCAACATCGCCAGGTCGTCCTCGGCCACTGGGCGCAGCCGTACGGTCGAGCCGGGCGCCTGGTGCACGATGCCGGCCACCGGCGGGTGGGAGCTGTCCATCCTCCGTACCGTAGTGACGGGCCGGGCCGCCCGCTGCCCCGCGCCGACGGCCGTCAGGCATGGCACAGCGTTCCCTGCAGGGTTGCCAGGCCGGGCCCGGTGAGGTCGTTGCAGTACGCGGCGCGGCCATCGCCATGGTCAGCGCCAGCGTGCTGCCGCTGACCAGCGGGCCGGTCCCGGCGGCGATGGCCCCGTCGGCCGCCGCCACCCGCAGCCCTCGGTGGCGCGGTGAGCACCCAACCCATATGGCCTGCCCAGCGGTCAAGATCGGCCGGACAGCCCTAGAAGCTGACCGCTGTTGACCCGCGGCATCCGCACCATCAGGGGGCACGCAACGGGCACGGGCGACCGAGGGATTGTGAGATCAAGTTGCGAACCAAGGGATTACCTGCATGCGCCCGCGTCTAGCTGCGGAAACGGCTCTCGACATCTCACACCGCACCCTGGCGCCGAAGAGCGACCGTGTCCCGTCGGAGCAAACCCCCGGCGACCACGATTCCGGTGCCGGTTCCGAAAAAGGCAAGTACGGCGATCACCGAGAACGGACGTGCCCGGTTCCGGACAACGTCACTCGGATCGCTGGTCGAGTACTCAACCTCCATCCGGTCACCTTCGTCAGGGCATGAGGTGCCACAGTAGATCCACCCCTGATGACGGTCCCCGGCGGCGAAATACTCGACCTCGGCTTCACCGGTTCGCCCTGGAATCACCTTCAAAACGCGGGCGTCAACGACCCCGCCGTCCTTGAACGTCCCGTCGCGAAACCAGAACGTGCCCAGGACTGACGATCCCGCCACCAGGAAGAGCATCCCCAATATGGCAATCGCAGCGACGAGCACTCTTGCCCGACGGTCACTGACGTCACCCGCCACTCTTGACTCCTCGTTCACCGCCCGAGCGGGCCGCCGGCTGTCACGTCCAGCGACGCCCTGACCACCGCCACGCTACTACTGGCTTAACAGGTGCAATAGACGTGGGCCCGCTTCAACCTGCGGGCACCGAAGTGCGCTGGCTGGGATCAAGGATCTCCTCGTCGGCATCTATTAGGAGGGTCGGGTTCGGGGGCGAAGCGCCGAGGTCTTCAAGATCTTGTGGCTCCTGAGCGTGACCGCCGGCCCGGCCGATGCCGGCCGGAGGTCGCCAGCAGGCCCGGGCCGGGCCGGCGCCTTGATACAGCAAGAGAAGAATTCGGCAATCAATTGCACTGGCCGCTTGCACTGGCCGCTGAAGCTTGACCAGCGGTCAAGGAGCGCTACCGGACGGCGCACTTGACCCGACGTGGTCCCCAGAAAGCCGAAAAGGCCGGCCCGACGTCTCGGACCAGCCCTCTGACCTGCTATTTCACGTTGTCGGGACGGCCGGATTCGAACCGACGACCCCTTGACCCCCAGTCAAGTGCGCTACCAAGCTGCGCCACGTCCCGATGCTCCCGCACGATCTCCCCTGCGGGGGCCGGTACAGCTTAGCGCAGCACTTCCCCAGGCGCGCACACCCCCTACCCGCGCCGCAGCAACCCCAGCAGTCACAACCGCTAGAGGGTCCTAGGAGGGCGGGTGGGACGGACGCCGGGCGGGGAAGGGCCGCCCGGCGTACCGAAAAGGAGAGCTCAGCCGTGGGCCTTGCCGCGACCGCCCGGGCCGACCTTCTTGCGGGGCCGGACCGAGATGTCGATCGGGCTGCCCTCGAAGCCGAACTCCTCGCGCAGCTTGCGCTCGACGAAGCGCTGGTAGCCGGCGTCGATCGGGCCGGTGGTGAAGAGCACGAACCGCGGCGGCGCGACCCCGGCCTGGGTGGCGAAGAGGATCTTCGGCGCCCGGCCGCCGCGCACCGGGTGCGGGGTGGCCTGCACCAGGGCGGTCAGCCACTGGTTGAGCTGCGCGGTGGGGACCCGCGTCTCCCAGCTGGCCAGGGCCCGGCGCAGCGCGGGGGCGAGCTTGTCCACCGCCCGGCCGGTCATGGCGGAGAGGTTGAGCCGGATCGCCCAGGGGATGCGGCGCAGCTCCCGCTCGATCTCCTTGTCCAGGTAGTACCGGCGGTCGCCGTCGACCAGGTCCCACTTGTTGAAGGCGATCACCAGCGCCCGGCCGGCCTCCACGACCATGGACAGGATCCGCTGGTCCTGCTCGCTGATCACCTCGCTGGAGTCCAGCAGCACCACGGCCACCTCGGCCGCCTCGATCGCCGAGGCGGTCCGCAGGCTGGCGTAGTACTCGGTGCCGCTGGCCTTGCCGACCCGCTTGCGCAGGCCGGCGGTGTCCACCAGCTGCCAGGTCTCCCCGCCGATCTCCACCAGGCTGTCCACCGGGTCGACGGTGGTGCCGGCGACCGAGTCGACCACCGCCCGCTCCTCACCGGAAAAGCGGTTCAGCAGGCTGGACTTGCCCACGTTGGGGCGGCCGACCAGGGCGACGCGGCGCGGGCCCCGGGGCCGGTTCTCCACGATCTTCGGCGCCTCGGGCAGCGCGTCCAGGATGGCGTCCAGCAGCTCGCCTGAGCCCCGGCCGTGCAGCGCTGACACCACTTGCGGCTCACCGAGACCCAGCGACCACAGCGAGGTCGCCTCCATCTCGATGGCGGTGTTGTCGGCCTTGTTCGCCACCAGGATCACCGGCTTGGCGCTGCGGCGCAGCATCTTCACCGCGGCCTCGTCCACGTCGGTCGACCCGACCATCGCGTCGACCACGAACAGCACCACGTCGGCGGTGACCACCGCGATCTCCGCCTGCGCGGCGATCGCCGCCGCCCGGTCCTTCGCGTCCGGTTCCCACCCGCCGGTGTCCACGACGGTGAACGCCCGGCCGTTCCACTGCGCGTCGTACGGCACCCGGTCCCGGGTCACCCCGGGAACGTCCTCGACGACCGCCTGCCGGCGGCCGATGATCCGGTTGACCAGCGTGGACTTTCCGACGTTGGGGCGGCCGACCACGGCCACCACCGGCTGCGGCCCGGACGGCTCCTCGACCTCAAGGTCCGGCTCGCGCAGCTCCACCCAGCCGCCGAAATCCTCGCTCACGCCGAGCCACCCTTCGTTCTCACCTGCGGGGCTCGCAAAACCAGCCCACTCCTCGCGCTCACAACGAGCCACCCTTCGTTCGCACCTGCGGGGCTCGCAAAACCAGCTCACTCCTCGCGCTCACGCGACACCCCGCTCGGTGAGCAGGGCGCGCAGCCGGGCGACGACCTCGTCGATGCCCAGCTCGGTGGTGTCCAGCACGACCGCGTCCGGGGCCTGCTGCAGCGGGTTGGTCGTGCGGGTCGAATCCAGCTTGTCCCGGCGGGCCAGGTCGGCGGCGGTGGCCGCCACGTCCGCCGCGTCCTCGGCGCTGCGCCGCTGCGCGCGGGCCGTCGCGGAGGCGGTCAGATAGACCTTCAGGTCGGCCTCGGGCGCCACCACCGAACCGATGTCGCGCCCTTCGACCACGATCCGGCCCGCGTTGTCGATCATCTGCTGCTGCCGCCGCACGAGCAGGGCGCGCACGGCCGGCACCGCGGAGACGGCGGAGACCGCCCCGGTCACCTCCGGGCCGCGGATCTCCCGGTCCACGACGGTGCCGTCGACGGTCACGCCGTACCCCTGGGGGTCGGTGCCGATGCGCAGCTCGACCTCGCCGGCGACCTTGGCCACCGACTCGGCGTCGGCGGGGTCGACCCCGGAGCGCAGCACCGCCCAGGTGATCGCCCGGTACATCGCGCCGGTGTCCAGGTAGCGGGCGTCCAGGCCGACGGCCAGCCGCCGGGAGACGGTGGACTTGCCCGAACCGGATGGCCCGTCGACGGCGACCACACACCGCCCGGTTCGTATGTTCTGTCCCACCGTGTTCCTCCTCGGCCCGTGTCTCGCGGGCACCGGCTGTGCCGTTGAGCGGAAGTGTTCCTCATCCATGATGCCCGCGGCCCCGTCCGGGCCCGCACGCGACGCCGCCGGGGGCGACCCACGCCACCGCGGCCCGCCCGGCCGGCTCCGGCCCGGCACGGCCGTCGGCCGCGACGAAGCCTACCGGCAGCGGTACCCGTAACGACGGCGGTCAGTCACCGACGGTCTTGAACAGGGCGGCGACCTCCGCGTTGGTCAACCGCCGGATCCGCCCGGTACGCAGGTCGCCGAGCTTGATCGGCCCGATCGAGGTACGCACCAGGCGGGACACCGGGTGCCCGACCTCGGCCAGCAGGCGCCGGACGATGTGCTTGCGCCCCTCGTGCAGGCTCAGCTCCACCTGGGCGGTCTTGCCCAGGGTGTCCACCACCTTGAACGAGTCGACCTTCACCGGCCCGTCCTCCAGCTCGACGCCGGCCATCAGCCGCTTGCCCAGGTTGCGCGGGATCGGCCCGGCCACCTCGGCCAGGTAGGTCTTGAGCACCTCGTACGACGGATGCATGAGCTTGTGGGTGAGGGCCCCGTCATTGGTGAGCAGCAGCAGGCCCTCGCTGTCCGCGTCGAGCCGCCCGACGTGGTAGACCCGCTGCTCGACCCGGTTGCCGATGAACTCGGCGAGCTCGTTGCGTCCCTTCTCGTCCGCCATGGTGGTAACCACCCCGCGCGGCTTGTTCATCGCCACGTAGACCAGGCGGATGTCGGCCTGCAACCGCTCCCCGTCGACGACGATGACGTCGCGGGTCGGGTCGGCCTTGTCGCCGAGCTGCGCCACCCGCCCGTTGACGGTCACCCGGCGCCGGAAGATCAGGTCCTCACAGGCACGCCGGGAGCCGACGCCGGCGGCGGCGAGCACCTTCTGCAGGCGCTCGGCGCCTTCGTACACGGGGGCGTCGGGCTTCGGGGCACGGTCGTCACGTCGCATCGGCAAGCTCTTCCACGTCGTCAGGCAGGAACGGGGCCAGGGGCGGCAGATCGGCCACCGAGTCCAGTCCCAGCTTCTCCAGGAACATCGTGGTGGTCCGGTACAGGAACGCCCCGCTGTCCGCCTCGGTGCCGCACTCCTCGACCAGGCCGCGGGAGACCAGGGTACGGATAACCCCGTCGCAGTTCACACCCCGGATGGCCGAGATCCGCGACCGGGTCACCGGCTGCTTGTAGGCGATCACCGCGAGCGTCTCCAGCGCGGCCTGGGTCAACCGTACCGACTGCCCGTCCAGCACGAACCGCTCGACGTAGCTGGCGTATTCCGGCCGGGTGTACAACCGCCAGCCGCCGGCCGCCCGGCGCAGCTCGAAGCCGTGGCCGGCGGCGGTGTAGCCGGCGGCGATGTCGTCGAGCACCGGGCCGATCCGCTCCGGGGCCTGCTCCAGCACCTGGGCCAGGGTCAGCTCGCTGACCGGCTCGTCCACCACCAGCAGGATGGCCTCCAGGGCGCCGCGCAGTTCCGCGTCGTCCAGCACCGGCGCCGGTTCCGGCGGCGGCGCCGCGCGCCGCCGCCCCGCCGGCTGCCTCTTCGGTACGCCCGCAGCCCCGTCGTCCCCCGCCGCCCGGTTCGGCGGGGCGCTGTCGGCGCCCGTCCCGTCGTCCCCCGCCGCCCCCTGCGGCGGGGGCGCGTCGCGCCCCTGCGGGTCTTGGACGTCTTCTGTTCCTGACGAACGGGAACTGTCCAAGATCGCGGGTTGGTCGGCGGTGGGGGGTGCGGGGCGTTCCCATGGGGGGACCCAGGCGGCGGCCTGTTCGGCCAGGGAGTCCCGGCGCTGCTCCTCGCTCATTCCGCTCGCTCCTCCGTCGTCCCGTCCCCGTCACCGTCCGCCGCCGACAGCCCGACCGGGCCCGGCCCCACCCCGTCCGACGGGGGTGCCTCGCCGGCCGATGGTTCGGTGGGGGTGCCGGCGTACTCGTCGACGTGCAGTTCGGTGTCGCCGTCGGCCGGGCCGGTCCACCGCACGGTCAGCTCCTCCAGGGCCTGGTCCTGCACGAAGGCGACCAGTCCCTGCCGGTACAGCTCCAGCAGCGCCAGGAACCGGGCCACCACCTCCAGGGTGATGTCGCAGTCCGCGCAGAGCGCCGAGAAGGTGGCCGTGCCGGCCCGGCGCAGCCGGCCGGAGATGATCTCCGCGTGCTCCCGGACGCTGACCCGGACCAGGTGCACGTGCGCGATGGAGACCTCGGGCACCGGTTTCGGCGTCATCGCCCGCAGCGCCAGCTTCAGCAGCCGCTGCGGCCCGATGCCGAGCACCAGGTCGGGCAGCGCCTCGGCGTACCGGGGTTCCAGGGTGACCGCCCGCGGGTAGCGCCGGCCACCGACCGCCTCCAGCTCGGCGATGTGCGCCGCCGCCTCCTTGTACGCCTTGTACTGCAACAGCCGGGCGAAGAGCAGGTCCCGGGCCTCCAGCAGGGCCAGGTCCTCCTCGTCCTCCACCTCTGCGGCGGGCAGCAGCCGGGCCGCCTTCAGGTCCAGCAGGGTGGCCGCGATGAGCAAAAACTCGCTGGTCTCGTCGAGGTCCCACTGGTCGCCCATGGCCCGGATGTAGGCGATGAACTCGTCGGTGACCCGGTGCAGCGCCACCTCGGTCACGTCGAGCTTGTGCTTGCTGATCAGTTGCAGCAGCAGGTCGAACGGGCCGGTGAAGTTCGCCAGCCGGACCGTGAAGCCGCTGTTCTCCCCCGCCGCCGGCACGCCGGCCGCGTCGGTGGGCACCGCCGCGGCGGCCTCGGCCGCCGCCACGGGCGGCTGGTCCGGGCCCGCCGGTGGGTCGAGCAGGGGCGCGGTCACCGGAAAACCGTAGTCCACGTCAGCACGGACCGGACCTGCGGCTACCGCTCCGCCTGGGCGGCGATCACCTCACGGGCGAGCTGGCGGTAGTTGCGGGCGCCGGAGGACGCCGGGTCGAGGGAGGTGATCGGGGCACCGGCCACCGTGGACTCGGGGAACTTCACCGTCTTGGTGATCACCGTCTGGTAGACCTTGTCGCCGAACGCCTCCACCACCCGCTGGAGCACCTGCCGGCAGTGGGTGGTGCGGCTGTCGTACATGGTGGCGAGGATGCCTTCCAGCTCCAGGTCGAAGTTGAGCCGCTCGCGGACCTTGTCGATGGTGTCCAGCAGCAGCGCCACGCCCCGCAGGCTGAAGAACTCGCACTCCAGTGGAATGAGCACACCGTGCGCCACGGTCAGCGCGTTGATCGCCAGCAGGCCCAGCGAGGGCTGGCAGTCGATCAGGATGAAGTCGTACTCCTTGCGGACGGTCCGCAGCACCCGGGCCAGGGCCATCTCCCGGGCGACCTCGTTGACCAGCTGGATCTCGGCGGCGGAGAGGTCGATGTTGGCGGGCAGCAGGTGCAGGCCGGCCACGTCGGTCTTGATCAGGACGTCCTCGGCGATGACGTCGTCCTGCATGAGCAGGTTGTAGACCGACAGGTCGAGGTTGTGCGGGTTGACCCCGAGGCCCACCGAGAGCGCGCCCTGCGGGTCGAAGTCGACCAGCAGCACCTTGCGGCCGTACTCGGCCAGCGCGGCGCCCAGGTTGATGGTGGTGGTGGTCTTGCCCACGCCACCCTTCTGGTTGGCCATCGCGATGATCCGCGCCGGGCCGTGCCGGTCGGTGGGCATCGGCTCCGGGATCGGCTTGCGCATCGTGTACGCGGCCGGGTCGGCCGGCCCGAGGTCCGCGCCGAGCGACGCCTGCTGCTCGCGGAGCTCCGACGTCCAGGCGTCGGCACGATCCTCGTTGCCAGCCATGTCCTCGTTGCCCCCTCCCGACGACCACCCGGCGTCGGAGCCGTCCGACGTCCCTCGCGGCGCCGCTGCGTACCCCGGTCGCTGTCGCCCAGGAGGTCCGCGCCGATGCCGACTGTACGCCACCGGCGAGCAGGGCGTTCGGTACCGGTACGGCGTGTCGGCCACCGGACCGGCGACCGCGGCCCGGCCCGACTCAGCCCCGGGCGCGGGGATGGGCGGTGGCGTACACCTCGCGCAGCCGTTCCACGGTGACCAACGTGTACACCTGGGTGGTGGTGACCGAGGCGTGGCCGAGCAGTTCCTGCACCACCCGCACGTCCGCGCCGCCGTCGAGCAGGTGGGTGGCGAAGGAGTGGCGCAGGGTGTGCGGGGAGACCGCGTCCGGCCCGTCCACCGGCAGGCCGGCGCGGTCGGCGGCGCGGCGCAGGATGGTCCAGGCGCCCTGGCGGGACAGCCGGCCACCCCGGGCGTTGACGAACAGCGCCGGGGTGCCCCGGCCGGCGGCGACCAGCCCGGGGCGCGCGCGCACCAGCCAGGCGCGCACCGCCTCGACGGCGTACCCGCCGATCGGGACCAGGCGACTGCGGCCACCCTTGCCGCGCAGCAGCACCGAGCCGGCCTCGGCGTCCAGGTCGTCCACGGCCAGGCCGACCGCCTCGGAGATCCGCGCCCCGGTGCCGTACAGGAACTCCAGCAGCGCCCGGTCGCGCAGCGCGAGGGCCGCCCCGTCGCCGGTGGCGGTGGTCGGGCCGGCGGTCTCCAACAGCCGGACCACGTCGGCGACCGGCAGAGCCCGGGGCAGCCGGCGGGGCGGGGTGGGCGGGTGGACGTCGCGGCTCGGGTCGGCGGCGGTCAGCCCTTCGCGCAGCGCGAACCGGTGCAGGCCGCGCACCGCGCTGGCCGCCCGGGCCGCCGACGAGACGGCGAGCGGCGGGTGGTCGTCGTCGCCGGCCCGCAGCCGAGCCAGGTGCGCCTCGACGGTGCCGGCGCCGACCGACGCGAGGTCGGCCACCCCGGCCGCGGCGAGGGTGTCCAGGTAGCGGTCCAGGTCCCGGCGGTACGACGCGAGCGTGTTCGCGGACAGGCCCCGCTCGACGGTGAGGTGGTCGAGGTAGCCCCGGACCGCGCGGCGCAGGGCCGGCGCGGCCTCCGCGCCGGCCCGCGCCACCGCGGGTTCGGTCAGCTCAACACCTCGGCCAGCGGCAGCGCGTCCAGGCCGTGCGCCTCGGCCACCGGGCCGTAGACGACCCGGCCGGCGTGGGTGTTCAGGCCCAGCGCCAGCGCCGGGTCGTTGCGCAGCGCCTGCCGCCAGCCCTGGTTGGCCAGCTCCAGGGCGTACGGAAGGGTGACGTTGGTCAGCGCGTGGGTGCTGGTGTTCGGCACCGCGCCCGGCATGTTCGCCACGCAGTAGAAGATCGACTCGTGCACCTTGTAGACCGGGTCGGCGTGCGTGGTGGGCCGCGAGTCCTCAAAGCAGCCACCCTGGTCGATGGCGATGTCGACGAGCACGCTGCCCGGCTTCATCCGCGACACCAGCTCGTTGGAGATCAGCTTCGGGGCCTTCGCCCCGGGCACCAGCACCGCCCCGATGACCAGATCGGCGTCCACCACCGCCCGCTCGATCTCGTACGCGTTGGAGGCGACCGTCTGCAGGTGGCCCCGGTAGATGGCGTCGGCCTGGCGCAGCCGGGCGACGTTCTTGTCCAGCAGCAGCACCTCGGACTGCAGGCCCAGCGCGATGGCGGCGGCGTTCATGCCGGACACGCCCGCGCCGATGACCACGGTCTTGGCCGCGTACACGCCGGAGACGCCGCCGGGCAGCACGCCCCGGCCGCCCCCGGTACGCATCATGTAGAAGGCGCCCACCTGCGGGGCGAGCCGGCCAGCCACCTCGGACATCGGGGCGAGCAGCGGCAGCGAACGGTCGGGCAGCTCGACGGTCTCGTACGCGATGCCGGTGACCTTCCGGTCGACCAGCGCGTCGGTGCAGTCCTTCGAGGCGGCCAGGTGCAGGTAGGTGAAGAGCACCTGCCCCTCGCGCATCCGGTGGTACTCCTCGGCGATCGGCTCCTTGACCTTGAGCACCAGCTCGGCGGATTCCCAGACCTCGTCGGCGGTGGCCAGGATCTTCGCGCCGGAGGCGGCGAACTCGTCGTCGGTGATGCTGGAACCGACGCCGGCGCCGGACTCGACGAAGACCTCATGGCCGTGGCGGGTGAACTCGTTGACGCCCGCGGGCGTGATCGCCACGCGGTACTCGTGGTTCTTGACCTCGCGGGGGATTCCGACCTTCACGATGCAGACACCTTCCTTCGGGGCTGCTCATCCCCGACAGCGCGGCGCCGCGGCGGCCCCATTGCCGACGCGGTCCACCGGTCCTGCCGGCGGCAGTCTAGGGCCGCACCCAGCCCTGGGAAGCCAGCACACTGACACCCGGTGACGGGTTCGCCTGACGATGTGTCAGGAATGGCCCTCCCTGCCGCCCGTGGACCCACCCCCATCGTCGCACCGCGTGACCGTCCCCGCCGCCCGCCGGGGCGGCCTGAGGGCACCTGAGCGTGAAACCCCGGAGTTTGGCACGTCCCTCCGGGTATCAGCTCACCACACGTCACCGGCGGCGTACCCGATCAGCGGGGCAGCGGGGCGTCGGCGCGGCGCAGCACCGACCAGCCGGCGTCCCGGGCACGCGCCGCGGCGAGCAGCCCGGCCACGCACGGAGCGTTGGTGATCTCACCGGCCAGCACCATCCCGACGGCCTCGTCCAGGTCGAGCCGGACCACCTGGAGGTCGGCCTCCTCGTCGGTGCGCCGGTGCCGGCGCTCGGCCGGCACCTCGCCCAGGTCGCGGGCGAGGAAGACCCGAACCAGCTCGTTGGAGAAGCCCGGCGAGGTGTGCAGGTCGACCAGCAGGTCGACCCGGCCGGCGGTGAGGTCGGCCTCCTCGGCCAGTTCCCGGGCCGCCGCGGCCGGCAGCTGCTCACCCTCGACGTCCATCAGCCCGGCCGGCAGCTCCCACAGGTGCCGGCCGACGGCGTGCCGGTACTGCCGCAGCAGCACCACCTGGCCGGCGTCGTCCAGCGCCACCACGGCCACCGCGCCGACGTGCCGGACGTGGTCCCGGGTCGCCGTGCCGCCGCCCGGCATGGTGACCTGGTCGCTGAACACGGTGAAGACCGGGCCGGCGTAGCGCTCCCGCCGGCCGGTCACCTCGTAGCGGTGCTCGACCGCGCTCATGAACGCGCGGCCGCCTCGGCCACCGGCGTACCGCCGTTGCGGCCGGCCTTCTTCGCCGCCGGACCGTCCAGGTCCACCGGGAGCCGGTCGGCCTCCGAGTACGCGATGGCGGCCTCGACGAAACCGGCGAACAGCGGGTGCGGGCGGGTCGGGCGGCTCTTCAGCTCGGGGTGCGCCTGGGTGGCCACGAAGAACGGGTGCAGCGCGCGGTCCAGCTCGACGAACTCGACCAGCCGGCCGTCCGGCGAGGTGCCGGAGATGTGCAGCCCGGCCTTGGTGAGCTGGTCCCGGTAGGCGTTGTTCACCTCGTAGCGGTGCCGGTGCCGCTCGCTGACCTCGGTGCTGCCGTACGCCTCGGCGACCAGCGAGCCGTCGGTCAGCTTCGCCGGGTACGCGCCGAGCCGCATGGTGCCGCCCAGGTCACCCTTGCCGGCGACGATGTCCTCCTGGTCGGCCATGGTGGCGATGACCGGGTGCTTCGCCTGCTCGTCGAACTCCAGCGAGTTCGCCCCGTCCAGGCCGGCCAGGTGGCGGGCCACCTCGATGGTCATGCACTGCAGGCCGAGGCAGAGGCCGAGCAGCGGGATGCCGTTCTCCCGGGCGTACCGGGCGGTGCCGATCTTGCCCTCGATGCCGCGTACGCCGAAGCCGCCGGGGATGACGATGCCGTCCACCCCGGCCAACGCGGCGGCGGCCCCGGCCGGGGTGACGCAGTCGTCGCTGGGCACCCACCGCAGCTGCACCCGGGCCCGGTGGCCGAAGCCGGCGGCCCGGATGGCCTCGCTGACCGACAGGTACGCGTCGGGCAGGTCGACGTACTTGCCGACCAGCGCGACGGTGACCGTGTGGTGCGGCTGGTGCACCCGGTCCAGCAGGTCGTCCCAGCTGGCCCAGTCCACGTCGCGGAAGGACAGGCCGAGCCGGCGCACCACGTACGCGTCGAGGCCCTCGCGGTGCAGCACCTTCGGGATGTCGTAGATGCTGGGCGCGTCCGGGGCGGCGGTGACGGCCTCCCGGTCCACGTCGCAGTAGAGCGACAGCTTCTGCTTGACCTTGTCCGGGATCTCCCGGTCGCAGCGCAGCACCAACGCGTCCGGCTGGATGCCGATGCTGCGCAGCTGCGCCACCGAGTGCTGGGTGGGCTTGGTCTTCAGCTCGCCGGACGGCGCCAGGTACGGCACCAGCGACACGTGCAGGTAGAAGCAGTTGTCCCGGCCCAGGTCGTGGCGGACCTGGCGGATCGCCTCCAGGAACGGCAGCGACTCGATGTCGCCGACGGTGCCGCCCACCTCGGTGATCACCACGTCGGGCACCTGGCCGTCGGCGTCCGGGGCGGCCATGCCGAGGATCCGCGACTTGATCTCGTTGGTGATGTGCGGGATGACCTGGACGGTGTCGCCCAGGTACTCGCCGCGCCGCTCCTTGGCGATCACGTCCGAGTAGATCTGGCCGGTGGTGACGTTCGCCTTGCCGGACAGCGCCCGGTCGAGGAACCGCTCGTAGTGGCCGACGTCCAGGTCGGTCTCGGCGCCGTCCTCGGTGACGAAGACCTCGCCGTGCTGGAACGGGTTCATCGTCCCGGGATCGACGTTGAGGTACGGGTCGAGCTTCTGCATCACCACGCGCAGCCCGCGGGCGGTGAGCAGGTTGCCGAGGCTGGAGGCGGTGAGGCCCTTACCGAGCGAGGAGGCGACGCCCCCGGTGACGAAGATGTGCCGGGTCGTCTGTGCTGAAGGGGCCAAGGCCTGCTCCCGTGTCGTCCGTAGCGGTCGTGCGAACCGCCGTGCCGATCACCTGGGTGATCACGCGATCCACGGGATTCCACGGTAACACCTCCCCGCCCGGGGGCCGGGGTCGCACCCGTCGGTACGCCCGATCCGGGCCGGACCTCCTCAGCCGGCCGTGACCTCGGTCGATGCCCGCCGGGCCTGGTGCGGCACCGGTCCGTCGGCAGGGTCGGCGCCCTCGCCGGGGCCGGCCGGCGCGCCACCCGACACGCCGGGACCGCCGCCGTCCGCGGCCGGCCCAGCGGTGCCGCACTCGTCCGGAACCGGCCCGCCGCCGGGCCGCTGTCCCCCGGGCCGGCCGTCGGGGCCACCCGGCGCGCCGTCCGGGCCACCACCGGGCACGTCGTTCCAGGGCCGGCCGGTGCCAGGCAGGGTGCGGTCGGTGGAGTGGTCGAGCACCCGCAGCGCCGCCAGCGCCGCCATCGGCACCACCAGCGCGGCGGCCGCGCCGGCCACGTCCAACGCCACCCCGCCCAGCACGCCGCCGATGCCGGCGGCCACGCCGGTGCCGGCCATCGCCGCCCGGATCGCCGGGTAGATGCCGAACAGCCGCAGCAGGCCGCCCCACGGCTGGAGCAGGGCCAGCCAGACCAGCGCCGCGCCGGCCAGCGCGATCACGGTCAGCGGGCTGTTCACCAGGGTCTCGAAGTTGGCGCTGCTGGACCGGTTCACCGTCATCCCGCCGGTGCCGTCGCCCAGGGCGGCCAGGAAACGACCCAGGCTGCCCCGCTCGTACTCCGGCCGGCGCAGGTCCACCGTGGCGAAGCCGATGGTCACCGCCAGCCCGGCCATGGTGGCCCAGACGAACCGGCTCACCGTCAGCCAGCCGCCGGCGCTGATCGCGGCGGCGACGCTCACCCCGGCGGTGAGCGCGATCGCCCCGATCGAGTCGGAGCCCAGGTACGGGCTGCCCACGACCACCACCGCCAGGCCACCCACCAGCACCATCACCGCCGGCCGCCAGCCACGCCGGAACCGCTGCGCCAGCCAGCCGGCGCACAGCAGCGCGCCGGCGAGGAACACGCCCAGTCCCACCGTGCCCAGCCCGGCGTACCGGCCGCCCTGCAACGCCGAGTAGCCCACCACCCCGTTGAGCTGCAACCGGGCGCCGGTGAGCACGTCCGCGCCGATCGCCAGGGTGGCCAGGCCGGCCACCGCGCCGAGCGGCCCCAGCGTCCCGGCGTACCCCGGCGCGATCCGCACCAGAGCGGTCCCGCCGCCGATCAGCAGCACCGTCACCAGCGCGAAGTACCCGCCCGCGTGCGCGCCCCGCCACCACGGCACCGCGTCGGCCAGCAGGGCCGCCGGCACGGCCAGCGCGGCGGCGATCAGCAGCAGCTCCACCGCGCCCACCACCCGCCGCGACACCGGCTCCGGGCCGTACGGGCCGGCGTGCCGGCGGGCGCGGCGCAGCAGCGGCAGCACCGTGATCGCGAGCCCGACCTGCGCCACCGCGAGCAGCGCGAAGAACCACCCGGCCACCCGGCGCTGGGCGCCCGCCTCCCGGTCGGCGTCCGCCGTCCGCTCGATGTCGGCGGCCAGGTCACCCGGGCGCTCACCCACCGACTGGGCGGGACGGCCCAGGAAGATCCGCTGCGGCAACGGGCGGCCCAGCGCCGTGAGCGCGGTGGGCGCCAGGTCGGCCAGTTGCAGGTAGCCCTCCCGGCCGGTGCTCGCCGAGGTCAGCCAGCCGTGTTCCCAGCCCGGCCCGTCGGCGACCGCCACGTGCAACCGGGACGTCTGGTCGGTGTCGGAGATCCCGGCGAGCAGCACCAGCGAGCGGGGCGGACGCGCGGCCAGCACCCGGGCCAGCTCCTGATCCGCCCGGCGCGCCGCCTCGGCCCGCCCGGCCGGGTCCGTGCCGCTGACCGTGCCGAGGTCCACGATGCTGAGCACGCACGAGCCGAGCAGCTTGGCGGGGTCCTTCGGCAGCGCCGACGCGTATCGGTCGACCCGACCGAACGGCCGGGCCGCGGCCACCGCCGCGCCGGGACCGACCGCCACCGAGCAGCGCACCGACTCCGCCAGCGAGCCCGGCACCGCGCCCCAGGGCCGCCGATCCTGGTTGTAGGTGACCACGCCCTCCTGCTGGGGCAGGTTCGCGCCGATGCCGTCCGGCTGCTCCACGGTGACCGAACTGGCCGGGCAGCCGCCGGCCGTGCGGGACCCGTTCCAGGCGGCGAAGTTCCCGGCGCCCAGGGTCAGCCAGCCGTCCACCGGGCAGGTGGGCCGGTGCGCGGAACGCACCGACAGCGACCCGATGGAGCCCTGCTCGGCCATCCGCCACAGCGTCGGGGTGGTCTGCGGGTCGACGTCCTCCCAACGCAGCCCCGCCACCCCGGCCAGCACGACGAAGTCGGCCGACGGGCGCGGGGCGGCCCGGTCCGGCCGGGCGGCCAGGGCGGTGATGCCCAGCGCCACCACGACCAGGGTGAGCAGCACCGGGGTCAGCCTGCGCAGCATCAGCGCTGCCCCGTCGACGGGGCGCCGGCGTCGGGCCGGGCCGGGCCGGCGCCCGGCGGGCTCAGCTCGGCGTAGAGCGCGGCCAGCGCGGCGACCGTGTCGGCCTCGGTGGGCCAGCCCGCGGCCCGCTCCGCGCCCCGCCGGGCCAGGTCGGCCCGGCGGGCCTCGTCGTCCAGCAGCCCGCGGACCGCCGCGTCGACCGCGTCGACGTCGCCGGGCGGGACCAGCACGGCGGCGTCGCCGACCAGCTCCGGCAGGCCGCCCACGTCGGTGGCCACCAGTGGCACGCCGGCCCGCAGCGCCTCCTGCGCGAACAGCTGGCGGGCCTCCCAGTCGCTGGTGACCAGGGCCAGGTCGGCGCCGGCCAGCAGGTCCGCGACGTCGGTGCGGTGCCCGAGCAGGGTCACCGGCGCGCGGGCCGCCGAGATCCGGGCGGCCAGCGGCAGGTAGGCGGGGCCGCTGCCGGCGATCACCACCACCGGGACGGGTCGGCGGGTACGCCACCGGGCGGCGGCGTCGACCAGCACGTCGTAGCGTTTCTGCGGGTGCAGCCGGCCGACCGACAGGATCAGCGGCTGCCCGGCGGCGACGCCGAACTCGGCGCGGACGGCGGCCCGCCGCCGGCGCGGTGCCGGCAGCGCGGGCGCGGCCACCGGCGCGAGCCGGGCGTCGGTCGCGCCCAGCGCGGCGGCCCGGGCCACCAGGTCGGCGGAGGCCCCCAGGGCGACCGTGGCCGACCGGGCCACCACCCGCTCGGCCAGCCGGGACAGCCGACCCCGCAGGCCGCCGGCCAGCACCGCGTTGTGCCAGGTGACCACCAGCGGGACGGCGGGCCGGGCCAGTACGGCCACCAGCCCGGCGCGCAGCCCGTGCGCGTGCACCACGTCCACCGGCGCGTCGGCGAGGGCCCGGCGCAGCGCGGCGACGGCCCGGGCGTCGGCCGGGGTCGGGCTGGCCGGGATCTCCACCGGGACGAACCGGGCGCCGGCCCCGGTGAAGTCGAACTGTTCCTGGGTCGCGGCCGGCCCGCAGACCAGCACGGACGCGCCGGCCGCGGCGAGGCCCCGGGCCACCGACCGGACGTGCTGGCCGACCCCGCCGGTGCTGGAGGCGAGGACCAGGGCCACCGAGCCGGGCCACCGCGCTGCCGACGTCGTCCCGGTCATCCGTCCTCCCCTTCCGTCAGCGACTGCTCGTGCCGCGCGCCCGCGGGCGGTCCGGCGGCCGGGCGGGCCCGGCGACGGCTCAGCCGGCGGCCGACCGCGGCGAGCAGCGGCGCCACGTCCCGCCGGTCGGCCAGCCACGCGACGGCGAGATACACCGCGCCGACCACGGCTCCGGACAGCATGCCCTGCACGAGCGCCCCGGCGAGCGTCGGGGTGCCGGCGGCCGCCGCCACCACCCGGGACGTGGCGATGCCCGCCGGCGCGGCCAGCACCGCGGCGAGCAGGCCGGCGGCGCCGGCCCGGCCGAGCCCGGCCAGCGCGGCCGGGCCCGCCGTGCGGCGTACCGCGGCCACCAGCAGCGCGCCCAGCACGAGCATCCCGCCGGAGGTGCCGAGCGTCACCGCGAGCACCCGCTGGCCCGGCGGCAGGAGCTGCCCGAGCAGCACCGCCAGCACCGGTACGGTCAGCCAGCCTCCGGCGGTGGCGGCGGTGGCCGCCCGCGTCTCGCCCCGGGCGTAGAGGGCCCGGGTGAGGATCGCGAAGAGCCCGTAGCCGAGCAGCCCCGGCGCGAACCCGGCGATGGCCGCCGCGGCCGGCCCGGCGGCCGGCTTCCCCGGAAAGAAGAACTCCCCGACCGGTGCGGCGGTGCCGACCAGCGCGGCGGCTCCCAGCAGGCTGAACAGGACCACGCCGCGGACGGCCGGGGCGAGGGTCTCCCGGTAGGTCCGCTCGTCCCCGGTGGCCCGGGCGGCGGCCAGCGTCGGGTACGCGGCCACCGCCAGTGGCACCGCGAGCACCGCCCAGGGCAGGAAGTAGACCGACTGGGCCAGGTTGTAGACGCCGGGGTTGAACGTCGGGCCGAAGGTGACCTGGTTCAGGCTGACCATGAGGGCGACCTGCTGCGCGCCGACCGTCACCAGCCCGGCCAGCGCCAGCCCGCCGACCCGGGCGCGTGCCTCGGCGGGGAACCGGTAGCCCGGCCGCAGCCGCAGGCCCAGCGCGCGCAGCGGGATCAGCAGCGACAGCGACAGCACCACCACGCCGAGCGTGGTGCCCCCGGCCAGCAGCAGCTGCCCCGCCCGGCTCACCCCGCCGACCGTGGCCAGCAGCCCCTCGGCCATGGCGAAGGCGAGGTAAACCCCGATGACCGTCACGCTGGACAGCAGCGGGGCGATCACCGGCCAGGCGAACCTGCGGTGCGCCTGGAGCACGCCGGTGAGCACGATGCCGACCCCGTACAGCGGCAGTTGCGGCGCGAACAGCCACAGCATCCGTACCCCGGCCGCGTGCTGGGCCTCGGTCAGGCCGGGGCCGAGCACCGACATCAGCGGCCCGGCGAGCAGCGCCACCAGCAGCGCCAGCGGGACGAGCAGGCTGAGCGTCCAGCTGAGCAGCGCGCCGGTGGTGGCGGCGACCGCCCGCCGGTCACCGGCCTGCACCGCGCCGGCCAGCAGCGGTACGACGAGACTCGCCAGCGCCCCGCCGGCCACGATCTCGAAGATGAAGTTCGGCAGGTTGTTCGCCACCAGATAGGCGCCGCCGAGGTCCGACGGTCCCAGCGTCCAGGTGAACACCACCGTACGGCCGAAGCCGGCGAGCCGGCTGAGCACGGTGAGGACGGCGATGAGCGCGGCTGCGCCGGCGACCCGGCCGGCGCCGGTGAGGGGTTTGATCACGTCAGTCGTGGTGACGGCCCAGCTCGTCGAGCTCGCGGAGAATCGGCGTCCGCTGGATCACCTGGGTGAAGCTGACCCTCTCGCTGGCCGCGGTGAGGCCGGCCAGCGCCGCCAGCACGCCGGCCCGGCCCAGCGGCCCGGTCCGGGCGGCCAGCGACACACCGAGCAGGGCGCCCAGCGCGTTGGCGCCGCTGTCGCCGAGCATCACCGTCTCGTCGAGGTCGTCGCGGAGCAGGCCGGCGGCGGCGCTCGCCGCCCCGACGGCGATCCCGCCGTGCGGGCCACGGGCCAGCGGCGCGCCGAGCAGCAGGCCGGCTTTCAGCGCCCGGCCGGGGCGCAGATCGAGCAGGTTGACCAGGTTCGCGGTGCCGGCCACCACGCCGGCGCCGAGCAGCACGTCCACGGCACGCCCGAGGCCGCCGTGGCGCTGCCGGCGCGGGTGGGCGACGACCCGGGGGTCGGCGGCGAGCAGGGCGGCCGCACCGAGCCCCGCCGCGCCCACCCCGACGATCTTGACCAGTCCGGCGGTGACCCGGCCCTCGCGCAGCGCGGCCAGGTGCCCGGCGAAGCCCTTCGCGGCCTTCTGCTCCGGCCGGGCGCCCACCACGTCGTCGTAGAGCCCGACCGCGCCGGCGCCCAGCCCGGCCACGAGCGCGGCCGCCCCGGCCGGCCCGCTGCCCGCGCCCAACGCGCCCGCCCCGGCGGCGCCCACCGCCAGCGCCGGCCCGGCGGCGAGGGTGACGGTGCGGCCGCGGAAGTTCGTCCGCTCCAGCGCGGGCGCCACCGGCGCGGTGCGCACCTCCCGCAGGACGTACCGGGCGGCGACCGCCCCGGCCCCGGCAGCCAGCAACCGACCCCACCTGCTCACGCGAGCCCTCCGATCCGGACCCGGGGCGCGCGGGGGCGCGAACCGGGCGTCCGCCGTTGATTCACTGGGGCAGTTTAGGCAGGATCGCCGCCGCGCTGTCGCCCACGCCGTAGTGGCCGGCCTTCTTCTCGGTCAGCTGCTGCACCAGGGCCAGGGAGGTGACCAGCTGGCCCTGGACGGTGTTGGCGTTGTCGACGGTGGAGATGGCCTGGGCCAGCACCTGGTCGCCGCGGACCACGGCCACCACGTTGCCGCCGGCGGAGCCGTTGCCGCCGACCACGATCGACCCGGTCCGGTCGAACTGCTCGGCCACCTTGACCACCGACTCGTCCTTCTTGACCGAGTCCTTGTCCACGTACGGCTGCCCGCTGACCAGCACGACCGCCTCGGCGGACCGGGACACCCGGTCGTCGGTGGTGAGGTAGCCGGCGGTGGAGTAGGAGCCGAGCACCGACCGCCGGTCGGGGTCGCTGACCGGGGCCGCGCCGGCCGCCCGGTCCAGCAGCACGCTGGCCAGCAGGGCGCTGGAGGTCTCCACCCCGTGCCCGTTGCCGGGCAGGCCGGAGGCCGGCGCGGTGGGCCGGGCCGCGGTGACCGCCAGCTCCATCAGGTTGCTGTTGTTGTCCGGGTTGATGAACTTGTCCTGCAGGTCGACCCGGGTGACGTCGGCGCCGGCCAGTTCCAGCATCTTGAGCACGCCGTCGGTGTGCTGCCGCCCGCTCGGCAGGCTCAGCACCAGCACCCGCTTGCCGGTGAGCTTGCCGGGCAGGACCACCTGGGCGATCTCGGCCGCGAAGTCCTCTTCCGAGTCCAGTTCCTTCTGCAGGTTGTTGACCGACTGACGCATCTGCTGGTTGTCCTTGCGCAGCAGGTTGACGTTCTCCCGCAGCGAGTCGGCCACCGGGCCGTTGAGCGCCGCCGTGCCGACCACCAACCCGATGGCCAGCGCGAGGAAGACCGCGGTCAGGGACACCACGTGGTACCGAAAGTTGATCACGCTTGCAGCCTCTTGGTCGTCGGGGAGCTAGAAGAGCTGGCCGAGCCGGAACACCAAATTGTCCCACCACTCCGAAACCACGCCCAGGTACGCCTTGCCGACGGTGGAGACGGCCACCGCGGAGGCCATCGCGGCGACCGCGGACAGGACCAGCAACAGCAGCGAGGAGCCGGAGATGCTCTGCCGGTAGAGCCGGCTGACGCCCTTGGCGTCGACGAGCTTGCCGCCGACCTTGAGCCGGGTGAGGAACGTCGACGCCATGCCGCCGCGCCCCTTGTCCAGAAACTCGACAAGGGTGGCGTGCGTGCCGACCGCCACCAGCAGCGACGCGCCCTTCTCGTCGGCCAGCAGCATGGCCAGGTCCTCGCTGGTCGCCGCCGCCGGAAAGGTGATCGCCGGCACGCCGAGCCCGTTCACCCGGGCCAGGCCCGGGGCCCGACCGTCCGGGTACGCGTGCACGATCACCTCGGCGCCGCAGCGCAGCACGTCGTCGGTGACCGAGTCCATGTCACCGATGATCATGTCAGGGGTGTAGCCGGCCTCCACCAGCGCGTCCGCGCCACCGTCCACGCCGATCAGCACCGGCTTGAACTCCCGGATGTAGGGCCGCAACACGTCCAGGTCGGCCTTGTAGTCATAGCCCCGGACCACGATCAGGCAGTGCCGGCCCCGGATCTCGGTCTCGATCTCCGGTACACCGACCCCGTCCAACAGCAGGTCACGCTCCTGCCGGAGGTAGTCCATGGTGTTGGCGGCGAACGCCTCCAACTGCACGGACAGGCCCTCCCGGGCGTCGGCCATCGCCTTGGCCACGGTCTCGGCGTCCTGCAACGCGCCATGGGCCACCGGCTCCTCGCCGACGAAGACCGTGTTGCCCTCGATCCGCACCAGATCGCCCTCGCGGACCTGCTCGAAGACGCTCTCCCCGAGGTCGTCCAGCAGCGGAATGCCCGCCTTGACGAGCACCTCCGGACCGAGGTTGGGATAGCGGCCGGAGACCGACGGCTTGGCGTTGAGAACCGCGGCGACGCCGACGGCGACCAGCGAATCGGCCGCCACCCGGTCCAGGTCGACATGGTCGATGATCGCGATGTCCCCGGGTCTCAGCCGCCCGACCAGGCGCTTCGTCCGACGATCGAGGCGAGCGGTGCCGGCAACTGTGCCCGGTTCCGCGTTCCGGGTCCGGCGCAACGTGGGTAGACGCATCGTGACCATCCTGGCATGTTGAGGCAGGCATTTCTGTCGCGACATGCCTGAGCAGGGCCGCCTACCCAGGGAAGCACACTCCGAGCACAAGCCGGTGTGCTTGCGCTCACAAAGCCGGCCTCACGAACGCCTTTCCTTCGCCGCGACGGCCAGCAGTTCCTCCGCATGCGCGATACCCAGATCCGAGTCCGGCAAACCCGCCAGCATGCGCGCCAGCTCCCGGGCCCGCTCGGTGTCCTCCACCACCCGCACCCCACTGGTGGTCACCGCTCCCCCGGTGTCCTTGGCGACCACCAGGTGCCGGTCGGCGAACGCCGCCACCTGCGGCAGATGAGTGACCACGAGCACCTGGTGACTGCGGGCCAACCGAGCCAGCCGGCGCCCGATCTCCACCGCCGCCCGGCCACCGACCCCGGCGTCCACCTCGTCGAAGACCAACGTCGGCGGCCCACCGGACCCGGCGAAGACCACCTCGATGGCCAGCATCACCCGGGACAGCTCCCCACCGGAGGCGCCCCGCTGCAACGGCAGCGACGGCGCACCCGGGTGGGCCAGCAGCCGCAACTCCACCTCGTCGGCGCCGTCCGGCCCCACCCCGACCTCGGCGCCGTTGACCCGCAGGGTCGGCTCCGCCCGGCCCGCCGCCCGAGGCAGCACCGCCACCTCGATCCGGGCGTGCGGCATGGCCAACCCGGCCAGCTCCACCGTCACCTGCTCGGCGAAGCGCAGCGCCGCCTCCTGCCGGGAGGCCGACACCCGGCCGGCCAGCTCGGCCACCTCACCGGCCAGCCGCTGACCCTCCCGGTCCAGCTCCTCCAGCAGGTCGTCCGAGGTGTCCAGATCGGACAGCCGGGTCCGAGCCCGCTCCGCCCAGGCGATCACCCCGTCCACGTCGTCGGCGTACTTGCGGGTCAACGCCCGCAACGCGGCCCGCCGTTCGTAGATCACCTGCAACCGGGCCGGGTCCGCGTCCAACCCCGCCAGGTATCCCGACAGCTCGGCCGACACGTCCGCGACCAGGGTGGCCGCCTCCTCCAACCGGACCGCCAACTCGCCCAGCGCCGGATCCGTGCCGGCCTGGGCCTCCAGCGTGCGCCGGGCGGTGCCCAGCAGCGCCGTGGCGTCCGGCGTGTCGTCGGTCGCCTCCACCCCGCCGGCCACGCACTGGTGGGCCAACTGCGCCGCCGTACGCAGCCCCTCGGCGTGCTCCAGCCGCTGCGCCTCCGCCTTGAGCTCGTCGTCCTCACCGGGCTGCGGATCGACCCGGGTGATCTCGTCCAGACCCAACCGCAGCAGGTCGGCCTCCTGGTGACGCTCCCGGGCGTTGCGCCGCCGGTCGGCCAGGTCGTCCACCACGGCCCGCCACCGGGAGTACGCCTCCCGCAGCGCCTCCAGCAGCTTCTCGTGCTCCGCGCCGGCGAACCGGTCCAGCGACGCCCGCTGCTCGGCCGGCCGCAGCAGCCGCAACTGGTCGGACTGGCCGTGCACCGCCACCACCTGCTCGCCGACCTCGCCGAGCATCGACACCGGCATCGACCGGCCACCCAGGTGCGCCCGCGACCGACCCTCCACCGTGACCGTACGGCTCAGCAGCACCGAGCCGTCCTCGTCCGGCTCGCCACCGGCGTCGGTGATCCGGGCGTGCACGGTGTCGCCGATCCGGCCGCGCAACCGCAGCCGCCCCTCCACGACCGCCCGCCCCGGCTCCGCCCGGACCCGGCCGGCGTCGGCACGACCACCGAAGAGCAGGCCCAGACCGGTGACCACCATGGTCTTGCCCGCGCCCGTCTCGCCGGTGATGACGTTCATCCCGCCGGTCAGCGGGAGCGTGGTGTCCTCGATGACGCCCAGTCCGGTGATGCGCAGCTCTTCCAGCACAGCAACCGACACTAGACGCGCCGTGCGACAGTTGACCAGCCGGCACGACGCCACCGACCCACCCGACAGGGCGACCGGAGGGCCGGCAGCACCCCGCTCACCTGCGGTTGCCGCGCCAGCCCTGCACCGGCAGGTCGAACTTGGCGACCAACCGGTCGGTGAACGGCCGGGGCCGCAGCCGCACGATCCGCACCGGCAACGCGCCCCGCCGCACCGTCACCTTCGCCCCCGGCGGCACGTCGTACACCCGCCGGCCGTCACAGCTGAGCACCGCCAGCGTGGTGAACGGGTCCACGGTGATGACGAAGGTGGACGTCGGCGCGGTCACCAACGGCCGGCTGAACAGCGCGTGCGCGCTGATCGGCACCAGCAGCAACGCCTCCACCTCGGGCCAGACCACCGGCCCCCCGCCGGAGAACGCGTACGCCGTCGAGCCGGTGGGGGTGGCACACACCACGCCGTCGCAGCCGTACCGGGACAGCGGCCGGCCGTCCACGTCGACGAGCAGCTCCAGCATCTGGGCCCGCTCGCCCTTCTCGACGCTGATCTCGTTCAACGCCCACGACTCGATCGTCGGCCCACCCTCGAACTCGGCGGTCACGTCCAGCGTGAGCCGCTCGTCCACGGTGTAGCTGCGGGCCACCACGTCCCGCACCGCCGAGTCCAGGTCGTCGATCTCGGCCTCGGCGAGGAAACCCACCTTGCCCAGGTTGATGCCGAGCAGCGGCACCTTCGCCGGCCGGGCCAGCTCCGCCGCGCGCAGGAACGTGCCGTCCCCACCGAGCGCGAAGACGATCTCCGCACCCTCGGCCGCCGCCGGACCGGTCACCGGCACCGCGCCCGGCAGGTCCAGGTCCTCGGCCTCCTCCGCCACCACCCGCACCTCGAAGCCGGCGGCGGTCAGATCCGCCGCCACCGCCCGCGCGTGCTCGGTGCTGCGCCGACGGCCGGTGTGGGTGACCAGCAGAGCGGTCCGCTCCACGCTCAACGGGATCCCTTCGTTCGCGACTGCGTGGCCCGCAAACCCGGCTCACTCCTCGCGCTCACCGAGCCCACCTCCTCCGTGTCCGTCGGGCCCGACTCGGCGCCGGACGTGCCCCGGCCGTCGGGACCGGCCGCCACCACCGCCCGCACCCGCTGCGGGTCGGCCGGCGGGGCGCCCCGGCGTAACCATACGAAGAACTCGACGTTGCCGCTCGGCCCCGGCAGCGGGCTGGCCGTCACGTCGGCCAGGCCCAGGCCGAGCGCCCCGGCGGCGGCGGCCACGTCCAGCACCGCCTCCGCGCGCAATCCCGGATCGCGCACCACCCCGCCCGCACCGACCCGCTCCCGGCCCACCTCGAACTGCGGCTTGACCATCAGGGCCAGGTCGCCGTCGGCGCGCGTGCAGGCCGCCAGGGCCGGCAGCACCAGACGCAGCGAGATGAACGACAGGTCGGCCACCGTCAGGTCGACCTCGCCGCCGATCACCTCCGGGGTGAGGGTACGCACGTTGGTGCGCTCGAAGACCCGAACCCGCTCGTCGGTGCGCAGCGGCCAGGCGAGCTGGCCGTAGCCGACGTCCACCGCCACCACCTCGGCCGCGTCCGCGCGCAGCAGCACGTCGGTGAAGCCCCCGGTGGAGGCTCCCGCGTCCAGGCAGCGGCGGCCGGCGACGGCGAGCCCGCCCGGGGCGAAGGCGGCCAGCGCGCCGGCCAGCTTGTGGCCGCCCCGGGAGACGTACTCCGTGGCGGGGTCCTCACCGGTGACCAGCAGCGGGTCGGCGGGGTCGACCATCGCGGCGGCCTTGCGGGCCGGCACCCCGCGCAGCTGCACCCGGCCGGCCTCGACCAGCGCGACGGCCTGCTCCCGGGAGCGCGCCAGACCGCGACGGACGAGTTCGGCGTCGAGCCGGTTGCGACGTGCCATGAGTGGTGGTTCTCCGGTCGGTCAGGCCTGGTCGATGCCGGCCAGGGTCTCGCGCAGCGTCTCGTACGCCGCCTCGTACTGGGCGATCTGGTCCGCCGGGGACAGCGCCTCGGCGTTCGCCATCGCCTGCACCACGGCGTCCACCGCCGGATGCCGGACGTCCTCGACCTCCGTCGGCGCCGGCGCGGGCCGGGCGGCGACCGGCGGGCCGGGACGCGCCGCCGCCGGTGGCCCCGGCACCGGCCGGCCGCCGGGCGGCGGGCCGGGACGGTACGGGCCGCTCACCGGCGACCTCGCCGGCTCGTCGAGCCGGTCACCGGGCGTCCCCGGGCAGCCGTCGGGCGGCCCTGGCCTTCGTCACCGGCGCCGCCGGCTCGGCGGCGCCCGCCGCCGGACCCGCGGCGCGGGTCACCACGCCGGGCGACTTCTTCGCCACGGCCTTCTTGGCCACCTTCTTCGCCACGGCCTTGCCCGGGGCGGGGGGCTTCGCCACGGCCTTGCCCGGGGCGGGGGGCTTCGCCACGGCCTTGCCCGGGGCGGGCGGCGAGGTCGGGACCGCCGACGGGGGCCCGGTCACCGACGCCTCCGGCCCGCCCTTGGCGTCGCGGAGCTGACGCTCCAGCTCGTGCACCCGGCGGGTCAGCTCGGCAACCTCGTCCGCGGTGGCCAGCCCCACCGCGCCGAGCGCCCGATCGACCTCGAACCGGACCAGCTTGGTCAGCGCCTCCCGGTTGGCCAGCCCGGTGGAGACCAGTTCCTCGCCGAGCGCCTGCAGCTGCGCGGCGGTGGCACCGCCCGAACCGACCATCCGGCGGACGACGTCCTGGGCCCTCTTGCGGGGTGCCTCGGTCAGGCCCATGGCCAGCTCGAGGTAGGCGCGCCACGCGTCCTGCATGCCTGAGTCCTTCCGCGGGGGTGGGGTGTGCTGGTGTCACGCTACCGGGCCGGGGTGACGGTCCCGTGCGGTACGGTGCCGGGAAACGGCGTGGCGCGTGGTGAGGAGACGATGTGGCCAGCGTGGACGAGTGCCGGCAGGCGTTGCGGGAGCTGGCCGCCCGGCTGGACCGGCACGCCGACGTGCAGGACCGGATCGACCTCGACCGGACGCTGGCCTGCCGGGTCACCGACCTGGACACCGCCTTCCACGGCCGGCTCGCCGGCGGCCGGCTGGTCGACCTCACCGACGGGGACGACCCGAAAGCCAAAATCGTGCTCAGCGCCGCCAGCGACGACCTGGTCGCCCTGGTCCACGGTCAGCTCGACGTCACCAAGGCGGTGGCCTCCCGGCGCGTCTCGATCAAGGCAAACCCGTTCGACCTGATGAAGCTCCGCAAGCTGCTCTGAGCCCGTTCGCCCGGCCGCGGCTCAGACCGACAGGCCGAGGGCCGCGAGGGTCTCCTCCGCAGCCGGGGACGCCGGTCGCACCAGCGGCGGCTCCCCCGCCGCCGACCAGGCCGCCGCGCAGAGCGCGGCGAGGGCGTCCAGCGGGCGGCCCGCGCCGGCGAGGTCCAGCCCGCCGCCGGTCCCGACGACCGACCAGCCCGGGACCGACCCGGTCGGCACCCGGACCACCGCCGCCGGGTCGAACAGCCCGGCGAGGTCCAGCGCGACGTACGTCGGGCGGCGCTCCTCCGGGGCGGCCAGCAGCTCGGGTACGTCGCTGACGCCGGTGAGCACCAGCAGGCTGTCGAGCCCGGCCCGGCGGGCACCCTCGATGTCGGTGTCCAGCCGGTCCCCGACCACCAGGGCCCGCCCTGATCCGGCGCGGCGTGCCGCGGTGGCGAACAGCGCCGGCTCCGGCTTGCCCACCACCACGTCGGGTTCCCGCCGCAGGGCGGTGACCAGCGCGGCCACGAGCGACCCGTTGCCGGGCAGCGGGCCACGGTCACTGGGCAGGGTCCGATCGGTGTTCGTCGCGATCCACGACGCGCCGGCCCGGATCGCCACCGCCGCCTCGGCCAGCTCCGTCCAGCCGACCCGCGGGCCGTACCCCTGCACCACGGCGGCCGGGGCGTCGTCGGCCAGGCTGACCGGGGTCAGTCCGGCGGCGCGGAGCTCCGCCCGCAGCGCCTCCGCGCCGACCACCAGCACCGGGGCGCCGGCGGGCAGCCGGTCCCGCAGCAGCTCGGCGGCGGCCGCGGCCGAGGTCAGCACCTCCTCCGCCCGGGCCGGCACACCCATGCCGGTGAGCAGCTCGGCGACCTCGCTGGAGCGCCGGGACGCGTTGTTGGTCGCGTACGCGACGCCCCGACCCTCAGCGTGCAGCCGGCGCACCGCCTCGACCGCGCCGGGGATCGGCCGGTCGATCAGGTAGATCACCCCGTCCAGGTCGAAGACGACCAGGGCGTACCCGTCGACCAGCCGTTCCCCTGCGTTCCCGGTCATCGCTGCGGCGAGTCCGTCCCGCGCTCGTCCGCGACCCGCTCGGTCACGCCGTCCGCGTCGCCCGTCGTCTCGCTCGCGTCGCCGGTCTGCTCCGTCGCGCCGGCCGGCGCAGCGGTCCCGTCCGCCACGGCGGACGCCGCCTCGTCGGTCAGCTCGTCGTCGGTCAGGCCGTCCGCGTCCCGGTCGTCCTCTCGGACGAGGCCGCCCACCGCCACCGGCTCCCGGCCCGCGTCGGCGTCCTGGTCGTCCTCGTCCTCGGCGGCGTCGTCCTCGTCCTGGTCGTCCTGGTCGTCCTCGTCCTCGTCGTCCTCGGAGTCGGCGTCCTCGGCGGCGAGGTCTCCCGCGGCCGCGGCGACGTCGGTGTCCGGCCGGGCCGGCACCGCGCCCGGCGTACCCGGGCCGGCCAGCTCCTCGACCGGCTCGTCGTCCTCGTCGTCGCCCTCGATCACCACACCGTCGAGTTCGAGCAGCCGCTCCGCCGCGTCGGTCTCGCCGTCGGCGTCCACGTCCGCCGCCCGGGAGAACCACTCCCGGGCCTCCTCGCGCCGGCCGACCGCGAGCAGCGCGTCCGCGTACGCGTAGCGCAGCCGTGCCGTCCACGGCTCGGCCGTCTCGGCGGTCAACTCGCGGACCTGGAGCATCGCCACGGCGGCGTCCTTCTGGCCCAGGTCGCCCCGGGCGCCGGCCGCCACGATCAGCAGCTCGATGGCCACGGCCTGGTCGAGCTTCTCCCGGTCGGCGCCACGGAACAGGTCGATCGCCCGCTCGGGACGGCCCAGCGCGCGCTCGCAGTCCGCGAGCACCGCGAGGTGGCTCTGCAACCCGGACATCCGGTGGTACGTGCGCAGCTCGGCGATGGCCGTCTGCCACTCACCGGCGTGGTACGCGGCCAGCCCGACCGCCTCCCGCACGGCAGAGATCCGCGAGGCGAGCCGCCGGGCGGCCATCGCGTGTGCCAGCGCCTCCGCCGGGTCCTCGTCGATCAGCTGGCCGGTCGCCACCAGATGCCGGGCGACGGTCTCCGCCACCGGCTTGTTCAGGGAGAGCAGCTCGGCACGGACCGCGGTGTCGAGGTCGCTCGCCACGATCTCGTCGGGCAGCACGGGCGCGGCGGCCGGGCCGCCCTCGGCACCCTCGCCCCGCTCGTCTCGCTGCGGACCGGCACCGTAACCGCCGTCACGGCGACGATCGTCGAAACCCCGGCGGTCGGAGCCGCCACGCTCGCCGTCGCGTTCGGTACGCGGCCGGTCCTGCCCGCCCCGGAAGCCGCCCTCACGGCGCTCGCCGTCCCGGCGGTAGCCGCCCTCACGGGGTCCCGACCGGAAGCCACCGTCCCGATCGCCCCCGCGGAACCCGCCGTCGCGGCGCTCGCCGCCCCGGAAGCCCTCGCGACGGTCGCCGCCCCGGGAGCCACCCTCGCGCGGCGCGTCGCCGTCCCGCCGGAAGCCGCCTTCACGGCGGTCGCCGCCCCGGGAGCCACCCTCGCGCGGCGCGTCGCCGTCCCGCCGGAAGCCGCCGTCACGACGGTCGCCGCCCTGGAAGCCACCCTCCCGGCGCTCTCCACCCCGGAACCCGCCCTCGCGACGGTCACCGCCCCGGAAGCCACCGCCCTCACGGTCACCCCGGAAGCCGCCCTCCCGGCGCTCTCCACCGCGGAAGCCGCCCTCGCGACGGTCGCCGCCCTGAAAGCCAGCCTCGCGACGGTCGTCACGACGGGCACCGCCCTCGCGGTCACCGCGGAAGCCACCCTCCCGGCGCTCTCCACCCCGGAAGCCACCCTCGCGCGGCGCGTCGCCATCCCGGCGGAAGCCGCCCTGACGCGGCGCGTCGCCATCCCGGCGGAAGCCCCCCTCGCGGGGGCCCGAGCGGAAGCCGCCCTCACGACGCTCGCCGCCACGGAAACCGCCCTCGCGGCTGTCGTCCCGGCGGAAACCGCCCTCGCGGCTGTCGTCCCGGCGGAAGCCGTCCTCACGGCGCTCTCCAGCACGGAAGCCGCCGTCACGACGGTCACCGCCACGGAAACCACCCTCGCGACGGTCGCCGCCACGGAAGCCACTGCCCTCACGGTCACCCCGGAAGCCACCCTCCCGGCGCTCTCCGCCACGGAAGCCACCCTCGCGCGGCGCGTCGCCGTCCCGCCGGAAGCCGCCCTCACTGCGGTCGTCACGACGGGCGCCGCCCTCGCGGTCGCCACGGAAGCCACCGTCGCGGCGCTCCCCACCCCGGAGCCCGCCGTCGCGGCCAGCACCATCGCGGAAACCGCCCTCACGGCGCTCGCCGCCCCGGAACCCGCCCTCGCGGCGGTCACCGCCCCGGAAGCCACCGCCCTCACGGTCACCCCGGAAGCCGCCCTCCCGGCGTTCTCCACCGCGGAAGCCGCCCTCACGGCGGTCACCGCCCCGGAAACCACCCTCGCGCGGCGCGTCGCCGTCCCGGCGGAAGCCGCCCTCACGCGGACCCGAGCGGAAGCCACCCTCGCGGCGGTCACCGCCCCGGAAGCCGCCCTCGCGGCTGTCGTCCCGGCGGAAGCCGCCCTCACGGGGGCCCGAGCGGGTGCCGCCGTCCCGGCGGTCGCCGCCCTCTCGGGAACTCGAGCGGAAGCCGCCGTCCCGGCGGTCGCCGCCGGCGCCGCCGCGCTGGGCGCCGGAACGGTCGTCACGGCTCCCGCGATACGGCGGACGGTCGTCGCGTCGGGCGTCACCACGCCCCTGCTGACGGTCGCCACGGTCCTCGTAACGACGGGGGCGGTCGCCGCCCTGCGGTCCAGAACTCACCGGTACATCCTTCCTCATTGCGTCGCCAGGACGCTAACGCAGTCAAGGGCCGCCCCTGACGGGCGGCCCTTGACTGGAATGTTTGTCCGGCGGTGTCCTACTCTCCCACACCCTCCCGAGTGCAGTACCATCGGCGCTGGAGGGCTTAGCTTCCGGGTTCGGAATGTAA
>NZ_JBFAID010000059.1:0-41758 GCF_040654475.1 Micromonospora sp. NPDC050686
TTACATTCCGAACCCGGAAGCTAAGCCCTCCAGCGCCGATGGTACTGCACTCGGGAGGGTGTGGGAGAGTAGGACACCGCCGGACAAACATTCCATTCAGGGCCACCCCCAACACGGGGGTGGCCCTGAATGCATTCCCGGCGCAGACCCGCTGGGCGTCCGCCCGGCGCAGCCGGTCGACTGTGACGGCAACTCCAGGCGCCCGTCCGGCAAGGCAGCAACCGCCCCGAAGTTGCTGCCACATCCGCAAGGGGCGGCATCGCCGCGACGGCGTACGTGGGGAAAGCCCGGCGTCAGCGGGTCTGCATGCCCTCGCGCATCTGGCGGAACAGCGGCCCGGCGGCGTCCACGCCGCGGTCCGGAAACATGGCCATCACGGCGCTGCCGTGGTCGGCCCAGCCGCAGACCGCGAAGTCGCCGCCGTCGCCGCTGGTGGTGCCGCACTTCATCACCCCGCCGAGCCGTCCGGCGTCGACCTTGCGCAACCCGGTCACCCGGCCGGGCTCGTCCGCCATCAGGCGGAAGAGGCTGTCCAGGTCACGCTCCGGCTGCCAGAGCAGGGTGGTGCCGCCGAAGACGAGCACCGAGCGCCGCTGGTCGGCCGGGTCGCGGTAGACCGAGCCGAAGCTGCGGTCCAGCTCGATGTCGGCGGCGAACCCGCTGCGCAGGTAGTCGGCGGTGCTGCGGGCCGGCTCGCTGTCGTCCCGCTGGAGCCCGGCCAGCTGCGCCGGCGTCTCCACCCGGGTGTCCTTCTGCTGGAAGACCCGCCAGCCGGCGACGCCCGACGCCACCACCCCGGCGACGACGACGGCCGCGGCGACGCCCAGGGCCACCCGGCGACCCCGCGAGCGGGGGCGATCGGTCGCCTCGTCCGGGTCGTGGTTGCTCAGCCGGATCGGCTCGTCGGTCAGGTCGACCGGCTCGGGACCCCCGTCGACCGGACGCTCGGTGAGATGCGCGTCGGACATGTTCGCCACCGTACGCGAACAACCGATGGCGCACGTCGGGTCCGCCGAAGCGCTCCGTAGACTTTGAGCGTGACCGAGAGACTGGATGCCCGACGCCCCGACGCCCCGACCCTCGCCGGCCAGTACCAGCCCGGCGAGGTAGAGCAGCGACGGTACGAGCAGTGGGTAGCCGCCGGCCACTTCCGGGCGTCGGCGCAGAGCGACAAGCCCCCCTTCACCATCGTCATCCCGCCGCCGAACGTCACCGGCTCCCTGCACATGGGGCACGCGTTCGAGCACACCCTGATGGACGCACTGACCCGGCGTAAGAAGATGCAGGGCTTCGAGGCGCTCTGGCTGCCCGGCATGGACCACGCCGGCATCGCCACCCAGAACCTGGTCGAGCGGCAGCTCGCCGGCGAGGGGCTGTCCCGGCACGACCTGGGCCGGGAGAAGTTCGTCGAGCGGGTCTGGCAGTGGAAGGCCGAGTCCGGCGGGGCGATCCTCGGCCAGATGCGCCGCCTCGGGGACGCGGTCGACTGGGATCGCGAGCGTTTCACCATGGACGAGGGCCTGTCCCGGGCCGTGCAGACGATGTTCAAGAAGCTCTTCGACGACGGGCTGATCTACCGGGCGAACCGCATCATCAACTGGTGCCCGCGCTGCCTGACCGCGCTGTCGGACATCGAGGTGGAGCACACCGAGGACGACGGCGAGCTGGTCTCCATCCGGTACAGCGACGACGTGGTGGTGGCCACCACCCGGGCCGAGACCATGCTCGGCGACACCGCCGTGGCCGTGCACCCGGACGACGAGCGGTACCGGCACCTGATCGGCACGGAGGTGGCGGTGCCGCTCACCGACCGGCGGATCCCGATCGTCGGGGACGCGCACGTCGACCCGAGCTTCGGCACCGGCATGGTCAAGGTGACCCCGGCGCACGATGCGAACGACTTCGAGATCGGGCAGCGGCACGACCTGCCGTCGCTCACGATCATGGACGAGCGCGGCGTGATCACCGCGCCGGGCCCGTTCGAGGGCCTGGACCGGTACGAGGCCCGCCCGGCGATCGTGGCCGCGCTGCGCGAGCAGGGCCGGATCGTGGCCGAGAAGCGGCCGTACAAGCACTCGGTCGGGCACTGCTCGCGGTGCAAGACCACGGTCGAGCCCCGGCTGTCGTTGCAGTGGTTCGTCAACACCGGCCCGCTGGCCAAGGCTGCCGGTGACGCGGTGCGCGACGGCCGGGTGAAGATCGAGCCGGCGGAGCTGGCCAAGCGGTACTTCGCCTGGGTCGACAACATGCACGACTGGTGCATCTCCCGGCAGCTCTGGTGGGGCCACCGCATCCCCGTCTGGTACGGCCCGGACGGCGAGATCGTCTGCGTCGGACCTGATGAGGAACCGCCGAGCAGCTCCGGTGACGGCCAGGGCTGGCGGCAGGACGAGGACGTGCTGGACACCTGGTTCTCCAGCGGTCTCTGGCCGTTCTCCACCCTGGGCTGGCCGGAGCGGACCCCCGACCTGGCGAAGTTCTACCCGACCAGCGTCCTGGTGACCGGCTACGACATCCTGTTCTTCTGGGTCGCCCGGATGATGATGTTCGGCCTGTACGCGATGGACGGCGTGCAGCCGTTCGACGTGGTCGCCCTGCACGGCATGGTCCGCGACGAGCACGGCAAGAAAATGTCGAAGTCGTTCGGCAACGTGGTCGACCCGCTGGACTGGATCGACCGGTTCGGCGCCGACGCCACCCGGTTCACGCTGGCCCGCGGCGCCAACCCCGGTCAGGACGTGCCGGTCAGCGAGGAGTGGTGCCAGGGCTCCCGCAACTTCTGCAACAAGCTCTGGAACGCGACCCGGTTCGCGCTGCTCAACGGCGCGCACACCGACGGCCCGCTGCCGGAGGCGGCCGAGCTGTCGACCGTCGACCGGTGGATCCTGTCCCGGCTGGCACACGTCACCGCCGAGGTGGACGAGCAGTTCGAGGCGTACGAGTTCGCGAAGGTCTGCGACCTGCTGTACCACTTCGCCTGGGACGACGTCTGCGACTGGTACGTGGAGCTGAGCAAGCCGGTGCTGGCCGAGGGCGGCCCGGCCGCCGACGCCACCCGGCGGGTGCTCGGTCACGTGCTGGACCAGCTGCTGCGGCTGCTGCACCCGGTGATCCCGTTCGTCACCGACGAGCTGTGGACGGCGTTGACCGGGGGCGAGACGGCCATGACAGCGGCCTGGCCGGTCGCCGACCGTACCCTCGTCGACGACGCCGCGGAGGGCGAGGTCGGCACCCTCGCGCGGGTGGTCACCGAGATCCGGCGGTTCCGGTCCGACCAGGGGCTGCGGCCCACCCAGCGGGTGGCCGCCCGGCTGGACGGCCTGGCCGTGGCCGGCATCGCCGCACACGAGCCGCTGATCCGTTCGCTGGCCCGCCTCGACGCCGCTGGCGACGACTTCCAGGCCGGCGCCACCCTCGCCATGCCGGGCGAGGTCAGCGTCGCGCTGGACACCCGGGGCACCATCGACGTGGCCGCCGAACGGGCCCGGCTCACCAAGGACCGGGCGGCCGCCGAGAAGGAGGCCGCGCAGGCGCGGGCGAAGCTGGACAACCCGGCGTTCGTCGGCAAGGCCCCGGAGCACGTGGTTGCCAAGATCCGCGAACGGCTGGCGGTGGCCGAGGCGGACCTGGTCCGGATCGACGCCGCCCTGGGGGCGCTCGCATCGTGACCGACCGTACCGAATTCACCGAGGTGGAGGCCGCGCTCAACGCGCGCGGCTTCACCCGGATGCGCTTCGAGCTGGAGAAGATCGAGTCCCTGCTCGACCTGCTCGGCAGCCCGCAACGGGCGTACCCGTCGATCCACCTGACCGGGACCAACGGCAAGACCTCCACGGCCCGGATGATCGACTCGCTGTTGCGGGCGTTCGGGCTGCACACCGGCCGCTACACCAGCCCGCACCTGGAGACCGTCCGGGAGCGGATCAGCCTGGACGGCGACCCGGTGAGCGAGGAGCGGTTCGTGGCCACGTACCGGGAGATCGCGCCGCTGGCCGAGCTGGTCGACCAGCGCTCCGCCGAGCCGCTGACCTACTTCGACCTGACCACCGCGCTGGCGTTCGCCACGTTCGCCGACGCGCCGGTGGACGTGGCCGTGGTCGAGGTCGGTCTCGGTGGGGCGGAGGACGCCACCAACGTGATCCAGGCCGGGGTGGCGGTGCTCACCCCGATCGGGCTCGACCACACCGAGTGGCTCGGCGACACGCTCGAGGACATCGCGCTGCACAAGGCGGGCATCATCCACAAGGGGGCCACCGTGATCGCGGCGGCCCAGGAGGAGGAGGCCGCCCGGCCGATCGTGGAACGCTGCGCCGAGGTGGGCGCCACCATCGCCCGGGAGGGCGCCGAGTTCGGCGTGCTGCGCCGGGCGGTGGCCGTCGGCGGCCAGGTGCTCACCATCCAGGGCCTCGGCGGGGTGTACGAGGAGATCTTCGTACCGCTGCACGGCGCCCACCAGGCGCAGAACGCGGCCGTGGCGCTCGCCGCGGTGGAGGCGTTCCTCGGCGCGGGCGCGAAGCGTCAGCTCGACATCGAAGCCGTCCGGGAGGGCTTCTCGGCGACCAGTTCGCCGGGCCGGCTGGAGAAGGTACGGAGCGCGCCGACCGTCCTGCTCGACGGCGCGCACAACCCGCACGGGATGGCCGCCACGGTGACCGCCCTGCAGGAGGAGTTCGCGTTCAGCAAGCTGGTCGGCGTGCTCGCCGTGCTCGGCGACAAGGACGCCGCCAGCCTGCTGGAGTTGCTGGAACCGGTGCTGGACTCGCTGGTGGTCACCCGCAACACCTCGCCCCGGGCGATGCCCGTCGACGAGTTGGCCGCGCTGGCCCGGGAGGTCTTCGGGGCGGAGCGGGTGCAGATCGCCGAGGAGATGCCGGACGCCATCGAGGCCGCCGTCTCGGAGGCCGAGTCGGAGGTGCCGGGCGAGCTGGCCGGGGTCGGCGTACTGATCACCGGATCGGTGGTGACCGTGGCCGACGCCCGCCGGCTGCTCAAGCGATGACCGACCCGGGAGCCGGACGTCCCGGCGCCGGGAACCGCCCGGCCGACGGCCCGGCCGGCGGTTCGGCGCCGGGGACCGGCGATCCGGGCGGGGCGCGGCGGTCGGGGCTGCGCGACCCGGACCGGGCCGTACGCGGCCTCGGTGCGGGCACGCTCGCGCTGGAGGCGCTGGTGCTGCTGCTCGCCATCCAGCCGATCCGGGTGGTCGGCGGGGACCTGGGCGGCCCGGCCATCGCGGCGATCGTGGCGCTGGCCGTGGTGTGCGTGCTGCTGGCCGGCCAGATGAAGCGGCGGTGGGCGTGGCCGGCCGGCACCGCCGTGCAGGGCGTGCTGATGCTCTGCGGGCTGCTGCACTGGTCGCTGCTCGTGCTCGGGGTCATCTTCGCGCTGGTGTGGGGGTACGCCCTGCACGTGCGCCGGGTGATCCTCGGCTGAGCGTCTCGGTAACAGGTCAGGCGTCGGCGGTGAGGGCGCGCCACTCGGTCAGGGCGACGCCGTGGCCGTCCGGGTCGCGGAACGCCGCCGCCCATGCCTCCATCTTCGCGCCCCGGTTGACCACCCGCGGCGCGTACGTGAAGCGCACGCCGGCGTCGCGCAGCCGCTCGTACGCGCCCTGGATGTCGGCGACGTCCAGGTTGACGTGGACCAGCCGGCGGCTGATCGGCGCCGCGCCGCTGACCTGGCGCAGCACCAGCCGGGTGGGGCCGGAGACCAGCACGGCGTTGCCGGCCCCCCGGTCGAACTCCGCGAAGCCCAGCACGTCCCGATAGAACTCCACGGACCGGTCCAGCTCGGCCACGAGCAGGGTGATGCCGACCCCGTTGATCGGGGCAGCCGCCTCCACCGGCTCGCCGGCCGGGTCGTACCCGCCGAAGACCGCCTCGTCGAACTCCTCCGGGTCGGGCGTCGGCGGCCCGGCCGCCGGCTCGTCCAGCGGGACGTCGATCGGGTCGACCGGCACCGTGTCGAACCCCTCCTCGGCGGGCGGGCGCGGCGACGGGGCCCGTTTGGGCAGCGGGCCGGCGGGCGGCGGCTCGACGAGGAAGCCCTCCAGCACCACGGGTCCGCCCGGACGCTGGTGCACCACCACCGGCTCGCGCTCCTCGGGCCGCAGGGTGACCTCCTCCACCAGCGGGTCCGGGGCCGGCGGGTAGTCGTCGCGGAAGTCGTCCTCCGGCCCACGGCCGGCCCACGGCGGGGCCTCCTGCGTGATCAGCACCTCGTCCACCGGCTCGGTGGCCACGAAGTCGGCGGGAAGGTCTGCCGCGGCGGTGCTCTCGGCGTGGGTGGGCACCTCGTCCCAGAGGACCCGGACGTGGCGCGGGTCGTCCAGGGCCACCCGGATCGGCAGCGCCTGGCCGAGCGAGGGCCACTTCGCCACCGGCACCCGCGGCTCGATGATCTTCTTGGACCGGGGTGGCAGGCCGGGGGCGTCGATCACCAGTTGGAGCTCGCACCGGCCGAAGGCGTACTGGGTGGGCGGCTCGGAGGCACTGTGCACATGCCCGACGCCGACCACCCACGTCCGCCCGCCGCCCCGCACCGTGGCCAGCGCGATGGCCAGCACCAGCAGGGCCGCCCCGAGCGCGACGATCGCCCAGCTGGTCATCCCCAGCCCGAACAGCACCACGAAGGTCGCCACGGTGCCCAGCACCGCGCCGATCAGCTTGCGTACCGGCGCGATGGACCGGCTCCCGCCATTCGCCACAGTGGACCTCCCTGGGGTCAAGGCCAGGCTAGGCCGGAGCGGCAACGCTAGGGAAGGCGCAGCCGCCGCGCCGACGCCGGGGCCGGGTCGCTACGCTGACGGTACCCAGCCAGACCGGCTTCCGCGCACAGGAGGAACCCAGCGTGTCCAGCAGCAGCCCGGATGAGCGAACCCTCGTACTGATCAAGCCGGACGCGGTCCGCCGCGGCCTGGTGGGGGAGATCCTCGCCCGGTTCGAGCGCAAGGGCCTGCGGATCGACGCCTTGGAGGTCCGGACGCTGACCGGCGAGTTCGCCGACGAGCACTACGCGGAGCACGTCGAGAAGCCGTTCTATCCGCCGCTGAAGGCGTTCATGACGGGCGGCCCGCTGGTGGCCCTGGTGCTCGCCGGTGACGAGGTCATTGAGGTCGTCCGCGGCATGATCGGCAGCACCGACGGGCGCAAGGCCGCCGCCGGCACCATCCGGGGCGACCTGTCCCTGTCGAACCGGGAAAACCTGGTGCACGCCTCCGACTCGCTGGACAGCGCCAAGCGGGAGATCGCCCTCTGGTTCCCCGAGCTGGGCTGACTTCTTCCCCGACGGCCCCGGTTTCCCCGCGTGGGACCGGGGCCGTCGGTGTGCTCAGCCGCCGACCCGGGTCAGCTTGTCGGGGTTGCCGACCAGGTAGAGGTCGGTGATCCGGCCACCGGTGGCGGCGACACCGAGGGTGTAGCGGGCACCGGTCGGCCAGCTCAGCAGCAGTGCGGGCGCGCCGTTGAGTTCAACGGGCGTGGCCCGTACCCCGGGGCGGCGGCGGCCGTAGATCCCGGCGAAGAAGCGGGCGATCCGGTCCGCGCCGTGCACCGGCTTGCGGGCCGCGCGGATCCGTCCGCCGCCGTCGGACCAGGCGGTGGCGTCGGCCGCGACCAGGTCGGTCAGCCGGGCCAGGTCACCGTCGCGCGCGGCGGCGAGAAAGGCGTCGAGCAGCCGTCGCTGCTCGGCCGGACCCGCGGTGAAGCGCCGCCGCTCCGCGCCGAGCCGGGCCGCCGCGCGGTGGTGCAGCTGGCGGCAGTCCGCCGCCGACCGGTCCAGGATGTCGCCGATCTCCGCGTACGGCAGGGCGAAGGCGGTGTGCAGCACGTACACCGCCCGTTCCGGCGGGGTGAGCCGTTCCAGCAGGTGCAGCAGGGCGGTGGAGACCGTCTCCCGCAGCTCGGCGGTCTCCAGCGGCCCGAACGGCGACGGGTCGGTGGGCACCGGCTCGGGCAGCCACGGGCCGACGTACGTCTCCCGGGTGGCCTGCCGGGCGCGCAGCCGGTCCAGCGCCAGCCGGGTCACCACCCGGGACAGGTAGCGACGCGGCTCGGCGACCGCCCCCCGGTCGACGTCGAGCCACCGCAGGTACGCCTCCTGGAGCACGTCCTCGGCGTCGTGCAGGCTGCCCAGCAGCCGGTACGCCAACCCGAGCAGCATCGGCCGGTGCGCGGTGAGCGCACCGGCCGCCTCCGCCGCCTCGGCGGTGGTCACACCTCGAGGGGTGGCTCGGTCCGGCTGCTGATCACGATCCGGTTCCACACGTTGATTGTGGCGATCGCGACCACGAGGTCGGCGAGCTCCTTCTCCGACCAGACCTTCGCCGCGGCGTCCCACACCTCGTCGGACACGCCGTGCTCGCCCAGCCGGGTGACCGCGTCGGTCAGGGCCAGCGCGGTCCGCTCCCGCTCGTCGAAGAACGGGGCCTCCCGCCAGGCCGCCACGGCGAAGAGCCGCCGGCTGTCCTCCCCGGCGCCCAGCGCCTCCCGGCTGTGCATGTCCACGCAGAACGCGCAGCCGTTGAGCATCGACGCCCGCAGCTTCACCAGTTCCAGCACGGTGTGGTCCAGGTTGCCCCGGATGTAGGTCTCCAGCCCGCGCACCGCGGCGTACGCCTCCGGCGCCACCGCTGCCAGGTTGATCCGGCTCATCGCCGCCTCCTCGTGTCGTGGGTACGCCCGAACGACGGATCCCGGCCGGGCCGGTGTGACGGCGCGGGCTGTGACGGTGGTCATGCCCCGACCCGCCGATCGGCTGTCAGGAGGGGTCCCGGAGGGCTCCCTTCCTTTCCCGAATGCGATAAGAAGGGCCCCCGCCTTACCTCCCCGGATACTCGGAGGCGGGCGGGGTGGGGGTCGAGTACGCTGGACGGCACACAGGCGACGACCCGGCCATCACCGGCGAGCCTCCGGAAGAACGGCCGGGTGACCGGCTCAGTAGAACCGGACGGGACTGGCCCGTCACAGCCGGCCAACGAGCGGGCGGTCGCACCTTGACCGCCAAGCGGGGTGGTACCGCGGGCCTGCCCGGGGCGCCGGTCACGGCGTACCGGTCACGGCTCGTCCTCGCAGACCACAGGACAGTGAGCTGCTGAGGAGAGCGACCCGCGATGGCCTATCCGTTGCACGACCCGACCGCCGCCGGCGTCCCGGCGAGCCCGGACCTGCCCGCGGTCGAGCGGCGGGTGCTGGAGCACTGGACGGCCGACAAGACCTTCGAGGCCAGCGTCGAGGCCAGGCCGACCTCCGGTCGGCAACCGGAGAGCACGGACTCCGCCGATGGCGACGCCGGCAACGAGTACGTCTTCTACGACGGCCCGCCGTTCGCCAACGGCCTGCCGCACTACGGCCACCTGTTCACCGGGTACGTCAAGGATGTGGTGCCGCGCTACCAGACCATGCGCGGCAGGCACGTCGAGCGGCGGTTCGGCTGGGACTGTCACGGGCTGCCGGCCGAGGTGGTGGCCGAGAAGCAGCTCGGCATCACCAGCAAGGCGGAGATCCTCGACCTGGGCGTGGCCCGGTTCAACGAGGCCTGCCGCAGCAGTGTGCTGGAGTTCACCCAGGACTGGGAGCGGTACGTCACCCGGCAGGCCCGCTGGGTCGACTTCGCCAACGACTACAAGACGCTCGACCTGGACTACATGGAAAGCGTCATGTGGGCCTTCAAGACCCTGCACGACAAGGGCCTGGTCTACGAGGGCTTCCGGGTGCTGGCGTACTGCTGGCGGTGCGAGACCCCGCTGTCGAACACCGAGACCCGGATGGACGACGTCTACCGGGACCGGCACGACCCGACGCTGACGGTGTGGTTCGAGCTGACCGGCGACGAGTCCGCGCCGGAACTGGTCCGCGGGCCGGTCAAGCTGGGCGTCTGGACCACCACGCCGTGGACGCTGCCGTCGAACCTGGCGCTCGCCGTCGGCCCGGACATCGAGTACGCGGTGCTGGAGCGCGACGGCCGACGCCACGTGGTCGGCGCGGCCCGGCTCGGGGCGTACGCCAAGGAGCTGGAGGGGTACGAGCAGGTCGGCACGGTGTACGGCCGGGACCTGGTCGGGCGCCGGTACACGCCGCTGTTCGACTTCCTGGTCGAGCAGGCCGGGGAGAACGCCTACCAGGTGCTCGGCGCGGAGTTCGTCACCACCGAGGACGGCACCGGGATCGTCCACCTGGCCCCGGCGTTCGGTGAGGACGACCAGAACGTCTGCAACGCGGCCGGCATCCCGACCATCGTCACCGTGGACGACCACACCCGGTTCACCGCGCTGGTCCCGCCGTACGCCGGTGAGCAGGTCTTCGACGTCAACAAGCCGGTGATCCGGGAGCTGAAGGAGCGGGGGGTGGTGCTCAAGCAGGACACCTACACCCACTCGTACCCGCACTGCTGGCGCTGCGACACCCCGCTGGTCTACAAGGCGGTGTCGTCGTGGTTCGTCGCGGTGACGCAGTTCAAGGACCGGATGGTCGAGCTGAACCAGCAGATCAACTGGACCCCGGGGCACATCAAGGACGGCTCGTTCGGCAAGTGGCTGGCCAACGCCCGGGACTGGTCGATCAGCCGGAACCGGTTCTGGGGCTCGCCGATCCCGGTGTGGCGCTCCGACGACCCGACCTACCCCCGGGTCGACGTGTACGGCTCGCTGGAGCAGATCGAGCGGGACTTCGGCGTACGCCTGACCGACCTGCACCGGCCGGCGGTGGACGACCTGGTCCGTCCCAACCCGGACGACCCGACGGGGCGCTCGATGATGCGCCGGGTGCCGGAGGTGCTGGACTGCTGGTTCGAGTCCGGCTCGATGCCGTTCGCCCAGGTGCACTACCCGTTCGAGAACCGCGACTGGTTCGAGCACCACTACCCGGGTGACTTCATCGTCGAGTACATCGGGCAGACGCGCGGCTGGTTCTACACCATGCACGTGCTGGCCACCGCGCTGTTCGACCGGCCGGCGTTCCGCAACTGCCTCAGCCACGGCATCCTGCTCGGCTCGGACGGGCGCAAGATGTCCAAGAGCCTGCGCAACTACCCGGACGTGTACCACGTCTTCGACTCGTACGGCTCGGACGCGATGCGCTGGATGCTGATGTCCTCGCCGGTGCTGCGCGGCGGGGACATGGCGGTCAGCGAGGCGGGCATCCGGGACGCGGTGCGGCAGGTGCTGCTGCCGCTGTGGAACGTCTGGTACTTCTTCTCGCTCTACGCCAACGCCGACGGGTACACCGCCCGGCGGCGGGTCGACAGCACCCACCTGCTCGACCGGTACGTGCTGGCGAAGACGAACGAGCTGGTGGCGACGGTCGGCGCGCAGATGGACGCGTACGACATCTCCGGTGCGTGCGGGTCCGTCCGGTCCTACCTGGACGCGCTGACCAACTGGTACGTGCGTCGCTCGCGGGACCGGTTCTGGGCCGGCGACGCGGAGGCGTTCGACACGCTGTGGACGGTGCTGGAGACGCTCTGCCGGGTGGTGGCGCCGCTGGCGCCGCTGACCGCGGAGGAGATCTGGCGCGGCCTCACCGGCGAGCGGTCGGTGCACCTGACCGACTGGCCGTCGGCGGACGAGTTCCCGGCCGACCACGACCTGGTCGCCGCGATGGACAACGTGCGGGCGGTCGCCTCGGCGACGCTGTCGCTGCGCAAGGCGAAGGGGCTGCGGGTCCGGCTGCCGCTGGCCGGGCTGACCGTGGCCTCGCCGGCCGCCGCCCAGCTGCGTCCCTTCGCCGACCTGGTCGCCGACGAGGTCAACGTGAAGGCGGTGGAGTTCACCGACGAGGTGGCGAACTACTGCCAGCAGGTGCTGACCGTGGTGCCCCGGGCGCTCGGCCCGCGGGTCGGCAAGGCGGTGCAGCAGGTGATCAAGGCGGTCAAGGCGGGGGAGTGGGAGCTGCGCGACGGCGCCCCGGTCGCCGCCGGGGTCACCCTCGCCGAGGGCGAGTACGAGCTGCGCCTGGTCGCCGCCGACGCCGAGCACTCCGCGCCGCTGCCCGGCGGCGAGGGCGTGGTCGTGCTGGACACCCGGGTCACCCCGGAGTTGGCCGCCGAGGGGCTGGCCCGGGACGTGGTCCGGGTGGTGCAGCAGGCCCGCCGCGACGCCGACCTGGACGTCTCGGACCGGATCGCGGTCACCGTGGCCGCCCCGACCGAGGTGCGGGACGCGGTCAGCGGCTTCTCGTCCTTCGTGGCCCGGGAGGTGCTCGCCGACTCGGTCGAGTTCGCCGACGAGGTGGCGGGCTTCACCGGCGAGGTGGGCGAGGGCGAGCGGGTGACGGTCGCCGTCCGCCGGGTATGAGATGTGAGGAGGGGCCCCCTGTTAACGCATTCGATACAGGAGGGGGGCTCCTCCCAACCGCCACGCACCGGGCCGGCGGGCCACCGCGTCCGTGCGGTGTGAGGGCGTCCGCTACCGTGACACCGCCTGTTTCGCGTACGACCGCCGGAGGACAAGTGCCCCTGCTCTACACCATCGGCAAGCTCACCGTGGCGCCCGCGCTCCGGCTGGCCTTCCGTCCGCACGTGGAGGGGTTGGAGCACATCCCGGCGACCGGCGGCGCCATCTTCGCCAGCAACCACCTCTCGGTCGCCGACGAGCTGCTGCTCGGCACCGTGGTCCCCCGGCACCTGGCCTTCTGGGCGAAGTCGGAGTACTTCTCGGGCACCGGGCTCAAGGGCGGCTTCTCGAAGTTCGTGCTCACCGGGTTGGGGGCGATCCCGGTCGAACGCGGGGGAGGCCGGGCGGCGCTGTCCGCGTTCGACGCGGCCATCCCGGTGCTCAAGGCCGGCGACCTGGTGGCCGTCTACCCGGAGGGCACCCGCTCCCCGGACGGGCGCCTCTACCGGGGACGGACCGGGGCGGCCCGGCTGGCGGTGGCCGCCGGTGTGCCGATCATCCCGGTCGGGGTGACCGGCACCGACAAGGCTCAGCCGATCGGCACGCGGGTGCCCCGGCCGGGCAAGGCCAAGATCAGCATCAGGTTCGGCAAGCCGCTGGACTTCACCGGCCGGCCCGACGACCGCACGTCGCTGCGGGAGATGACCGACGAGATGATGGCCGAGATCCAGAAGATCACCGGGCAGGAGTACGTGCCCCGCTACGCCCCGAAGCGCGGCGAGGAGCCGGCGGCCTGAGCCGTCACGGCGGGTCGTTGCCTGCCGGTGGAAGACACGCCGGCGGAAGACCGCCTTCGACTCGATCAGCAGGACCGGCTGCTTCCGGTCGTCGAGGAAGTGCGGCCCCAACTGATCGGCGAAGAGCCACCGCCGGGCCATGCCCCGATTGTCGCCCTTGCACCCGTTCTGGGCCGGCGAAGGGCGAACATCGGCGGGCTCGGGCCGGGCGTCAGGAGCCGTCGGGCGTCACGATCTGCCCGCGCATCCGGTCCAGCAGGGCCGCGCTGTCGTTTAGCGACAGCCGGGTGAACACGCCGGTGGCCAGGCTGCCGTGGTCCACCGAGGTGCAGACCACCACCGCCGCGCCGTCGTCCCGGCCCACCGCGCAGCGCTCGTGCCGGCCGCGCACGCCGGTGTCCACCGGCACCGCGGCGGCGAGCGCGTACCGCTCGGTGAGGCGGGTCATTTCGTCGTCCGCGTCCGACTCCGGGCTGAGCCGGATGCCGGTGCCACCGAACACCGTCACCCGCTTGCCCTCCGGCGTGCTGTAGACGCCGGCGAAGGTGTCCTCGGTCAGCAGGCTGGACCGGCGTACCTCGGCCTCCAGCTCGCGGACCGCGGCCCGGCTGGCCGGATCGTCCCGCAACCGCAGGCCGGCCACCTGGTCGGGCAGGGCCGCGCTGGCCGGGTACTGGGTGGAGAGCGGCTGCGCCCACCACAGCGGCAGCCCGCAGCAGCAGGCCACGCTGAGCAGCAGAATCCAGGGCCAGCGCCGCCGGCGGCGGACCGGCACCGGGACGTACCCCTTGGGGGCCTGCCAGCCCGGTGGCGGGGTGACCGGCTGCGGGGCGGCCCGGCGGCGCTGCTTGGGCGGCCGGGGCGACGCGGGCGGTGGCGGCGCCGGCCGGGGCGGCGACACCGGGGCCGCCGGCGGAAAGCCGCCGGACGGCGGCGCGGGCGCCAGGTGGGCGTGCGCGGGCGCCACGTGCGGTGGCGCGGGCGCCGGGTGCGCGGGCGCCGGGGCGACCGGGTGCGCGGGGTACGGGGGAGTGTGCGGCTGGGGGTGGGCGAGCGTCGGCGGCAGCGCTGGGAAGTCGGTCGACGGCAGCTCCCAGCCGCCGGTGTCGGCACCGGCCCACGGGTCCACCGGTACCTGGGTCTCGGGGGAGGCCGCCGGCGGGGCCGGGGTCGGTTCGGCCGACTCACCCCAGCCGCGCTTGCGCGGCGGCGGCGGTGGCACGACCGCGGAACCGCTCCACCGGGGCGGCTGCGGATGCGTCTCCACCCGGGTGGGCTCCGGCCCGCCGGGCGCGGCGGCCGTCGCGTCGGCCCGGTCGGCCCGGGTGGGCTCCGGCCCGCCGGGCGCGGCGGCCGTCGCGTCGGCCCGGTCGGCCCGGGTCGGCTCCGGCTCGCCGGCCGGCGTTCCCGGGCCGGCCGGGGACCCGGGGGCGGGGTCCGGGGACCCGGGGGCGGGCTCCGGGGACACGGGGGCGTCGGCCGGGGGTACGGGGGTGGTGGGCGGCTCGTCGGTGACCGCCGGATCCGGGTTCCCGCCCGTGGCCGGGGCACCCTGGTCGGCCGGCCGGTCTGCTCCCGGCTGCGGCTCCGGCATCGCGGCAATCTCCTCTCGCGCCAGCCTGCGAGGTTAGTACCGGCCCGCCACTGCCGCCGAATCCGCTGGTCCGCGCGGGCAGTCCCGGTGAGCCGGTGAACGGTCGGCCGGCGGGTGCGGCAATGCGGTGCGCCGTGATGGGCGGCGGAACAGCGCGTACCCTTGGCCACCATGAGTGCCCCGTCCACGACGCCACGCCCCGCCGCGGCCAACTCCGTGTGGCCCCGGCTGGAGCCGCTGCTGCCCCAGGTGACCAAGCCCATCCAGTACGTCGGCGGTGAGCTGGGCGCGGTGGTCAAGGACTGGGACGCGGCGACCGTCCGGTGGGCGCTGATGTATCCCGACGCGTACGAGGTGGGCCTGCCCAACCAGGGCGTGCAGATCCTCTACGAGGTCCTCAACGAGCTGCCGGACGTGCTGGCCGAGCGGACGTACGCGGTCTGGCCGGACCTGGAGAAGCTGATGCGCGCGCACGGCGTGCCACAGTTCACCGTCGACGCGCACCGCTCGGTGCGTGACTTCGACGTGTTTGGCGTCTCCTTCTCCACCGAGCTGGGCTACACCAACCTGCTCACCGCGATCGACCTGGCCGGCATCCCGCTGCTGGCGGCCGACCGCACCGACGCCGACCCGGTGATCGTGGCCGGCGGGCACGCCGCGTTCAACCCGGAGCCGATCGCCGACTTCGTCGACGCCGCCGTACTGGGCGACGGCGAGGAGGCCGTGCTGGAGATCACGCAGATCGTCCGGGAGTGGAAGGCGGAGGGCTCGCCCGGCGGCCGGGACGAACTGCTGCTGCGGCTGGCCCGCACCGAGAGCGTCTACGTGCCGCGCTTCTACGACGTGGACTACCTGCCCGACGGCCGGATCCAGCGGGTCGTGCCGAACCGCCCGGACGTGCCGTTCCGGGTGCACAAGCGCACGACGATGGACCTGGACGCCTGGCCGTACCCGAAGAAGCCCCTGGTCCCGCTGGCCGAGACGGTGCACGAGCGGTACGCGGTGGAGATCTTCCGGGGCTGCACCCGGGGCTGCCGGTTCTGCCAGGCCGGCATGATCACCCGCCCCGTGCGGGAGCGCTCGATCACCACGGTGGGGCAGATGGTGCAGCAGGGGCTGGAGTTCTCCGGCTTCCACGAGGTGGGCCTGCTGTCGCTGTCGTCGGCCGACCACTCCGAGATCGGCGACATGTGCTCCGGCCTGGCCCAGCAGTACGAGGGCACCAACGTCTCGCTGTCGCTGCCGTCGACCCGGGTGGACGCGTTCAACATCGACCTGGCGCAGGAGTTGTCCCGCAACGGCCGGCGTACCGGTCTGACCTTCGCCCCGGAGGGCGGGTCGGAGCGGATCCGCAAGGTCATCAACAAGATGGTGTCGAAGGAAGACCTGATCCGGACCGTCGTCACCGCATACACCAACGGCTGGCGGCAGGTGAAGCTCTACTTCATGTGCGGCCTGCCCACCGAGACCGACGAGGACGTCCTCGAGATCGCCGACATGGCGCACGAGGTGATCCGGGCCGGTCGGGCCGCCACCGGTTCCAAGGACGTCCGCTGCACCGTCTCCATCGGTGGCTTCGTGCCGAAGCCGCACACCCCGTTCCAGTGGGCGTCGATGGCGCGGCCGGAGGTCATCGACGGCCGGCTCAAGCTGCTCAAGCAGGCCATCAACGCCGACCGTTCACTGGGCCGGGCGATCGGCTTCCGCTACCACGACGGCGAGCCGTCGCTGATCGAGGGCCTGCTGTCCCGCGGTGATCGCCGGGTCGGCGCGGTGATCCGCCGGGTCTGGGAGAACGGCGGCCGGTTCGACGGCTGGAGCGAGCACTTCTCGTACCAGCGCTGGGTGGACGCCGCCGCCGAGGTGCTGCCCTCCTTCGGGGTGGACCTCGACTGGTACACCACCCGCGAGCGCGAGGAGTTGGAGGTCCTGCCCTGGGACCACCTCGACTCGGGCCTGGACAAGGACTGGCTCTGGCAGGACTGGCAGGACTCACTGTCGGAGTACGAGCAGGACGACTGCCGGTGGACCCCGTGCTTCGACTGCGGCGTCTGCCCGTCGATGGACACCGAGATCCAGATCGGCCCGACCGGCCGGAAGTTGCTGCCGCTGACCCCGGTCAACGGCATGAAGGTGCCCACCGGCGCCCAGCAGTAACGGCGGGTACGGGGCGCCGGCGACCGACGGTCGCCGGCGCCCCGTCGACTCCGCGCCCTCGGGGCCCCACCGCCCGGACGGCGGTCGCTACAGTGCCTCCACGGTGGACCGCCCCGGCGGTCCGGCACACGGGGGAGAACTGGACATGGTGACAGGACGGCGGAGAGCCGCCGGGCACGACGGCGGGCGGGCGACGTCGGGCCGGCTCCGGCGGGCCGGGGCCGCGCTGGCCGCGCTGGTCGCGGTACTGGCCGTGGCCGAGCCGGCCGGGGCGACGCCGGGCGGCCGGGACGAGCAGTGGTACCTCGACGAGTTGCGCATCGAGCGGGTGCACCAGCTCTCGACCGGCCGGGGCGTGGTCGTCGGCGTGGTGGACACCGGCGTCGACGCCACCCACCCGGACCTCGCCGGCCGGATCCTGCCCGGGGGCCGGAGCGACGGGTTCTCGGGTGACGGGCGGGCCGACGAGGGCGGGCACGGCACCCACATGGCCGCCATCATCGTGGGCCGCGGCAAGCGGCCCGGCGGGGTGGTGGGCGTCGCCCCGGACGCCCGCGTCCTGCCGATCCGGCACAGCAAGGGCACCAGGAAGAACGACATCAGCCATCGCGCGTCGGCCGCCGGCATCCGGATGGCGGTCGACCGCGGCGCCACGGTCGTCAACCTGTCGTACGGCGGGGCGGGGGCGGCCGGCGCGGAGGAGGAGAGCGCGATCCGGTACGCGCTCGCCCAGGACGTGGTGGTGGTCGCCGCCGCCGGGAACACGAGCCGGGGTGACGTCAGCGTCAACAGTCCGGCCAACATCCCCGGCGTGATCGCGGTGACCGGGACGACCCGGGGCGGGCGCTTCTGGTCGGGCTCGGTGCAGGGGCCGGAGGCGGTGGTGGCAGCCCCCGGCGACGCCATCTACACCGCCGGGCGGGACCACGGCTACGGCTGGGGCGACGGCACCTCCGACGCCAGCGCGATCGTCTCCGGCGTGGCGGCGCTGATCCGCGCCCGGCATCCCGAGCTGGACGCGCCGAACGTGATCAACCGGATCATCCGTACCGCCCGGGACGCCGGCCCGGAGGGCCGGGACCCGCAGTACGGCTTCGGCCTGATCGACCCGGTCGCGGCGCTGACCGCGGACGTGCCCACGGTCACCGCCAACCCGCTGCTCGACGCGGTCGAGGGCAGCGCCGCCCCGAGCGCCGCCGAGGACGACGACGGCGACTTCGACGTCACCATGTACGGCGACCGGGGCGGCCCCACCGACCAGCAGGTCATGATCATCGGCATCGGCCTCGCCGTGGTGCTGGTGATCCTGCTGGGGCTGGCGATCTTCCTGCTCTGGAACCGGCGCCGGGCCCGCCGCGAGGCGACCCGGGAGGTGCTCGACGAGTTGATCGACCGGACCGGCGTCCCGGCCGGTCACCTGCCGCCGCCGGGCTACGGTCCGCCGCCGGGGCACGGTCCGCCGCCGGGCTACGGACCGCCGGCGGGCTACCCGCCGCCGGGCTACCCGCCCGGCCCGGCGTACGGGCCGCCGCCCGGCGTCGTGCCCTCCCAGGCCGGCCCGCCGGCCGTCTTCCCGCCCCCGCCCGGATACGGTCCGCCGCCGGGCTACCCGCCCGTCCCGGCCCACGCCCCGCCACCCGGCGTCGCGCCGCCTCCGGCCGGTCCGCCGGTGCCGTCCCAGGCCGGCCCGCCGGTGTCGCTGTCGCCCGGCCCGGTGCCGCCCGGTCGGCCACCGGTGCCACCGGGCCACCCGCCAGCGGGGTGGGCGCCGGCCGGCCAGCGGCCCGTGGACCGCGACGGGCCCTGACCGCCACGGCCGGCCGGTCGCCACCCGGGGTGGGGGACCGACCTCGCCGCCCGGCGCGTGCCCGCCGCCAAGCGGCGAACCGGTCGCGGTGGCAGCCGGAGCTGTCTGCGACCCTCCGGGGGGCGCTCCGGGCCGCCCCGGCTGGCCGCCCCGGTGGACGCTGCGTCAGGATGGGGCGGACACGCAGCCAGCACCCGAGGAGCTCACGATCGCCAGAAAGCCTCAACCCGAGGGCGGGCAGGCCCCGGTCGTCCAGCGCGTCCGGATCCGGTACGCCAAGCGCGGGCCGTTGCGGTTCACCTCACACCGGGACTTCGCCCGGGCCTTCGAGCGCGCGCTACGCCGGGCCGGCGTGCCGATGGCCTTCTCCCAGGGCTTCACCCCGCACCCCAAGATCTCCTACGCCTCGGCCGCCCCCACCGGAGTGGCCAGCGAGGCGGAGTACCTCGAGATCGGCCTGCGTGCGGAGGTCGACCCGGGCGAGCTGCGGGCCGCCCTGGACGCCGCGCTGTCGCCGGGCCTGGACGTGCTGGACGCGGTGGTCGCCACCGGCGGCAGTCTCGCCGACCGGATCGAGGCCTCACGCTGGCGCATCGAGCTGCCCGAGGTCGACCCGGCCGTGCTGGAACGGGCGGTTTCCGCCTTTCTGGCCGCCGACGAGGTACGCGTCGAGCGGATGACCAAGCAGGGCCGGCGCGCGTTCGACGCGCGAGCCGCCGTGACGAGCATCGATGTGATGCCTGCCGTGGGCCCGCCTTCCGGGGCCCCGGCGGTGTCATGTGCGATACTCGAAATGGTCGTGCGGCAGGTCACCCCGTCCGTACGGCCCGATGACGTCCTATCCGGCCTCCGTGCGGTGGCCGACCTGGAGCCGCCGGTACCACCCAGGGTGATCCGGCTGGCACAGGGCACGGTGACCGCGCATGGGGCGATCGTGGATCCGTTGGAAGCGGACCGCGACGGGGCAGCCATCGGATGAGGGCTGGCCGACGGCCAGCGCTCTAGGCAGGCAGACTTCGACGGTCGCGCACGCGCCCGGCGGAAACACCTTTGCGGCAACCCTGCGTGGCAGCGCTCACCCGCGCCCGGGGCGGCCAGAACTGGAGAACGTCCATGCTCGAGAACGAGCCCGAGGGCGGCGAACGGACCGGCGCACAGCCGGTCGGCGAGTTCGCCGAAGGCACCACCGAGAACAGCGCCCCGGCCGCGCCGCGCCGACGGGCCACCCGACGCCGGGCCGCGCCGCTGAACCAGCCGGAGCAGACCGAGGCGCCGGCCGAGGCGCCCGGCACCGCCGCGTCCGCGACCGACGAGTCGCACCAGGCCGAGGTCGTCGCCCCGGTCGCCGGTGAGCTGGAGACTCCGCCCAAGACCACCCGGCGCCGCCGGAAGGCCACCCCGGCCAAGGCGGCCGAGGAGCCGGTCGTCGCCACCGGCGTCGAGGAGGGCTCCGCCGAGCTCGTACCGCCGGTCAAGGTGACCCGGACGCGCCGCAAGAAGGCCACGGCCCCGGCCGCCGCCGAGCCGGCCGCCGCCGAGCCGGGTGAGGCCGAGCCGGGTGAGGCGACGCCCGTCGTGGAGTCCGTCACCGAGGCGCCCGCCGAGGCCGCGACCACGGAGCCCGAGCCGACCGACCAGGCGGTGGCCGAACCCGCCGACGAGGAGGCGGTCGAGCCCGCCGACGGGACCACGCCCGCGGTCGAGGGTCTGACCGGTGAGGTCGCCGCCGCGGCCGAGGCACCCACCGGGGAGGTGGCCCCCGGGGCCGCCGTCCCGGGCGCCGCCGAGCCGGCCGCCGAGCCGGCGCCGCGTACCCGGCGCCGCCGCGCCGCGCTCACCGCGCCCACCGTGCTCTTCATGGCCCCGCAGCCGGACGAGATCCAGGTCGTCAGCCTGCCGGCCGCTGAGCCGGCCGCCGAGGAGCCCGCCGAGCCGACCCGGCGGCGCCGTCGGGGCCGCCGGGAGACCGACCAGGTGGAGGCGGTCGAGCCGACCGAGGAGGTCGAGGAGATCGAGGAGCCCACCGCCGCGGCCGAGCAGGTCGACGAGGTGGAGACCGAGGACGAGGACGAGGACGAAGCCAGCGCCCGCCGCCGCCGGCGCCGGGGCCGGCGTGGTCGTGGCCGAGGCAAGGGCGGGGCCGACGAGGCCGACGACGAGGCCGAGGAGGGCGTCCGCGCCGAGGCCGAGGAGGACGCCGAGGCGGAGGAGACCGACGAGGGCGACGAGGGCGAGGGCGACGGGATGACCCGCCGCCGCCGTCGGCGCCGCCGCCGGGGCGCGGGTGACGTCGAGGCGGGCGCCGACGACGGCGTACCCACCGTGGTCAAGATCCGCGAGCCGCGCAAGGTCGCCGACGAGGTGCAGGGGGTCTCCGGCTCGACCCGGCTGGAGGCCAAGCGCCAGCGCCGCCGGGACGGCCGCGAGCAGCGACGGACCCGGCCGCCGATCCTCAGCGAGTCGGAGTTCCTGGCCCGCCGGGAGGCGGTGGACCGGGTGATGGCCGTACGGCAGCGCGGCGACCGGACCCAGATCGCCGTCCTGGAGGACGGTGTGCTGGTGGAGCACTACGTGACCCGCAACTCGTCGGCCACCATGGCGGGCAACGTCTACCTGGGCAAGGTGCAGAACGTGCTGCCCAGCATGGAGGCGGCCTTCGTCGACATCGGCCGCGGCCGCAACGCCGTGCTGTACGCGGGCGAGGTGAACTGGGACACCACCGGCCTGGAGGGCCGGGCGCGCTCGATCGAGCAGGCGCTGAAGTCCGGCGACTCGGTGCTGGTGCAGGTCACCAAGGACCCGATCGGGCACAAGGGCGCCCGGCTGACCAGCCACGTCGCCCTCTCCGGGCGGCACCTGGTCTACGTGCCGAACGGCAACGCCTCCGGCATCAGCCGCAAGCTGCCGGACACCGAGCGCAAGCGGCTGCGGGACATCCTCAAGAAGCTGGTGCCGGACGGCGCCGGGGTGATCGTCCGGACCGCCGCCGAGGGGGCGAGCGAGGACGAGCTGGCCCGCGACGTCAAGCGCCTCCAGGCCCAGTGGGAGGACATCCAGGCCAAGGCGACCGAGGGCGGTGCCCCGGTGCTGCTGTACGCCGAGCCCGACCTGGTCATCCGGGTGGTCCGGGACCTCTTCAACGAGGATTTCCGGGAACTGGTGATCGAGGGCGACGAGGCGTACTCGGTGGTCGACTCGTACCTGTCGCACGTCTCGCCGGACCTGGTCGAGCGGCTGCGCCGGCACGTCGGCACCACCGACGTCTTCGCCGAGTACCGGATCGACGAGCAGATCCTCAAGGGGCTGGACCGTAAGGTCTTCCTGCCGTCCGGCGGCTCGCTGGTGATCGACCGTACCGAGGCGATGACCGTCATCGACGTCAACACCGGCAAGTACACCGGCTCCGGCGGCAACCTGGAGGAGACGGTCACCCGCAACAATCTGGAGGCGGCCGAGGAGATCGTCCGGCAGCTGCGGTTGCGCGACCTCGGCGGCATCGTGGTGATCGACTTCATCGACATGGTGCTGGAGTCGAACCGGGAACTGGTGCTGCGCCGGCTCACCGAGTGCCTCGGCCGGGACCGGACCAAGCACCAGGTCACCGAGATCACCTCGCTCGGCCTGGTGCAGATGACCCGCAAGCGGATCGGCGCCGGCCTGCTGGAGGCGTTCAGCGAGACCTGCGAGTGCTGCAAGGGTCGCGGCGTGATCATCCACACCGAGCCGGTGCCGGAGAAGAAGTCCGGTGGCGCGGGGGAGAAGGTCAAGGCGGTGGCCACGGCCGCCCCCGCCATCGAGCCCGCCGCCGGCTCGTCCCGCCGTCGGGGCCGCAAGGCGGCGACCGCGGACCGAGGCGCGGAGCCGGCCGCCGCCGAGCCGGCCGCCGAGGCCGGCGCGGAGCAGCCGGAGCGCACCGTGGTGGAGACCACCGACGCCACCGGCGAGGACTACTACGACACCATGGGCTACGACCTGTCCCGGTACGCGGCGGATACGCCGGCCGCGCCGGCGGTCGTGGACAGCCAGCAGGGCGAGTCGGCCCGGCTGGCCGGGGCGGACGACCCGGACGCGCTCGGCGACGCCGAGGACGAGGCCGCCGAGTCTGCCGGCGGGCGTCGCCGGTCCCGCCGGGGCGGGGCGCGGCGGCGTACCCGGCCCTGAGTGGCGGTTCACGCGGGGACGGGGGTCCCTCCCGATCGGGAGGGACCCCCGCCCGGCGTTCGCGCGGGGCGCTGCCGTGGAGTGTGCCGAGGGCAGCACTCCTCGGGCGCTGGCCAGGGCGCCCGCCGTCGGGGCGGTGGGCCGGTTTGGGTGCCGGGGCACCGATGGCGTACGCTGTCTTGCGGTGCACTTTTGTGTGCCGAGTTCCCGCGTGCCCGCGCCGCCGGCGTCACGGCCCGGCGTCACGGCCCAGGGTCGTGTCCCGATCCGGCGTCATGGCACGGCGTCACGGCCCGGTGTCACCGTTCCGGTGTCACCGCCGCCCGGCGAGCCGCCGTGGGAACGACCGGCCGGTAACGGTCGGAAAAAGACGCTAGCAGCCTCAACGACAGGGAGTCCGCCTCCGATGTACGCGATCGTCAAGACCGGCGGCAAGCAGTACAAGGTCGCCGAGGGCGACGTGATCGAGGTCGAGAAGCTCACCGGTGCTCCCGGTGACGCGGTGAAGCTCACCGCGGTGCTCCTCGTCGACGGTGACGACCTGGTGACCGACGCGGCGAAGCTCGCCAAGGTCTCGGTGGCCGGCGAGATCGCCGCGCACACCAAGGGCCCGAAGATCCGGATCCACAAGTTCAAGAACAAGACCGGCTACCACAAGCGCCAGGGTCACCGCCAGCCGCTGACCCAGGTGAAGGTGACCGGCATCTCCAACAGCGGGAAGTAGGTCGTCCTCCAATGGCTCACAAAAAGGGTGCGTCCAGCTCGCGTAACGGCCGTGACTCCGCGGCCCAGCGGCTCGGCGTGAAGCGCTTCGGTGGTCAGGTCGTCAGCGCGGGTGAGATCCTCATCCGTCAGCGTGGCACCAAGTTCCACCCCGGTGACCTGGTTGGCCGCGGCGGCGACGACACGCTCTTCGCCCTGGCTGCCGGTGCGGTCCAGTTCGGCACCAAGCGCGGTCGCAAGACCGTCAGCATCGTGCCGCAGCAGTAGTTCTCCGGCGCAGGCGGGCCGCGGACCTCGGGTCCCGGCCCGCTTCGTCTTTTCGCGTGCGGGGCGGACCCCGCTGGAAGGATTGACGTCGTGACGACGTTCGTTGACCGGGTCGTCCTGCACATGCAGGCCGGCGACGGCGGGCACGGCTGTGTCTCCATCCACCGGGAGAAGTTCAAGCCCTTCGGCGGGCCCGACGGCGGCAACGGCGGGCACGGCGGCACTGTCTCGCTGGTGGTCGACCCGCAGGTGACCACGCTGCTGGATTTCCACTTCCGCCCGCACCTCAAGGCCGACAACGGCAAGGGGGGCGCCGGCTCGAACCGGGACGGGGCCAACGGCCGCGACCTGGTGATCAAGGTGCCGAACGGCACCGTCGTGCAGACCCTCGACGGTGAGGTGTTGGCCGACCTGGTCGGCGCGGGTACCACGTTCGAGGCGGCCCGGGGTGGTCGCGGCGGCCGGGGCAACGCCTCGCTGGCCAACGCCCGCCGCAAGGCCCCCGGCTTCGCCGAGCTCGGCGAGCCCGGCGACAAGCTCGACGTGGTGCTGGAGCTCAAGAGCGTCGCCGACGTCGGCCTGGTCGGCTTCCCGTCGGCCGGCAAGTCGTCGCTGATCTCCGTGATCTCCGCCGCCAAGCCGAAGATCGCCGACTACCCGTTCACCACCCTGGTGCCCAACCTGGGCGTGGTGCGGGTGGACAACCACACCTTCACCGTGGCCGATGTGCCGGGCCTGATCCCCGGCGCGGCCGCCGGCAAGGGCCTCGGGCTGGAGTTCCTCCGCCACGTCGAGCGTTGCGCCGTGCTGGTGCACGTGGTCGACACCGCGACGTTGGAGCCGGGCCGGGACCCGCTGGCCGACATCGACACCATCGAGGCCGAGCTGGCCCAGTACGGCGGGCTGGCCGACCGGCCCCGGCTGGTCGCGCTGAACAAGGTCGACGTGCCGGACGGGCAGGACCTCGCCGACATCGTCCGGCCGGACCTGGAGGAGCGCGGCTTCCGGGTGTTCGACGTCTCCGCCGCCACCCGGGAGGGGCTCAAGGAGCTCACCTTCGCAATGGCCGAGCTGGTCGAGCAGTCCCGCAGTGCCGCGCCGCCGGCCGAGCCGACCCGGGTCGTGATCCGGCCGAAGGCGGTCGACGACGCCGGCTTCACCATCGAGGCGGAGGCGGACGGCTCGTACACGGTCCGCGGCACTCGCCCGGAGCGCTGGGTACGGCAGACGAACTTCGACAACGACGAGGCGGTCGGCTACCTCGCCGACCGGCTGGCCCGCCTCGGCGTCGAGGAGAAGCTGGCCAAGGCCGGCGCCCAGCCCGGCGACCTGGTGCGGATCGGCGAGCGCGAGTTCGACTGGCAGCCGACGCTCTACGCCGGCGTGGACTTCGTCCCGGGCAACCGGGGCACCGACGTGCGGCTGGAGGAGAAGTCGACCCGACCGTCGGCCACCGAGCGGCTGGCGGCCCGCAAGGCCCGTCGCCAGCGCCCGGCCGACGAGATCGAGGCCGCGGCGGCACCGGAGGCGGACGACGACGAGGACTGAGGCTGGTCCCGTCCGGGCGCGGTCCCGGTCCCGGTCCCGGTCCCGGTCCCGGTCCGGGGGCGGACGAGCGCGATACCTGAGAGGTATTTTTATGACTCTCGGGTATCACGCCCGCGATCGCACGTTGCCCGCCGACGCACGCAGGTGGGCCCCTGATCGCGTTGTGGTAGCAAGCGGGAAACCTGGGCGTAACGGACGGAGCCTAGCGTGGCCGGCATGCTGATCGAGGCCCGTCCCGCCACCGATCCGGAGCTCGCCGCCCTGGTCGTCGCCCAGCAGCGCGAACTGCGCGAGGCCGACGGCGGCCTCGACGGTCAGGTGACCGTCCCCCACGACGACATCCACTACCTGGTGGTGATCGACGGCGGGCGGGTGGTGGCCTGCGGTGGGATCCAGGCGCTGGACCCCGACACCGGGGAGCTGAAGCGGATGTACGTCCGCCCGGCGTACCGGGGACGGGGCATCGCCCGGCAGTTGCTCGCCGCGCTGGAGGAGTTGGCCTTCCAGCGGGGGCACACCGTGGTCTGTCTGGAGACCGGCACGTATCTGCCGGCCGCGATCCGGCTCTACACCTCCTGCGGGTACGAGCCGATCCCGGTGTACGGCGAGTACGTCGGCAACCCGTACAGCGTCTGTTTCGCCAAGCGGCTGCCGGTGGCCGTCTGACGGCGGCGGGCAGGGCGCGCGCTCAGGCGCCGGTCTCGGCATGCGCGGTGGTGACGGGCTTGGACTCCGGGCTGCCGTGCTGGCGCAGCACGATGCTCAGCAGGATCAGCACGCCCACCGCGAGGAACTCGCTCTGCCAGTTCTGCATGGACTGGAACCAGAAGTCGCTGGTGCCCAGGAACTGCCCGGCGCTGATCGGGGCGGCCCCGCTCTGCAACGCCTGCTCCTCGTTGTACGCGCGCACGCCGCCGAGCAGGTGACCGAGGAACGAGCCGGCGAAGATCAGCAGCAGCGCGATCGACAGGCTGTGACGGTAGACGGCCAGCGGCAGCCCGCCGAAGCGGGCCGGCCAGGGGGAGTCCGGGGTGGCCCGGCGCGCGTCGTCCTCGGGGCGGTCGCCCTGGTCCTCGGGCTTGGACTCGGCCGAGCCCTTCTGCACCAGGTACGCGGTGAGCAGCACGTAGCCGCCCATCTGGAGGAACTCCGACTCCCAGTTCTCGAAGACCGCCTCCGCGAAGTGCCCCGTCCCCAGGTACGCCCACCAGCTCAGCGGCGCGGCACCGTACTCGGCCAACTCCTCGTTGTGGGTCTGCCAGCCGAACACGCTCTGTAACACCAGGAAGACCAGGAACGCACCGAGCATGGCAACCGTGAGCCCATTCTGCCGCAACCATCGTGGCATCGCTGACCCCCTCGTCCGGCGGGGAACCCCTCGGTAACCCGTCGTCGTGACGTTGCCCCAGGCGAGAATCCCGCAAACGCCGCGTCGGCGTGTCGGCTCGTCGCTCACCCGACCGGCTGATCGAGCAGCTCAGGGGCGGTCGGCGGGGGTATCCGGCCGGCCGCCGGTGCCCGCGCTGTTGGAGAGCAGCAGGCCCAGCGCGAGCATGCCGAAGCCGAGGAAGAGATGCAGCCAGTTCCCGGGGCCGTCGACCGGCATCCAGTTCAGCCCCTCGTGCCCCTCGGTGGCGAAGCCGTACAGCCAGACCCCGAGGTAGAGCGCACCGCCGATGGCCAGGAAGCCACGTGCCCCGGCGACCGTGCGAGCCAGGCCCAGCCCGACCAGGCCGGTGACCACGTGCACCAGGTTGTGCAGCACCGAGATCTGGAACAGGCCGAGCAGCTTGGCCCCCGAGTGGTGGCCGGCGAAGGCCAGGTCCCCGTAGTGCGTGGTGACGCCCGGGACGAAGCCCAGCACGCCGATCAGGACGAAGAGCGCCGCCACCGCCGCGGCGACCGACTGGACCCGGGGCCGGTTGCCGGCCGTGGCGCGTCCGCGCACGTCACGTGCCATCCGAGGTCACCTCCGCGAGCGCCGCCGACCCCCGCAGTCGGACACTCCTCACATTCTGTGACCGAAGGGAAGCGGAAGGTGGAGAAACGGTGAATCAGGCATGGACCCGACGACGGGGGGTAGGTCAACGGTGACGCCGACGCGAGTTCGGCGCGATCCCCCCGAGGACTACCGCGACGATCATCCGAGCGGAAGGGACATCATGACTTACGATCTCACGCCTACCACGTCCACGTACGAGTCGACGAACGGTGGCGTCCGGGACCAGGCCCGCCAGGTCGGCGCGGACGCGGCGAACGCGGGCGGCCAGGTCGCCGGCACCGCCAAGGAACAGGGTAAGGAGGTGGTGAGCGAGGCCACCCGACAGGCCCGCAACCTGTACGGCGAGGCCCGCAACCAGCTCACCGCCCAGAGCAGCCAGCAGCAACAGCGCGCCGCCGGCGGCCTGCGGTCGCTGGCCGAGGAGATGCGCACCATGGCGCAGAACGGCGGCGGCTCCGGCCCGGTCACCGAACTGGCCCACCAGGCCGCGGACCGGGTGCACGGCGTGGCCGGTTGGCTGGAGCAGCGCGAGCCGGGCGACCTGCTCAACGAGGTGAAGAGCTACGCCCGCCGCAACCCGGGCACGTTCCTGGTCGGTGCGGCGCTGCTCGGCGTGGTCGCCGGCCGGCTCACCCGCAACATCAGCGCCCTGGGTGACGGCCCGACCGGCACCGGATCGGCATACGACCCGGACCGTACCGCCGTGATCCCCACCCCGCCGGCCCCGCGGGCCGTGCCGGACGCGGTGCCGCCGGGCGGCTACCTCGACCCGCAGCCGGGCAGCTACGCCGACCCGAACACCGGTTACGCCGACCCGACGCCGGGTGGCTACACCGACCCGACCCGGGGCGGGTACGCCGAGCCCACCGGGATCGGCCAGCCGCTGCCGCCGGTGAGCCAGACCGACCCGCTGCCGGGCGTGCCGTCCAGCGGCACCACCCGTCCGTGACCGACCGGAGCGTCCGAAGGGAGACCGTGGCATGAGCATGCCGACGCAGGGTTCCGGACCGGGCTCCGGACACGCGGGCGCCACGCCCGGCGTTGACGGGTACCCGGGCGCCCCGCCCACCGCCGACGAGGTGCGCAGCAGTTCCATCGGTGACCTGATGCGTCAGGTGACCAGCGACCTGTCCACGCTGATGCGGCAGGAGGTGGAACTGGCCAAGGCCGAGATCCGCCAGGAGGGGAAGAAGGCGGGCAAGGCCGCCGGCCTCTACGGCGGCGCCGGCTTCGGCGGTTACATGGTGGCGCTCTTCGTCTCCATCGCGCTGTGGCAGTTCCTGGACAACGTGCTGGATTCGGGCCTGGCGGCCCTGATTGTGGCCGTCATCTGGGCCGTGCTGGCCGCCGTCCTCTATTCGCAGGCCAAGAAGAACGCCCAGCACGTGCGGGGCCTGAAGCAGACCAACGACAGCGTGCAGCGCATTCCCGACGCGCTGAAGCCGCACCCGGAGGGAGTCACCCGATGAGCACCGATCCCGACCAGATCCGCCGGGAGATCGAGGCCACCCGCAACAACCTCAGCTCCGACGTGGACGCGCTGGCGTACAAGGTCAGCCCCGGCCGCATCGTCGACGACCGCAAGCAGCGGGCGCGCAACGCGCTGCAGAATGTGAGGGACAAGGTAATGGGCACCGCTTCCGACCTCGGCCACGCCGGTAGCCACGCCGGCCACTCGGTGGGCGACCACGCCTCGTCGGCGGCCCACACGGTCAGCGACAAGGCGCACTCCGCCGCGTGGACGGTGAGCGACGCCGCGCACCGGGCCCCGCACAAGGTGCGGGAGAAGTCCGAGGGCAACCCGCTGGCCGCCGGCGTGATCGCCTTCGGGGTGGGCATGCTCGCCTCGTCGCTGCTGCCCGCCACCCGGCGCGAGCAGCAGGTGGCGAGCCAGGTCAAGGAACGCGCCGCCGAGCACAGCGACACCGTCAAGCAGAAGCTGGGCGAGGTCGCCGGCGAGGTGCGGGACGAGCTGCGCGAGCCGGCCCAGCAGGCGACCGAGTCGGTCAAGGCGACCGCGCAGGACGCCGTGCACGCGGTGAAGGACGACACCCGCAGCGCCGCGCACGACGTGCGGGACTCCGCCCAGCAGTCGCGCGACCAGGTGCGTTACTGACCGGGCAACCCGTAGGCCCGCGGCTCGCGGCCACGGCCCGGCCGTACGCCGGGGGTGTGGCCGCGAGCTGTCGTTTGCGGGGCGTCGGCCGGATTGCGGGCGATCATGGCGGTTTGTCGTTTCGGTGGGCCCTGGCCGGGTAGCGCCTCTGCGGGAGGGTGGTCCGTCCCGGACCACCGCGGAGGAGACGTGATGAGCAGCAACGGAACGAGGTGGGCGCTGACCGGCGCCGCCACGGTGACGGCGCTGGGCGTCGGTCGGGTGCTCGTCCGGCGGCGACGCCGGCACCAGCCCGACCGGGCGGACGGCTGGTACGTCGTCCACCGGGGGATCACCGTGGACCGGCCGGTGGACGCGGTGATCGGCTTCTGGGCGGACCGGGAACGGCTGGACCGGGCGCTGGGCGAGTGGGCGACCCTGGAGCAGCTCGACGACGACCGGTGGCGTTGCGTGGCCCGCGACCCGGCCGGCGGCGACACCGAGTGGCGCGCCGAGATCACCGTCGACGGGCCGCGCCGGCTGAGCTGGCGGGTCACCGACGGGCCGGCGGCCCAGCAGGGGCAGGTCGAGCTGATGGCGGCCCCGCAGGGCCGGGGCACCGAAATCCGCGTGGAGCTGCGCTGGCGCTCCGGCCCGGTCCGCCGGATGCTGGGCCTGACCACCGGCAGCGACCCCGACCTGGGGCTGCGCGACGCGTTGCGCCGGATCAAGTCGCTGATCGAGTGCGGCGAGATGCTCGACACCCGCCGGGACCCGTCGGGGCGGTCGACGGCACAGGAGAAGGCGACCGACAAGGTACGCGAGAAGCTGATGGCGGGCGGCCGGGCATGAGGGCGCTGTGCTGGGAGGGCGTCGGCAAGCTGGCCGTACGCGACGTGCCGGAGCCCACGATCCGCGCCAACCGGGACATCATCGTCAAGGTGCGAGCCAGCAGCGTCTGCGGCTCCGACCTGCACCTGATCAACGGCTACCTGCCGGCGATGCGCGAGGGCGACATCCTCGGCCACGAGTTCATGGGCGAGGTGGTGGAGACCGGGCCCGGGGTCGAACGGCTCACCGTCGGCGACCGCGTGGTGGTCGGCTCGGTGGTGGCCTGCGGCGGCTGTTGGTACTGCCGCACCGAGCAGTACTCACTCTGCGACAACTCCAACCCCCAGCCGGTGCTGGCGGAGAAGCTCTGGGGGCACTCGCCGGCCGGCATCCTCGGCTACTCCCACGCCGCCGGCGGCTACTCCGGCAGTCACGCGGAATACATCCGGGTGCCGTTCGGCGACGTCGGCGCGTTCCCGGTCCCGGACGGGGTGCCGGACGACGCGGTGGTGTTCGCCTCCGACGCCATGCCGACGGGCTGGATGGCCGCCGACTTCTGCGCGCTCAAGGGCGGCGAGGTGGTCGCGGTCTGGGGCGCCGGCGGGGTCGGGCAGATGGCTGCCCGGTCGGCGCAGATCCTGGGTGCGGAACGGGTCATCATGATCGACCGGCTGCCCGAGCGGCTCGGCACCGCCGCCGACCGGCTCGGCGTCGAGACGATCAACTACGCGGAGACCGACGTGCTGGAGGCGCTGCGCGAGCTGACCGCCGGCCGGGGCCCGGACGCCTGCATCGAGGCGGTCGGCATGGAGTCGCACGACGTCGGCCCGATCTACGCGTACGACCGGACCAAGCAGGCGGCCCGGATGCAGACCGACCGGCCCACCTCCGTCCGGCAGGCGATCATGGCCTGCCGCAAGGGCGGCACGGTCAGCATCGTCGGTGTGTACGGCGGCCTGGTCGACAAGTTCCCGCTCGGCGCGGCGATGAACAAGGCGCTGGTGCTGCGGATGGGGCAGATGCACGCCCAGCGCTACATCCCGATGCTGCTGGACCGGATCGCGACCGGCGAGGTCGATCCGGGCTACCTGGCCACCCACCCGATGTCGCTGGAGCAGGGCGCCCGCGGCTACGAGATCTTCGAGAAGAAGCAGGACGGCTGCCTGCGGACCGTCCTGCACCCGCAGCCGGCCTGACCGACACGGTTGGTTCGACCAGCGTGAGCGGGGTACAGCTTCCCGCATGTCTGCTTGGACTGAACAAGCGCGGTCCCGGGCCGTGACCGCCACCAGGGCGTTCGGCGGCAGCGTCGGTGCCCTGGTGGTGGCCGGCACGGTCGCCCTGCTGGCCCGGCAACCCTGGCTCTTCCCCAGCCTCGGGCCCGCGATCATGCTGCACATCGAGAAGCCCGACCAGCCGGAGTCGTCGCCGCGCAACAGCGTCGTCGGCCACCTGGTCGCGCTGCTCACCGGGTACGCCCTGCTGGTCGTCACCGGCCTCGCCGGCCATCCGTCGGCCCTTCAGGAGGGTTTCTCCGTACCGCGGATCATCGCCGCCGCCGGCTCCCTCGCCGTCACCGCCGCCCTGCTGGCGCTACTGAACGCGTCGCATCCGCCGGCCGGTGCCACCACCCTGCTGGTGAGCCTGGGACTCCTGAAGACCCCTGCCCAGTTGGTCATCGCGTTCGCCGCGGTGCTGCTGGTGACCGCGCTTGACCTGCTCTTCAATCGGGCCACCGGACGGCAGATGCCGCTGTGGCGCGCGCCGTCCCGGAAGGAGGACAGCAATGGTGGACCGGATCGCCGACCCGTGGGGGCCGCGGACACCGTACGGGCCGGGTGAGCCGTGGCCCGTGCGGGTGGACACCTTCCTCGCCGACGGGCACACCGAGGCGGACGTGCGGCGCTGGGTGCCGAGCGCGTCGATCCTGCACTCCAACGGCGACGCGATGGACATCGCCGTGGTCGACGACCGGATCGTCGGCGTACGGGGCCGGGCGGGCGACCGGATCAACCACGGCCGGGTCGACCCCAAGGACCTGTACGGCTGGCAGGCCAACCACAGCCCGGACCGGCTGCGCCGCCCGCTGGTCCGCGACGGTGACCGGCTGGTGGAGACCGACTGGGACACCGCGATGGGCCGGCTGGTGGCCCGGTCGAAGGAGCTGCTGGACGGCCCGGGCGGCTGGGGGCACTTCGGCTTCTACACCAGCGGCCAGCTCTTCCTGGAGGAGTACTACGCCCTCGGCGTGATCGGCAAGGCCGGCATCGGCACCCCGCACATGGACGGCAACACCCGGCTCTGCACCGCCACCGCCACCGCCGCACTGAAGGCGTCGTTCGGCACCGATGGGCAGCCCGGGTCGTACACCGATGTGGATCACTGCGACGCGATCGCGCTCTGGGGGCACAACGTCGCGGAGACCCAGACCGTGTTGTGGATGCGGATGCTGGACCGGCGGCGCGGGCCCAACCCGCCGGCCATGCTGGCGGTCGACCCGCGCGCCACCCCGGTGGCCCGGGAGGCGGACGTGCACCTGGCGCTGCGCAACGGCACCAACGTGGCGCTGCTCAACGGCCTGCTCCGCGAGCTGATCCACCGCGGCTGGTACGACGAGGCGTACGTCCGGGCGCACACCATCGGCTTCGACAAGCTGTGCCGGGTGGTCGAGGAGTACCCCGTGGCGAAGGTCGCGGAGATCTGCGACCTGCGGGCCGCCGACGTGGAGCGCGCGGCCGAGCTGCTGGGGCACTCGCGGCGGCTGCTCTCCACCGTGCTCCAGGGCTTCTACCAGTCCAACCAGGCCACCGCGGCGGCCTGCCAGGTGAACAACCTGCACCTGATCCGGGGCATGCTCGGCCGGCCTGGCGCCGGGCTCTACCAGATGAACGGCCAGCCCACCGCGCAGAACAACCGCGAGTGCGGCGCCGACGGCGACCTGCCCGGCCTGCGCAACTGGGAGAACACCGAACACGTCGCGGAGCTGGCCCGGCTCTGGAACGTCGAGGTGGACACCATCCCGCACTGGGCCCCGCCCACCCACGCCATGCAGATCTTCCGGTACGCCGAGCAGGGCTCGATCAAGCTGCTCTGGATCTCGGCCACCAACCCGGCGGTCTCCCTGCCCGACCTGGCCCGGATCCGGCGCATCCTGGCCAGGCCGGAACTCTTCGTGGTGGTGCAGGACCTCTTCCTCACCGAGACCGCGCAGCTCGCCGACGTGGTGCTGCCGGCGGCGACCTGGGGCGAGAAGACCGGCACCTTCACCAGCGTGGACCGCACCGTGCACATCTCCGACAAGGCGGTCGAGCCACCCGGTGAGGCCCGCGCGGACCTGGACATCTTCCTCGACTACGCGCGGCGGATGGACTTCCGGGACAAGGACGGCAATCCGCTGATCCCCTGGACCGGCCCGGAGGAGGTGTTCCGGGCCTGGCAGGAGTGTTCGCGCGGCCGGCCCTGCGACTACACCGGCATCAGCTACGAGCGGCTGCGCGCCGGGGGCATCCAGTGGCCGTGCGACGACGAGCATCCCGACGGCACCGAACGGCTCTATCCCGACGGGGTGTTCAACACCGACCCGGGCTACTGCGAGAGCTACGGCCACGACCTGGCCACCGGCGCGGAGCTGCTGCCGGAGGAGTACCGGGCCAAGCAGCCCGGCGGGCGGGCGTTCCTGCACGCGGTGGCGTACCAGCCGTCGCCGGAGGTGCCCAGCGACGAGTACCCGCTGCTGCTCACCACCGGGCGGACCGTCTACCAGTTCCACACCCGGACCAAGACCGGCCGGGCCACCCAGCTGGTGCACGCGGCGCCCGAGTCGTGGGTGGAGCTGAACCCGGCCGACGCCGACCGCCTCGGGGTCGCCGAGGGGGACCTGGTCCGGGTCGAGTCGCCCCGCGGCGCGGTCCGCGGTCGGGTCCGCGTCTGCGGGGTACGCCCCGGCGTCGTCTTCGTCCCCTTCCACTACGGCTACTGGGACGCCGACGACGGGGCCGGGCCGGCGCAGGGCCGGCACGACCGGGCGGCCAACGAGCTGACCATCACCGCCTGGGATCCGGTCTCCAAGCAGCCGATCTTCAAGGTGGCGGCGGTCCGGGTGGTCAAGGAGGCCGACTCGGGCGGCCGGCCGTCGCCCGCGCCCACCGTGGGCGGCTGTGCCCCGCCCGAGGGCACCGGCATCCCGGCCACCGTCGGCGGCCCGGCCGCCGAGGCGTCGTCGAGGAGGCAGTGAGATGCACCTGGCGCACTATCTGGGGCTGCTGCACCGGGCCCAGGCCCGGCTCGGCGACGCGTTCGCCGAGGTGGGCGCGGCGCACCGGGAGGAGCCGGACGTCTTCCACAGCTGCGAACGGCTGGCCGCCCAGTGCCGGGGGCACGCGGAGCGGCTGGCCCCGTTCGCGCGGCGGTACGCCGAGGACGCCCCGGCCGAGCCGGACCGGCTGCACTCGGAGCTCTTCTCCGGCACCCGGACCGGCCCGATCGGGCTGCTCCGCGACCTCCAGGACCTCTACCTGATGGCCGCCGAGTGCGACATCTCCTGGACGATCGTCGGGCAGGCCGCGTACGGCGCCCGGGACGAGGAACTGCTCGCGGTGGTGAAGAGCTGCGAGCAGGAGACCGCCATGCAGCTGAAGTGGCTGCGTACCCGGATGAAGCAGGCCGGCCCGCAGGCGCTCATCGTCGCGGAGTGACCGGGCGGGCCGGTCGCCCGGTCAGGGGCGCAGGTCGGTGGTCGCCCGCCCGGTCTCCGGATCGAAGGGGTACGAGACGTGCTGGTGCACCATCCGCCAGTCACCGTCCACCCGCCGGAACACCCGGGTGCCGCGGGACCAGTGCTCGGCCGGGCCGCCCGGCTCGCCGACCAGCACCCGGTTGAGCCCCCAGGCGACGGCGAGGTCCCCGGCGGTGAGCACGGTGATCGGCGCCATCAGGCCGGCCAGGTCGCCGGCCGCGGTGGCGTCGTACCACCGCCGGTGCAGGTCCCGCACCTCCCGCTCGGCGTCCGCGACGCCCGAGGTGTCGGCGAACGAGTGGTGTTCGTGGCTGACCAGCCAGCGCCCCTCCTCCTTGCGCAGCCCGAGCGTCAGCCGCAGCCGCTGCTCCGGGTCACGGGCCAGGTCGGCCGGGGTGCCGCAGCGCAGCAGCGCGTGGGCGAACGCGACGCTGCCGCCGACCGTGGCCGCCAGCTCGGTGATCTCGAACCGGGCGCCCCGCGCCTGCCAGCGCAGGAACGGCGGCCAGCTGTCGCGGTACACGTCGAGGCCGCGGACGTCCGCCGGCACGTCGAACATGAGGATGTCGTCGGCGTGGTCGGCCAGTACGCCGGCCAGGTCGCCACGGTGCACCGCCGCCGCCCAGTCCTCGATCAACCGCCTGATCCGTGCCTCGTCCGCGGCGGTGCCGCCGTCGTGCCCGTCGGCCCGGCGCGTCCCGGTCGCCGCCGGTCGGGTGGTTCCTATCTGCCTCCCGTGGATCGGTCGTCGTCTCCACCGGTTACAACCCGCGGGCAGGAGTGAACTCATCGTCCCGGCCCGGATCGCCGCCCGGGGTGGGTGCCGACAGCGCCGCCGGCAGGCCGAACGCGGTCAGGTCGGCGGTCAGGAACGAGACCACCTCGGCGACCCGGGCGCCCCGCAGGGCCACCACGTCCAGCCCCGAGGGCAGCCAGGCCCCGGCCTCCTCCGCCCATCGGTAGGTGCCGAACGCCAGCTGGCCGTTGGCCGTCGCCGGGAGCAGACGCCACCGCCAGCGCAGCGGCCCGTCGAGCAGGAACGCCCGGATGTCCGCCGGACCCGCGTACCAGGTGGGCAGCGGGGGCATCGAGTAGCGCGCGTCCTCGGTCAGCATCGCCACCACCGCGTCGACGTCCCCGGTCTCCCAGGCGGTGGCGTAGCGCCGGGCCAGCTCGCGTACCGCCCGGTCGCCCAGCCGGGCCCGCGTCGCGCGCTGGCTCTCCCCGGGCAGCGTGGCGTCGACCGCGCGGCGGGCCCGTTGCAGCGCGCTGTTGACCGCCGCCACGCTGGTGCCCAGCAATTCGGCGGTCTCCCGGGCGGAGAAACCGAGGACCTCCCGTAGCAGCAGCACCGCCCGGTGCGGCCCGGACAGGTGCTGGACCGCGGCGACGAACGCCAGCTCCACGGACTCCCGGGCCAGCAGCCGCGCCTCCGGGCCGGCCGGAGGAAGCCGGTCGTCGGGGTACAGCTCCAGCCAGGTGGCCTCGGCCGTCGGGGCCTCGGGACTCAGGTCGGCCGGCAACTCCCGGCGGGCCCGCCGTTCGATCAGGGTGAGGCACCGGTTGGTGGCGATCCGGTACAGCCAGGGGCGGATCGATCCCCGGTCCTCGTACGCCGCCAGGCTCCGCCAGGCCCGCAGCAGGGTCTCCTGGACGGCGTCGTCGGCGTCGTGGACCGAGCCGAGCAGGCGGTAGCAGTGCGCGTGCAGTTCGACGCGGAGCGGGCCGACCAGCGCCGCGAAGGCGTCCTGGTCACCGGCGCGGGCCGCGGCGATCGTCCGGGCGGGGTCCGCCAGCACGGCGTACCGGGACTGGTCCATGGCCCGACCATCTCATCCCGCACCGACACGCCGGCGCCCGTCGGCGTCGCGTCAGCCGGTGCGGCGCACGTCGGAGATCAGGAACCCGCTCGGCGGGCGGGCGGGCATCCGGCGCAGCGACACCGCCAGGTCCTGCGGCGGCACGTCGTACCGCAGCGCGGTGGTCAGCAGGGTGACCGCGCGTTTCATCAGCTCGATCGTGCTCCACTCGCCGGCGCAGCGGTGCCCACCCAGATGCTCGCCGCCGCCCTGCGGCACGAACGCGTACGGGTCCACCGGCCAGCCGGCGAAGCGTTCCGGGCGGAACCGTTCCGGCTCCGGCCACAGCTTCGGGTGGTGGTTGGTGCCGTACAGGTCGAGCAGCACCCGGCGGCCCTGCGGGAAGTGGTGGCCCTGCCAGTCGAAGCTGCGCCGCACCCGGGCGGCGGTCACCGGGAAGAACGGGTAGTAGCGGCGGACCTCCTGCACGAACTGCTCGGTGGCGTCCTCGCCGGATCGGACGTGGTCCCGGCAGTGCGGGTGATCGTGCAGGGCCAGCGCGGCGAAGACCACCAGCCGGTCGACGGCGACCGTGGGCCGCAGCACGTTGAGCAGCTCCACCGCGGCGACCCGGCGCGGCAACGGCCGGCCGCCACCGTCGCGGTGCTCGGCGATCACCCGCAGCGCGCCGCCCGCCGGCGCCGGCAACGCGCCCCGGCGGACCCGCTCCACCAGGTCACCCGCCCAGTGTTCGCCCCGGCGCCGGGCCAGCCGGCCGCGCCAGTGCCGGGGGCCGAGCGCGACCGGCGCGTCGATCATGGCGTGCAGGTCGCCGGTGCGCCGGGCCACCTCCCGCTCGGCCAGCGGCACTCCCGCCCAGGCGCAGACCGCCCGGGTCAGCATCCGGCCGACCTCGTCGAAGAGCACCACCGGCCCGGACCGCTCCCAGGCCGGGATCCGGGCCCGCCACTCGTCCTCGAAGAGCTGACCCAGGTGCCGGACCGCGCTCGGCGTCATCAGCGACATGAACATCGCCTTGCGGTCGGCGTGCGGTGGCCCGTCCAGCCCCTGCATCCCGCCGACCCCGGTCAGCGTCCGCTGCCCCCGCTTCGGCATCGCGCCGGCGCGCTGGAACCGTTCGGTGTCGTAGAAGAGCATCGCCGCCGGCCGGCCGCGCAGGCAGATGGTCGGTTCCAGCAGCAGCCGGGTGGTGAAGATGTCACTGCCGTACCGCTCGCACCGGGTGCTGATGAACCGGTAGCCCTCGCGGAGATAGGCCAGGGTGCTGTCCGGGCTGCGGTCGGCAGGGGTGCTCATCGGTTCTCCTGACGGGCGGCCGGCCTGTTCGGGCCCGCCGCGGGCTGTCTACCCAGGTCACGGGACCTGAATCCGGGCGGTCGCAGGCGGCGGAGCCGGGGAGGGGCCAGCGCGACGAAACTTTCGCTGGCCCCTCCCGGGACGCCGCCGAGCTGGTTGCATCGGTGCCGGGCCGGTCGTGCAGCGCGACCGCGTCGACCACGGGGAGGACCGATGCGGGAGAAGACGCCGCCGTACTGGCGGGCGCGGCGGGTGGTGGCGGCGCTGGGGTCCGCCCCGCGGGCCGGGGGCGGCCGGGCGGACCCGCCGCTGGTCGGGCCACCCCGGCGTACGCCCCGGCCGCGCCGGCACTTCACCGCCCACCTGGGTTTCGAGGCGGACAGCCCGGAGCAGGCGCGCGAGCTGGCCGTGGCGTACGCGGAGGCGCTGAGCCTGCTCCGCCCGGAGCTGGCGCTCGGCGCGGCCGCCTGGTCGCCGGCCGACGCCTGGCACCGCGCCGAGCGGCTGTTCTGCGGCGCGGTCGGGCCGGACGGCGAGCGCTGTGCCGACGTGGCCGGTCACCCGGGCTTCCACCACGCCGCCGGCCCGGGCGGGCTGGGCTGGGGGGAGGGGGACGGGTGAGCCCACCCGCGGTGGCCTCAGTCCAGGTCGAACTCGCCGTCCTGGGCGCCGGCCACGAACGCGTCCCACTCGGCCTGGGTGAAGACCAGCACCGGGCCGTCCGGCTCGGCGGAGTTGCGCATGCCGATCAGGTCGTCGACGAAGGCCACCTCGACCGCGCTGTCGGAGGTGTCACCGTCGGCGCGCTGCCAGACCGCCCGGGACCTGTCGAAATCGCCCTTGGGGTGCTGACCCATCGTCGTTCCTCCATCACCGCACGTCGTGAGGGAACGCCTCCGTTCCCCATCGGGCAGGATAAGCGGATGCCGAGCCTGAACCATGTAGAGGCGAGCGCGCGTGGCGCGTCGATCACCGTCGAGTCCTATCAGGTGGACCTGGACCTGACCGATCCCGGTGACCGCTTCCGGTCGGCCAGCGTCATCCGGTTCCGCGCCACCCCCGGCGCCGAGACCTTCGTCGACGTCAAGCCGGTGACCCTGCGGTCGGCCCGGCTCAACGGCCGGGAGCTGGACCCGGCCGGCCTCACGGACGGCCGGCTGCCGCTGACCGGGCTGGCCGCCGACAACACGTTGACCGTCGACGCCGAGATGGGGTATTCGAACACGGGGGAGGGGCTGCACCGGTTCGTCGACCCCGCCGACGGCGAGACCTACCTCTACGCGATGTCCTTCCTCGACGAGGCGCCGCGCATCTTCGCCGCGTTCGACCAGCCCGACCTGAAGGCGCCGGTCACCCTGTCGGTCACCGCGCCGCCGCACTGGCTGGTGGCCGCCAACGGCGAGGTCGCCGCCACCCCGCGACCCGGTCGCTGGGAGTTCGCGCCCACCCAGCCGCTGGCCACCTACTTCGTCTCGCTGATCGCCGGCCCGTGGCACGTCCGGCGGGACACCCACGACGGCATCCCGCTGGGGCTCTGGTGCCGCCGCTCCCTCGCCGAGCACCTCGACGCCGACCTGGACGAGATCTTCACGATCACCAAGCAGTGCCTCGACCGCTTCCACCGGCTCTTCGTCGAGCGCTACCCGTTCGGCAAGTACGACCAGGCGTTCGTGCCGGAGTTCAACGCCGCGGCGATGGAGAACCCGGGCCTGGTCACCCTCCGCGACGACTACCTCTTCCGGTCCGCCGTGACCGACACCCAGCGGGAGCTGCGGGCCACCACCATCGCCCACGAAATGGCCCACCAGTGGTTCGGTGACCTGGTCACCATGAGCTGGTGGGACGACCTGTGGTTGAACGAGTCGTTCGCGGAATACCTGGGCACCCGGGTCACCGCCGAGGCGACCCGGTTCGCCCGGGCGTGGACCACCTTCGCGATGCGCCGCAAGGCCTGGGGGTACGCCGCCGACCAGCGCCCCTCCACCCACCCGGTCGCCCCACAGGAGGTGGCCGACGCGGCGCAGGCGCTGCTGAACTTCGACGGCATCTCGTACGCCAAGGGCGCCAGCGCGCTGCGGCAGCTGGTCGCCTGGCTCGGCGACGACGCCTTCCTGGCCGGGCTCAACGCGCACTTCGCCGCGCACCGGTTCGGCAACGCCACGCTGGCCGACCTGCTGGACAGCCTCGGAAAGGCCAGCGGACGCGACCTCACCGACTGGGCCGAGCGGTGGCTGCGCCGCCCCCAGGTCAACACCCTGCGGACCGAGGCGGTCGTCGACGCCGGGGGTCGCTGGGCCGAGGTGGCGGTCCGGCAGACGGCGGTCGAGGCGTACCCGGTGCTGCGCCCGCACCGCATCGGCGTGGGCCGGTACGCCCCCGACGGCACCGCGCACCGCTTCGAGGTGGACCTCGACCCGGACGCCGACGGTGGCCGGACCGTCCTCGCCGAGCTGGCCGGCGTCCCGGCCGACGCGCTGCTGCTGCCCAACGACGGCGACCTGACCTTCGCCAAGGTGCGCCTCGACCCCGCGTCGGCGGCGTTGGTGCCCACGCTGCTGCCCAGCCTGGCCGACCCGCTGGCCCGCGCGCTGCTCTGGCGGGAGGCGTTGGACGCGGCGACCGACGGGGAGCGGCCGGTGCCCGGCCTGGTCGACCTGATCGCGACGGCCCTGCCCGCCGAGACCGAGGTGATCATCGCCGAGGACGTGCTCACCCTGAGCCGTTCGCTGGTCGACCGCTATCTCGACGCGCCCACCCGGCAGGCCGCCCTGGCCCGGCTCGCCGACGCCTGCGCCAGGCTGCTGGCCAGCGCGCCGGCCGGCGGCTCGTTGCAGCTCGCCGGGGCCCGGGGCCTGATCGGCGCGAGCACCGACGCGGGGCTGCTGGCCGGCTGGCTGGCCGGCGACGGGGTGCCGGCGGGGCTGGCCGTGGACACCGAGCTGCGCTGGGCGGTGCTGCGCCGGCTGGTGGTGCTCGGCGCCGCGGGCGAGCCGGAGGTCGCCGCCGAGCTGGCCCGGGACAACAGCGCCGCCGGTGCGGAACGGGCCGCGTACTGCCGGGCGGCGCTGCCCGACGCCGGGGCGAAGCGGGCCGCCTGGGAGATCGTCACCCGCACCACCGAGCTGTCCAACCGGCTGGTCGAGGCGGCGGCGGAGGGGTTCTGGCAGCCCGAGCAGGCCGAGCTGACCGGGCCGTACGTCGAGCGGTACTTCGCCGAGATGCCGGGCGCGGCGCGGCTGCGTACCGCCTGGGTGGCCGAGCGGGTCGCGGCCCTGGCCTTCCCCCGCTACGCCGTGGCGCAGCCCACCCGGGAGGCGGCCGCGGCGCTGCTGGCCCGCGACGACCTGACCGCGGGGCTGCGCCGGGCGGTCACCGACGCGGACGACGACCTGCGTCGCGCGCTGGTGGCCCGCACGGCGATGGCCGCCACAGTGGCGGCCTGACCCCGGCCGGGGCGGGCGCGACGGCGGCGGCCCGTGCCCGCCGAGCCCCGCCGTGCGGCCTAGACGAGTAGTTCCGAAATCGGTCAGTGGTCGTAGGCGATCAGGGATCGGGTGACGGGTGCGCCGGTTTTGTTGTTGTGCCAGATGGCGGCGG
>NZ_JBFAID010000060.1:0-41207 GCF_040654475.1 Micromonospora sp. NPDC050686
GGAGGTCTCGACGATTCTGCTCACCATGTACGACCGGCGTACCCGGCTGGCCGACGCCGTCGAGCAGGACGTCCGAAACCACTTCGGCGACAACGCCGATTCGTTTCGCGTACCCGGGCGGTTGAGCGGGGCCCCCGCCTATACAGAATGCGTTGACAGGGGCCCCTCCTTGCGCCTCAGCCGACCGGCTGGCCGGTGCGGGGTTCGGTGGTCGTCCAGGTGCCGGGGGTGGTGGTGCGCAGCACCGAGGCGTCCTTCTCCAGCTTCAGCCGCTCCTCGGTGATCGCCGGTGCCGCCTCGCGCCAGAGCTGGACCACCTCCTGCTCGTCCTTGCGGATCAGGTCGTCGAGCACCACCACGGCGTCGTCGGCGAGCCGGTCGCCGAGCAGCGGCATGGCGGGGAAGCGGGCGTGCGGGCCGGTGTCCGCGGGCGGACCGTCCACGAAGAGCAGCCCGATGCGGTCCAGGTCCCGCCAGGCGTCGGCGGCGTACCAGCGGTAGGTCTCGCCGCCCACCTCGATCGGCTCCAGCGGCGCGTGCCGCACCTCGGCCAGGTCCGCCACCCCGTGCGCGTTGAGCAGGGCGACGGTGCGCCGGGCGTACTCCTCGTCGTGCTCCAGGGCGACCACCTTGCCGTCGATGCCGAACTGGCGCATGGCCAGGGCGGACCAGAGCGTGGAGAGCCCGCTGCCGCACTCGACCACCAGCTTCGGGCGCTCGTCGCGCAGGATGCTCACCAGCACCAGCAGCACGTCCGGCGAGGCCGCCCAGCCGCGCATCGGGGGGATCCGGTTGCCGACCGGGATCATCGCGTAGAGGTTGAGCAGCGCCTCCACCCCGTGGTACGCGTTGGCGTTCTCCTGCCGGGAGGCCCGCTTGCCGCGCTCCTCGCAGCGGTCGACGGCCTTGGCCAGCCGTTCGACGCCGGCGTCGGCGGCCTTGCGCTCCTTGCCGAAGTGCTCGGTCAGCCGCTGGTCGAACTGGGTGCGCAGTTGCTGGTCGTGGGCCCGCAGCCGCTGGTCGAGGTGGTCACGGCCGGACTCGACGAGCTGGCTGAGCCGCCACAGGTTGTACCGGTGCTGGCGGTTGGAGCGGAGGATGGCGATCACCACCAGCCCGATCAGCACCACCAGCAGCACCGTGTTGGCGTCGCCGGCGCCGGCGGCACCGATCGCGATCGCGGCCACGGCGGTCACGACCGCCACGAGGATCACCGCGGCCGGCTGGCCCAGCTGCCGGCCGAGCGCCGCGAGGCCCTGCCGTGCCGAGCGGGGGCCCGGTGGGGCCGCCGCGCCGTGCCGCTCGTCGGTGCTCTGCATCGGCGCTCCTGGGAATGAGTTGGGAGTCTGCGGGCTGCGGGCATTATATGGCCGCGTGAACGATTCGAATCAAGAGCGCAAACTATTGCGAAACAAGGGAACGGGCGGTCTCGGCGCGCACCGCCGAGGCCGCCCGTTCCAGGGTGCTCGTCCGCCGCTCAGCTCGTGCTGTAGCCGGCGAAGTAGCTGCGGGCCCGGGCCACGTCACCGTGTAGCAGCGCCGCCCAGGCGTCGATCACCGCGGTCGGGTTGACCTTCTCGCGCATCTCGGCCCGGGCCGCGGCGGACCGCTCCGCCCAGACCTCGGGGTCGGCGTTGGCCAGCACCGCGGCGGCGGCGTCCGGCACCGAGTCGGGGATCCACCGGTTGTCGTAGATGTCCCGCGCGCCGGGCCACGGCCGGATCACCGGCGCCGCGCCGGAGGCCATGCCCTCGGCCAGGCCGAGGTGGAAGCTCTCGATGTCGCTCATGGACAGGATGTTGCCGACCTTGCGGTACCAGCGGCCCATGTCCCGGCCGGGGGCGTCGAAGACCACCGCGCCGCGCAGCAGCGGGTCGCGTTCGATGCGCTCCTGGCACCAGCCCACGTACTCGCGTTCCTCGGCCTTCGGCCAGACGTACTCGTTCTGCCACGGCGGCAGGGAGCGGACGAACATGGTGAACCGGCGGTCCTGCCGGCGTACCTCGGCCAGCAGGTCCAGGGCCAGGTCGAACCGCTTGTTGGCCCACTCCATGCCGACGAAGCCGATGTTGAACCGGGCCTCGGGCAGCTTGGGGCGGTCGACCCAGTCCCCGTCGAGGAAGTTGGGGATGTAGACCAGTTTCTCCTGCGGCCAGCCGATCTCGTTGCGGATCCGCCGGCCGATCGGCGGGGAGACGTGCACGACCGCGTCGACCTTGTCGATGTCGATCATCGCCGGGTACGGCGCGTCCAGCTCGAAGCGGTGCAGCCGGACCACCAGGAACTGGTTGGGCTTCTTGCGCTCGGCGAACCAGGCGGCGCTGGGCCGCGCCCACTCCGCGATGATCACGTCCGAGGTGTCGGCGAGCTGCTCGGTGCGGTCGGTCTTCATCGAGACCCGGGGCCAGTCGTCGAGGGTGATGTCCAGGTCGGTGCGGGCGTCCAGGCGGTGTGCCAGCTCGCGGATGAACTTCAGGTCGTACCCCGAGATCATCGTGTCCAGCGTGCGGTCCGGCTGCGCCGGGCCCTGCGGCAGGGTCGCCGCCAGCACCTCCCGGGCCCCCCGCTCCTGCGCCTGCGCCGTCCACTCGGTCGGGAAGGTCTCCGGCAGGCCCGGCATCGGGATGCTCTTGGCCTCCTGGTCCCAGCCGAGCCGGTTCGCCGGGGCCCAGGCCGCGTCCGTGCCGCGCAACCGGGCGGCGGCGAAGGAGTACGGCATCTCCTCCCGCGCGGACGGCGCGGCGGGCCCCAGCAGCCGGCGCCACAGCGCCAGTTCCTCCGCCTCGGGGGCCACGTCGTCGGGGAGCTCGTCCTCGGCCGCGCCCGCGCAGTCCGGGCAGGGCCGATCGGCGGCCAGCGGCGGCAGCACCACGACCCGTGGGCGGGCGCTCACCGTGCCCCGCTCGACCGACTCCCGGGCCAGTTCGCTGTCGGTGATGAAACCGCCGATCTTGCCGGCGACGGCGTCCAGTTCGTCGGCGTACCCCGACTCGGCGCCCTGAATGATCCGCTCGGCCGGCAGGGCCAGTGACCAGATCAGCCGGCCCGGCGCGCCGCCGGCCAGCGCGGCCGCGGCGGCGCGCGGTGACTCCGCCACGATCAGCGCGGCGCCCGCCAGGCCGGGCACCGGCTGCGGCGGCGCGGGCGCCGCCACCGGGACGGGGGCCGGGCGGCGCTGCTGCTGCACGGCCCGGCGGGACCGGCGGTACGCCTTCACCAGCGGCTGCCGCAGCGACGGGGCCAGCCAGGCCAGCTTCGGCTGCTGCGGCGGCGCGGGGCGCTTCGGCTGCGGCTTGGGCGGCGGCTGCCAGGTCGTCTCGGTCACGCTCGCCCCGGCGGCCGTGAACGCCGACCGGAACGTGTTGCGCCAGCAGCAGACCCCGGGCAGATCGGGCCAGCGTCCGTCGCGCAGGAGCACCACGGACATGGCCCGGTCAGGGCTGGCATCTTCCATCGGGTGGGGTCCCCCTCTTGGGCCGGCCCCCGGGTCCTGTGCCCGGACCGGGCCCTGTTCGTATCTGACGGAAAAGGGTGGTGACGTCACCGGCGGCCCGGCGGCGGCGGGCCCTCGGGCGAGGAGCGCGACCGACGGTGGCAACTTCGCTGACAGGATAGACCGGGCCCGCTCGGCGAAGCGGAGCAGGCTTCACCCGGCGGGGCGGCGGCCCGGCACTGGGGTAGAGTCGCCCGGGTCCCGCCCGGAGTCAGCTGCCGGGCGGACCGATTCTCGACGTGGAGAACCCGTTGCGCGCACCCCTGGCGTCCCGGCTGAGCCGCCGGGCCGACGACAGCCGTCAGTACCGCTACGTTTTCGTGGTCACCTACGGGCGATCCGGGTCGACACTGCTGATGGGGCTGCTCAACACCATTCCCGGCTACCGGATCCGGGGCGAGAACGACAACTCGCTGTACGGGCTCTACCAGGCGTGCACGGCGATCCGGGAGGCGTACCCGAAGCGGGCGGAGAACGGCTGGTCCACCGGGGACCCGTGGTACGGCGCGGACCGCTGGCGGCCGGACGCCTACCGGCGGGCGCTGCTCGACGCGTTCGTCGGGCACGTGCTGCGCCCCGAGCCGGGGGACCGGGTGCTGGGCTTCAAGGAGATCCGGTACACCGCAGAGCACATCAAGGACCTGAGCGGCTACCTGGACTTCCTGCGCACGGCCTTCCCGCAGTCGAAGATCATCTTCAATCACCGGCTCCCCGCCGACGTGGCGAAGAGCGCCTGGTGGGCGCAGAATCCCAAGGCGTTGGAACGGATCCAGGCCGCCGACACCCGGTTCAACCAGGTGCCGGCGGACGACCGGCACTTCCACTTCCACTTCGACCGGATCGACGACAGCCTGGACAACATCCGGGAGCTGTTCGGTTTCCTCGGCGAGGAGTTGGACGAGGAGCGGATCCGGGCCACCCTGGCCACCCCGCACTCGTACCAGCCCGGCGAGGCCCCGGCCGGCTCGCCCGCCCGCCGCGCCCGCAACCTCGCCCGCCGGGTCATCGTCCGGCTCCGTCGCCCCTGACCGGGCACCGTCGCCGCCGCGCCGGCCGGCGGTCTTCGCTGCGTGGTCACCCTCCCGTCCGGGTCGGACGGACGCCGGACCGGGCCGTCGAGGGTCAGCCGCCCCGGCCCAGCCGGCGGTAGACGGCCCGCAGCCCGGCGTACGCCCGCCAGTCGTCCCGGGCGACCAGCCGGTGCTTCAGGCCGGCCACGCCCCCGGGCAGCGGGTAACCGCCGGCCGGCAACCGCCGCCGGTAGTCGCGGGCCATCCGGTGGAAGAAGGACTCCCGCAGGTCCGGCGGCACCCGGCGCTCGTTGCCGACGATGACCAGGTAATGGTCGATCATGACGCGGAACAGGTCGGCGCGGAACCGGTCGTACCGCGGCGCCGCCCCGTCCACCAGGTCGAAGACCCGCTCGTACTGGTCGAAGACCTCGAAGTGCCGGCGGCTGGGCGTCTTGGTGATCGCCCCGACGTCGCCCCGCTGGCGGTAGCAGTAGCAGACCCGGTCGAACAGGTCGATGCTGGCCGCCGCCAGCAGCAGCGCGTGGCTGTACGAGACGTCCTCGTACCAGCCGGGGGCGAAGCGCAGGCCGATCCGGTCCAGCAGCCGCCGCTGGACCACCTTGGTGCACGCCGACTGGGCCAGCCGCAGCAGCGCCGGCCGGTCCGCCAGGCTGATCGGCGCGGGCGGGCGGTCCAGCGCGCCGGGCGGGCTGCCGGGCAGCACCCGGCCGTCGTCGAAGACCTCCTGGTGGTTCACCACCAGCACGTCTGGCCCGGTCTCGGCCAGCCGGGCCAGCACCGCCCCCACCGAGCCCGCCGGCACCCAGTCGTCGGCGTCGACGAACCAGACGTACCGCCCGCGGGCCCGGGCCAGGCCCGCGTTGCGGGCGCCGCTGAGGCCGGCGTTCTCGGCCAGGTGCAGCACCCGCACCCGGCGGTCCCGCTCGGCGTACGCGTCGAGCAGCGCCGGGCTGCCGTCCGGCGAGCGGTCGTCGACCGCCACGATCTCCAGCTCGGTGGTCGGCTCGGCGAGCAGCGAGTCCAGGCAGGCCGGCAGGAACTGCTCCACGGCGTACACCGGTACCACCACGGAGAGGGTCGGCGTCACGGCTGCGCGTCCTCCACCCCGGTCGGCTCGTCGTCGGTGCGCCGGGCCGGGGGCAGCGGGCGTCGCTTGAGGCGGTGCTGCACCCGGGCGGAGAGCCGCCGGCTGGCGAGCGTGCCGACCAGCATGGTGGCCTTGGCCAGCGAGCGCATGCCGGCCACCTCGACCGCGCTGGGCACCCACCGGGCACCGCCCAGGGCCGGGTCGGCGATCATGCGGATCCCCTCGGCGAGCTGGCGCGGCTCGACCCCGGCCAGGTCCACCACCCCGACCATCTCGGCGGGGACCCGGCGCGCGCCGTGCACCTCGGTGACCACGTCGGCCAGCGGCTCGCCGCCGGCGCCGATCCGGTCCACCCGGCCCAGCGCGGCGGTACGCCACAGCCGGGTGGCCGGGCCGTCGTCGGCGCCCGAGGGACGCAGCTCGACCAGGCCCAGCTGGTCCCGGTCGGCGAGCTCCACCAGCCGGCCCACGGCGTGCGGCCCGAGCCCGTGGGTGGGCGGCACCTCCAGCCGGTACGCGGCCGGGAACGGGCTGGCCGGGACCGAGGTGACCAGCCGCACCCGCGGGTCGCCGCGGTACGTCTCGGCGATCAGGCGCAGGTCCAGGCGCGGGTCGGCGAGCACCCGCCGCCGGCCGTCGGGCAGCTGGTCCCACGGCCCGACCAGGTTGACCACCAGGTCGGGCTCGTCCCCGCCGAGGATCGCGTCCACCGCGGTACGGACCCGTTCCAGCGGCTCGTCGCCGACCTCCAGCACCACGTCGACCAGCGGCACCGACCAGGCGGTCGCGCCGACCTTGCGCAGCCAGCGTGGGTACGGCATCCGGTCGGCGAGGTAGGGCTTGTTGTACCGCTGCACCTGCTCGCGGGCCCGCATCACGTGGGTCGGGCCGAGGTGCCAGCTGCCGGCCAGCGGCTCGGGCACGAACAGCGCGCCGGCCTGGGCGAGCCGGTAGCCCAGCTCGGTGTCCTCGCCGAGCCGCAGCTCGGTGTCCAGGCCGCCGCACGCCTCGTACAGCTCGCGGCGCAGTGCCGCGGTCGCTCCGACGTGGATGGCGAAGGCCAGGTGGTCGGCGGCGCGTAGCTTGTCGGTCCGGTCGATGTACCGCTCGACGTAGTCGTGCGGCTCGCCGGCGGTGTCGAAGAGAGACTGTGGCGTGCCCTGCTCCCAGTGCTCCAGCACGCCCGCCGGGGTCGGCCAGTCGGGTGCGCCCGGCCGGGTGTCCACGAAGCGCTTGTAGCCCAGGGTCACCGCGTACGGCACCTGGTGGTGCCAGCGCAGCTGGGCCTCGACGTGCTCCGGGTACGCCACCATGTCGGCGTCCAGCCAGTGCAGCACCGCGCCGGTGCTGACCGTGGCGCCGACGTGCAGGGCGTTCGCCCGGCCCCAGCCGGTCGAGTGGTCGCCGGCGCGGACCAGGCGGGTGTGCTTCGGGCGTACCGGGGGCAGCTCGATCGGCGGCGTCGAACCGTCGTCGACGACCACCACCTCCAGCAGGTCCTCCGGGTAGGTCTGCCGGCTCAGCGAGGCGAGGGTGAGGTCCAGGCTCGGCTGGCAGTCGTAGGCCGGGATGATCACGCTGACCGTCAGCTCGGGCCGCCACTGCCCGAGGGCGGGCACGGTCAGCGTCGACCAGTCGTTGCGGTGCACGCGGGGGGTGGGGGTCATGCGGTTCCGAACGTCTCGTGGGGCGGCAGTCCGGTCCACTGCCGCAGCGGGTTCTGTACGAAGTAGTCCAGGCCGGGATCCCAGGTGTGCCCCTCGCCGTGCCGGGTGTAGAGGAACCCGAACCCGTGGGTGCGGTACACCAGGCCGCCGGCGTCGAGCACCCGGTCCAGCAGGGCCCGGTCGATCGACCGGTTCACCGGCCGCCAGCCGCCGGCCGCCTCCAGGTCACCCCGGGACAGCAGCATGGTGCCGCCGGCCACCACGTCGTCGTAGAACTCGCTGGCCATCCGGCGGCGCACGGTGAGGTCGCGGGGTTCCAGGTAGACGAACTCGGCGCCCTTGCCGACCACGGTGGCGCCGGAGTAGTGCCGGGCCAGGACCAGGTCCCAGACGTGTTCCACGCCGTACCGGTCGTCGTCGTCGACCTTGGTGACCAGGGTGCCCCGGGCGTACCGGGTGATCTCGGCGAGCGCCTCGCCGAAGCAGACGTCACCGGCGACGGTGACCACCTGCACGGGCAGCGGGCAGGCGGCGACGGCGGCGGCCACCTCGGGGGGCAGCTCGACGCCGTGCAGGCCGACCACGACCTCCAGCTCGGGGTAGGTCTGCCCGGTCAGGTCGCGCAGCGCCACCACCAGCCGCTCTGGGCGGCGGGTCATCAGCAGCGCGGTCACCGACGGCGGCCGGGCCAGGGCGGGGTACGCGGCGGTGGCCCGGGGCAGGGCCAGCGCGGTGGCGTGTCGGCGCAGCGCGGCCCGGCGCTGCCGGATGCTGGCCAGCTCGCGGTCGATCGGGTCGGCGTCCGGGCCGGGTGGGGCGGCGACGGTGAGCCCGGCCAGCTCCGGCCCGAGCAGCTCGGCCACCTCCGCCGGGAGGTCGGGGGCGTGCACCAGCAGCCCGGTCATGGCGAGCTGCGCGACGGTGGCGGCGAGCGCCGGACCGCCGGCGCCGGCCGGCGCGGTCACCGAGCCCAGGTCGCGCAGCACCGCCGACTGGCGGCCGTCGAGCGGGTCCCCGACCCGGCCGGCGACGACGGTCTGCTCGCCGGTGGTGATCCGCCAGCGCGGTGTCCCGTCGACGGCGTCGATCAGCAGCCGGCCGGTGGGCATCTTCGCGCCGTACTTGTTGCGGCCGATCGGGTTGGCGGCGCCCGCGTCGACCAGCACGAGGGGCCCGCCGGTCGCGGTGGTCACGCCGGTCAGGTCGCCGGTGAGCCGGGCCGCGGGCACGTTGAGCCGGCCGGCCGGTGGCTCGGCGGGGACGTCCGCGCCGGCGGGGAGCAGCCGCAGGTCGTACGGGCGGACGGGGGCGTCGCCCGGCTCGGGGCCGGCCGGGGCGCGGGTCACCGCGCCGGGGCTGAGCCAGCCGGGCAGGCCGCCGTCGACGGCCAGGTCGGCGGCGCCCGGGGTGGGCAGCGCGGCGGTCGGCCGCAGGGTGTCGAGCACGGCGGCGACGACCCGGTGGGGCGGCAGCGGGTCGGCGAGGGTCACCGAGACCTGGGCCGGGCCGGTGCCGGCGCGGGGCAGGGAGAGCTGGTGGCCGAGCAGGCCGGGCAGCGGGCCGAGCCGGCCGGACCAGCCGGGGCGGGGGGCCTGCCAGCGCTCCACGACGACCCGCAGTTCGCGTACGCCGGGGGCGTCGGGGGTGCCGAGCGCGTGCCGGGCCAGTTCGCCGACGGTGGCCACGGTCAGCTCGCCGGGGCGCCCGCCGACCGTCGCCGGTTCCGCCCAGTCGGCCAGCCGCTTGGGGGTGACCTCACGCAGCCGCCGGGCGTAGTTCCCGAGCCGCCGGCGTACGCCCGCCACGACCCGGCGCCGGGTCACGGCCGCCATCCCGATCCTCCGGCCCGCCGCTGCGCTGTCGGAAACACCGAAAGAAGCTAGCACGGAGCGGGGCCGCTCCCGGCGGCGACGGCGCCCGCCGCCGGCGGCCGGTCCGGGGTGGACGGCCGGCCCTCGGCGGGCGTGGCGGGGGCCGGCGGGGTGGGCTGCGGGCCGAGCACCTCCGCGCGCCGTTCGGCCCAGCGCAGCGAGTCCCGGATGCCGTCGGCGACGGAGTGCGTCGGGGCCCAGCCGAGCAGTTCGCGGGCTCGGGCGCTGCGGGTGTACGTGCCGGCGGAGTCGCCCGGGCGGCGGGCGGTCTCCTGGACGTCGACCGGCCGGCCGACGACCTCCTCGAAGGCGTGGACCAGTTCGCGCACGGTGGTGCCGTCCCCGGTGCCCAGGTTGATCACGGTGTACGGGTCGCCGCCGGCCGGCAGCACCGCGTCGAACCGGCGCAGGGCCAGCACGTGCGCCCGGGCCAGGTCCCAGACGTGTACGTAGTCGCGGATGCCGGAGCCGTCCCGGGTGGGCCAGTCGGTGCCGGTGAGCTGGAACGTCTCGCCGCGGGAGGTGGCGATGAGCCGGCCCAGCACGTGCGTCGGCTCGGCGATCTGCAACCCGGTCCGCAGTTGCGGGTCGGCGCCGATCGGGTTGAAGTAGCGCAGCGACAGCACCCGCAGCGGGTATGCCCGGGCGCAGTCGGCGAGCATCTGCTCCAGGATCGCCTTGCTCCGGGCGTACGGGCTGAGCGCCTCGATCGGGGAGTTTTCGTCGACGGTGAAGTCGTCACCCGGGCGGTAGATCGCGGCGGAGGAGCTGAACAGCAGCCGGGTGCAACCGTTGCGGAGCAGGCCGTCGACCAGCTCCAGCGACTTGGCCACGTTCTCCCGGTAGTAGCGCAGCGGGTGCGCCACCGACTCGGGCACCACGATCAGCGCGGCGCAGTGCACCACGGCCTGGATGTCCGGGTGCTCGGCGAAGATCTTGTCGAGCAGCGCCGCGTCCGCCATGTCGCCCGGGTAGAAGATCCGGTCCCGGGTGAACTCCTCCCGGCCGGTGCTCAGGTTGTCCAGGATCACCGGGGTGATGCCGTTCTCCAGGCAGGCGGTGGCCACGGTGCTGCCGATGAAGCCGGCACCGCCGACGATCAGGACCTTCGCCTCGGGCCGGGCAGGCGTGTTCTCCGTAGGGGCGAGCATGGTCGGTGCCTCCTGGGCGTCGGGTCCGGGTGCGGGGGCGGTCGGGTGCGGGGTCAGGCGGTGACGGGGGCGCCGTCGGCGGGGGTGGCGGGCGCGACGACCGGGGCCGCCGGTTTCGGGGCCGGCGCCGCCGGTTTCGGCACCGGCGGGGACATCAGCTCGGAGCGCAGCGCGGCCGTGGTGACGGCGGCGAGCCGGGGCAGGTAGCCGGACGGGAGCCGGGTGCGCGAGATGGCCAGCCGCCAGTACAGCGGGCCGATGATCAGGTCGACCGCCGCGTCGGTGTCGATCCCGGGGGAGAGCTCGCCGCGCTCGATCGCCCGGCCGAGGATCAGGTCGGCCACGTTGCGCTGGTTGGCGCGCAGCGCGGCCTGCAGCGTCTCGGCGATCTGCGGGTTGCGGGCGGCCTCGGCGAGCAGGTCGGGGACGACCTGGGCGGCCAGCCGGTGTTGCAGCACCTGGTTCACGATCTGTAGCAGGATCTCCAGGTCGTCGTGGAGCGAGCCGGTGTCCGGCAGCGGCATCTTGTGAACCGCCAGCTCGGACACGATGTCCAGGACCATGGCGAGTTTGGAACCCCACCGGCGGTAGACCGCGGTCTTGCCGACGCCGGCCCGGCGGGCCACCCGCTCGATCGACAGGCGTCCGTAGCCGACCTCGGCGAGCTCCTGCATGACGGCGGCGCGGAGGGCCGAGGTGATGTCTCCTCGGAGCACGGCCGCGCCGGCCGGAGCGCGCTTGTTCTGGGTCACGCGACCCAATGTAGCGCAACGACGGTACCGTTGCGTCTCGACGTACCGTCGACTACATTCGGCGCAGCGTTGAGACGGTGCCGTTCCAACCGAGTGACCGCTATACGCTGAGTGACGGATGCTCCTTCCAGAAGGACCGAGAGATCGGAGCACATCTCCATGCCCGACACGGCGTTCGCCGATCCGGACGCGGGCCTGTCCCCGGCCGAACTGGCCGCCCGGCACGGCCTCGGGTTCGCCGGCACGAGACCGACACTCGTGTCCTACGCCCGGCAGCTCTGGGCCTACCGGCACTTCATCACGGCGTACGCGAACGCCCGGGTCTCCGCCTCGTTCAGCCTGACCCGGCTGGGCCGGCTCTGGCAGGTGCTGACCCCGCTGACCAACGCGGCGGTCTACTACCTGATCTTCGGCGTGGTGCTGGCGACCAGGCACTCGATTCCGAACTTCATCGCCTACCTCTGCACCGGCCTGTTCATCTTCCTGTTCACCCAGACGGTGGCCCAGGCCGGCGTGGTCTCGATCACCGGCAACATGGGGCTGATCCGGGCGCTGCACTTCCCGCGCGCCTGCCTGCCGATCGCGATCTCGCTGATCGAGCTGCAGAACATCGCCGCGTCGATGGTGGTGCTGACCGGCATCGTGCTGATCACCGGCGAGCCGCTGACCTTCGAGTGGCTGCTGATCCTGCCGGCGCTGGCGCTCCAGATGATCTTCAACGCCGGGCTGGCGATGGGGCTGGCCCGGCTGGGCAGCAAGGTCACCGACCTCAAGCAGGTCATCCCGTTCGTGATGCGCACCTGGATGTACGGCTCCGGCGTGTTCTACAGCGCGGCGCTCTTCGCCGAGCACCTGCCCAAGTGGGCCGCGGTGGTCGTCGAGGCCAACCCGATGCTGGTCTACATCGAGCTGATCCGGCACGCGATGCTGGAGAGCGCGCCGCTGTCGTCCCCGGTGTCGCACCTGTGGCTGCTGGCGGCCGTCTGGTCCCTGGCGGTGGGCATCGGCGGGTATGTCTATTTCTGGCGAGGGGAGCAGGAGTATGGGCGTGGCTGAGGTCGCGGAGCGTCCGGTCGAGACCGGTCAGCGCATCCCCACCGTGATCGTGGACGACGTGCACGTCGTCTACCGGGTGCAGGGCCCCGGCACGCCGGGCAGCGGCTCCCCGGTGGCCGCGCTGAGCCGGATGCTCACCGGCAAGCGCACCCCCGGGCTGCGTGAGGTGCACGCGATCAAGGGCGTCAGCTTCACCGCCTACAAGGGCGAGGCGGTCGGCCTGATCGGCAGCAACGGCTCCGGCAAGTCCACCATCCTGCGGGCCATCGCCGGGCTGCTGCCGATCGAGAAGGGCGGGCTCTACACCGCCGGCCAGCCGTCCCTGCTGGGCGTCAACGCCGCCCTGATGAACGACCTCTCCGGCGCGCGCAACGTCGAGCTGGGCTGCCTCGCGATGGGGATGAGCAAGGCCGAGGCCCGCCGGGCGGGTCCCTCGATCATCGAGTTCTCCGGGATCAACGAGCGCGGCGACTTCGCCTCGCTGCCGATGCGCACCTACTCGTCCGGCATGGCCGCCCGGCTGCGGTTCGCCATCGCCGCCGCGAAGAAGCACGACGTGCTGCTCATCGACGAGGCGCTGGCCACCGGCGACGCCCGGTTCCGCAAGCGCAGCGAGGACCGGGTGCGCGAGCTGCGCGCCGAGGCGGGGACCGTCTTCCTGGTCAGCCACAACAACCAGTCGATCATCGACACCTGTGAGCGGTCGGTCTGGCTGGAGTCCGGGCTGATCCGGGCGGACGGCCCCACCCGCGACGTCATCAAGGAATATCAGCAGTACATGAACCGCAAGTGACGGCGCTCACCGGCCGAGGAGCTGGTCGATCTCGGCCAGCTCCTCGGCGGTGAAGTCGAGCCGGTCCAGCGCGGCCACGTTCGTCTCCAGCTGCGCCACGCTGCTCGCCCCGATGATCAGGCTGGTCATCCGCTCGTCCCGCAGCGCCCAGGCCAGCGCCAACTGGGCCAGCGACTGCCCGCGCCGCTCGGCCACCGCGCTCAGCGCCCGGATGGTCGCCAACCGCTCCTCGCTCAGGTCGCTCTCGTTGAGGAACACGCTGGTCCGTACCCGTGAGTCCGCCGGGATGCCGCCCAGGTAGCGGTCGGTGAGCAGGCCCTGCGCCAGCGGGCTGTACGCGATGCACCCCGCCCCGACCTCGGCGAGGGTGTCGAGCAGGCCGTCGTCCTCGGTCCAGCGGTTGAACATCGAGTACGACGGCTGGTTGATCAGCAGCGGCGTACCCAGCTCGCGCAGGATGGCGGCGGCCCGGGCGGTCTGCTGCGAGTCGTAGTTCGAGATGCCGACGTAGAGCGCCTTGCCGGAGCGGACGATCGCGTCGAGCGCGCCCATCGTCTCCTCCAGCGGGGTGTCCGGGTCGAACCGGTGCGAGTAGAAGACGTCGACGTAGTCGAGCCCGAGGCGGCGCAGCGACTGGTCCAGCGACGAGATCAGGTACTTGCGGGAACCCCACTCGCCGTACGGGCCGGGCCACATCAGGTACCCGGCCTTGCTGGAGATCACCAGCTCGTCCCGGTACGGGCGCAGGTCGGTGGCGAGCAGCCGGCCGAAGTTCTCCTCCGCCGAACCCGGCGGCGGACCGTAGTTGTTGGCCAGGTCGAAGTGGGTGATCCCGAGGTCGAAGGCGCGCCGGACGATGTCCCGTTGCCGCTCGAAGGGGCGGTCCGGGCCGAAGTTGTGCCACAGGCCCAGCGAGATGGCCGGCAGGCGCAGCCCGCTGCGGCCGCTGCGCCGGTAGGTCATGGATTCGTAACGGTCGTCGCTGGCGAGGTAGGTCACGACTGAAGACCCTAATCCCCGTCGGAGCCCCGTCGGCTTGGGTAGCTTCGAGGCCATGCAGTTCGTCCCGATCGACACCCCTAAGCCCGTTTCCAAGATCGGCCTCGGTACCTGGCAGTTCGGTTCCAAGGAGTGGGGCTACGGTGCCGACTACGAGCGCCGGGCCGCCGACATCGTCCGGCGCGCCCTCGACCTGGGCATCACCCTGTTCGACACCGCCGAGCTGTACGGCTTCGGCCGCAGCGAACGGATCCTCGGCGCGGCCCTCGGCGACGACCGGGACAAGGTGGTGGTGGCCAGCAAGATCTTCCCGGTGTTGCCGGTCGCCCCGGTGGTGCAGCAGCGGGCGGTCGCCTCCGCCGCCCGGCTCGGCGTCCGCCGCCTCGACCTGTACCAGGTGCACCAGGCCAACCCGGTGGTCGCCGACACCACCACCATGCGGGGCATGCGGGTGCTGCAGGACGTCGGCCTGGTCGACGAGGTCGGGGTGAGCAACTACCGCCTGCGCCGCTGGGAGTTCGCCGAGGCCGCCCTCGGCCGGCGGGTGCTGTCCAACCAGGTCCGCTACAGCCTGGTCGACCGCGAACCCGAGGACGCCCTGATTCCGTACGCCGAGCGGGCCGGCCGGATCGTCATCGCGTACAGCCCGCTGGCGCAGGGCTTCCTCTCCGGCCGGTACGACCCGAAGCACCCGCCGAGCGGGCCGGTGCGCCGGGCCAACCCGTACTTCCTGCCGGAGAACCTGGAGCGCGGCGCCCCGCTGATCGACACCCTGCGGCAGGTGGCCGACGCGCACGACGCCACCCCCAGCCAGATCGCCCTGGCCTACCTGATCCGGCACCCCAACGTGGTCGCCATCCCCGGCGCGTCCGGCGTGGAGCAGGTGGAACGCAACGCCGCCGCCGCGGAGATCGACCTCACCGACGACCAGTACGCCGCGCTCGGCCACGCCGCCGGCCGGTTCCGACCGGTCACCGGGCTGGCGGCGGCGCCCAGGCTGATCCGCGCCCGCCTCCGACGAAAGTGAGCCGATGGACGACATCACCGCGCTGATCCTCGACGACCACGCCGCCTTCCGGCGCGGCTTCGCCCGGCTCGACGACGCCCGGGACGACGCCGAGCTGCGCGCCGTCTGGGAGGCCCTCGCCCTGCACCTGGACGTCCACGCCGAGGCGGAGGAGGCCATCCTCTATCCGCACCTGGTGCGGCACGGGGACGACGGCGCGGACGAGACCGCCGACGCCATCGGCGACCACAACAAGATCCGGGACGCCATCGCCGAGTCGAAGCGGCACCCGGTCGGCTCGGAGCCGTGGTGGGCCGCGGTCGGGCGGGCCCGCCGGGAGAACAGCGAACACCTGGCCGAGGAGGAGGACGAGGCGTTGCCCGACTTCCGGCGGCACGCCAGCGTCGAGCTCCGCGCCGAGCTGGGAGCGCGCTGGCTGACCTACTACGGCGAGCACAAGTCCGGCCGTGACCTGTCCTTCGCCGACAAGGACCCGGCGCGCTACGTGCAGGACCATCGCTGACGGTCGCCGGTGAGTCCGGGGTCTCCCCGACGTGGGGGAGTCGGGGCGGTGGGCGGCGGGGGCAGAATGGGGCGGTGACGGTTCGTGGCGTGCTGGGGCCGCTGGTGCGTGGGAGCACCTGGCGGCGCGGGGTGTTCCTGCTGCTGGGCGGGGTGCTCGCGCTGCCGTACGCGCTGCTCGCGGCGACCTTCGCGCAGATGTTCGGCAAGTCGGTGGTGCCGCTGCCGACCGCGGTGGGCCTGCTGTCGGTAGCGGCGGTGATCGCCGCCGTGCCGGTGTTCCTGGACGGCAGCCGGTCGCTGGAGATCGCCGCCGCGCGGTCGCTGCTGAAGGTGGACCTGCCGGACCGCGCGGACGGCTACCGGCTGGACCGGGAAACCCGGGTCCGGGCGGCGCTCTGGATCGCCCTGCACCTGGTCACCGGCGGCCTGGTGCTGTTCGCCGCGATCAGCGCCTTCCCGATGGCGCTGGTCTTCATCGCCCAGCAGTTCGGCCTCGACACCGGCGCCGGGGACGCCCTCGGGCCGCTCGCCGGACGCCACCCGGCGTGGCAGACGCTCGCCGGAGTCGTCCTGCTGGTCGGCCTCGGCTACGCGGTCGCCGGCCTGGGCGCGCTCGCCGCGTCGATGGCGCCGGTGCTGCTCGGCCCCGCGCCGGCGGAACGCATCGCCGCGCTGGAGGCGCGCGCGGCCCGGCTGGCCGAGCGCAACCGGTTGGCCCGCGAGCTGCACGACTCGGTCGGCCACGCGCTCACCGTGGCCACGCTCCAGGCCGGCGCGGCGCGGCAACTGCTCGACGACGACCCGGAGTTCACCCGCCGGGCGCTCACCGCGATCGAGGAGACCAGCCGGCAGGCGATGGACGACCTGGACCACGTACTCGGCCTGCTCCGGCAGACCGAGCGGGGGGACCGGCCGGCGGCGGTGCGGGCCCCGCAGCGCACCCTCGCCCAGCTCGACCGGCTGGTCGACGACACCCAGGCGGCCGGGCTGCCGGTGCGCGCCCGGATCAGCGGCGACCTGGGCGGGCTGCCCCCGGCGGTGTCCCGCGAGGGCTACCGGATCGTGCAGGAGGCGCTGACCAACGCGGCCCGGCACGGCCGCGGGCCGGTGGGCCTGCGGGTCGGCGTCGCGGCGGACCCGGAGCCCGGCGCCCCGGACGGCGACCACCCGCGGCTGGAGATCGAGCTGGAGAACGAGTTGGCGGCCGGCGGGGGCCGGGGCGGCGGCGGACGCGGGCTGGACGGCATGCGGGAGCGGGTGCTGCTGCTCGGCGGCCGGATGACCGCCGGGCCCGACGGTGGGCGGTGGCGGGTGCGGGTCGGCCTGCCGGTGCCCCGAGGGGAGTCGCGGTGAGCACCGATGTGCTGATCGTCGACGACGACGAGCTGATCCGGGTCGGGCTGCGGGCGATCGTCGACGCCCAACCCGATCTGCGGGTGGTGGGGGAGGCCGCCGACGGCGCCGAGGTGCCGCCGCTGGTGGCGCGGTTGCGACCGCGGGTGGTGCTGATGGACGTACGGATGCCGGCGATCGACGGCATCCAGGCCACCCGCCGGCTGCTCGCCACCTCCACCGACCCGCCGCGGGTGCTGGTCATCACCACGTTCGCCAACGACGAGTACGTCTACGAGGCGCTGCGCGCCGGGGCGAGCGGGTTCCTGCTGAAGCGGGCCCGCCCGGCCGAGGTGGTGGAGGCGATCCGGGTGGTGGCGGCCGGCGAGTCGCTGCTGTTCCCGGCGGCCATCCGGCAGCTCGTCGGACTGTACGGGGGGCGCGGCGGGGACCGGCTGGGGTCGGCCCGGCTCACCGAGCGGGAGGCCGAGGTGCTGCGGCTGATGACCACCGGGCTGTCCAACCCGGAGATCGCCGCCGAGCTGGTGGTCGGGGTGGAGACGGTGAAGACCCACGTCGGCAACGTGCTGGCCAAGCTGGGCGTGCGTGACCGGACCCAGGCGGTCATCGCCGCGTACGAGTCGGGGTTCGTCCTCCCCACCGGCTGACCCGGTGGTCGGCGGATCCCGTCCGGACGCTGGATTTCGGGTGTCCGGGCGGCCGACGACAATGTCCGCGGCAACACTGGAGCGTTGAACCGGATGACCCGCCCGGTCCCCCGCGTGATCCGCGCGATGCCGCTAGGATGGCCCGGTTCGTCGGCGGGTTCGGCGGTAGGGGACGGGCTCTGGTCCGGCGGCTCCCGCACAAGTCATCGCTCATTCGGGCGCGAGTCCCTTTCGCGGGTGGACGGATCACTATGGATAGGACCGAAGACGGCTCCCAGGGTGTCCTCGTGGACCTCAGCGACGTGAGCCTGGCCGATCTGCCGGAGCTGGACCAGTCGGCGTTCGCCTACTCGCTGCGCCGGATCCTGGAGGAGGTCGACCGCCCGCGCGACGCGGTCGCCGGGTGGAACTCGGCGATGTGACCGTGTCGGGCGACGGGCGCGGCGCAGCGGTGGCGGACCGGCCGGCCCCGGCGCGGCCGGTGCCCTTCTCCGAGTTCATCCTCAAGGTCCACAGTCGGTGCAATCTGGCCTGCGACTACTGCTACATGTACGAGCTGGCCGACCGCAGCGCCCGTACCGACCCGCCCCGGATGTCGCCCGACGTGTTCGCGCGCACCTGCCGGCGGATCGGCGAACACGTCCGTACGCACGGGCTGGACACCGCGCGGGTGGTGCTGCACGGGGGCGAGCCGTTGCTGGTCGGCGCCCCGACGCTGGCCCGGATGGCCGACCGGCTGCGGGCGGCGGCCGGGCCCGCCACGGCCCGGATCACGGTGCAGACCAACGGCACCCGCCTGGACGGGCCCGCGCTGTCCGTGCTGGCCGACGCGGGCGTGCGGATCGGGGTGAGCCTGGACGGCGACCGGACGGCCAACGACCGGCACCGGCGGTACGCCTCGGGACGCGGCAGCTTCGACCAGGTCGACGAGGCGCTGCGCCGGCTCGCCGGCCGCCCCGAGGCGTACGCGGGCATCCTCTGCGTGGTCGACCTCGCCGCCGACCCGCGGGACACCTACGAGGCGCTGCTGGCGTACCGGCCGCCGGTGGTGGACTTCCTGCTGCCGCACGCCAACTGGGAGACTCCGCCGGCCCGGGCGGACGGCGACGCCACCGGGTACGGGCGGTGGCTGGCCCAGGTCTTCGACGCCTGGTACGACGCGCCGGTGCGGCGCACCCGGGTCCGGCTCTTCGAGGAGCTGATCAACCTGCTGCTCGGTGGGGACAGTCGGACCGAGTCGCTGGGGTTGAGCCCGGTGGCCGCGGTCGTGGTCAACACCGACGGCGGGTACGAGCAGGTGGACACCCTGCGGTCCAGCTATCCGGGTGCGGTCGACACCGATCTGACGGTCTTCGCGCACTCCTTCGACGAGGTGCTCCGGCACCCGGCGGTGGCCGCCCGGCAGGCGGGGGTGTCGGCGCTGGCCGCCGGCTGTCGGGCCTGCCCGGTGCACCGGGTCTGTGGGGGTGGCAACTACCCGCACCGGTACCGGGCGGGCAGCTTCGCCAACCCGTCCGTCTACTGCCAGGACCTGCGGCTGCTCATCGACCATGTGGCGGGCCGGCTCCGGGCCGACCTGGTGGGCCTGCGGGGGCGGGACCGGTGACCGGCTATCACCGGCTGCGGCCCGCCGAGTTGGACGCGCTGGCCGCCGGCCCGGCGGACGCGGAGATCGTGCGTACGCTGCGGGCCGGCCAGCTCAGCAAGCGGATGCTCCAGTTGCGGGCGGTGCTGGACCTGGCCGGTCCGGGACCGGCCGGCCGATGGTTCGCGCTGCTCGCCGCCGCGGTGCGCCACGACCCGGCGGTGGGGCCGGCCGTGCTGGCCCTGCCGCACACCGGGGCCTGGCTGGCGGTGACCCTGCGCCGGCTGCGGCACGCCGCCGACGGTGCCGAGGCCGGGCCGCCGGCCGGCCGGACCACCGCGGGTCTGGGCCCGCCGGCCGGCCGGACCACCGCCCGTCTCGACCCGCCGGTCGGGCCGGTCGGGCCCGACCTGGGCTATCTCGGCGCGCTGGCCGCCGCGGCGGCGATCCGGGCCGGCCTGGACTTCGAGCTGACCGTGCCGTCGGCGGACGGCACCGTCTTCCTGCCGTCGCTCGGCCGGGCCCGGGTCGGCGCCCCCGGTCCGGTGCCGGTGTCCCGGGCGGGCGGCCGGATCCGGGTCGGGCCGGTCGAGGTGCCACCGCCGGCCGACGAGCCGCCGGGTGTGGGGGTCGAGGCGGACGGCTGGTCGGGGCTGCACCGGCTGGTCAGCACCGCTGGCGGCCTGACCCTGCGGGTCTGCCTCGACGACCTCGACCCGTACCGGGACTGCCACCGGCTCTGCGCGACCGACCGGCTCGACCCGGCGGCGGTGCGGCGCTGGCAGCGGTTGCTCGACGACGCCTGGCCGATCCTGGTGCGGCACCACCGTGGGCACGCGGAGGCGATCGCCGAGGGGCTGCGGGTCGTGGTGCCGTTACGGTCCGACTCGGCCAGTGCCGGGGTGAACGTCACCAGCATGGACGCCTTCGGCGCGGTGTCGATGACCCGGCCGGTGGACGGGCCGGCCCTGGCGCTGGGCCTGCTGCACGAGTTCCAGCACGCGAAGCTCGGCGCCGCCATCGACGTCGAGCCGCTGTACGACCCCGACGACCGGCGCTACTACTACGCGCCCTGGCGCGACGACCCCCGCCCGCTCGGCGCCGCCCTGCAGGGGGTGTACGCCTTCGTCGCGGTCACCGAGTTCTGGCGGACCCGGCGGACGGTACTCGCCGACGGCGGGACCCGGCTGGCCGAGGTGGAGTTCGCCCGGTGGCGGGACCGGGTGGCCCGGACCTGCGCGGACATCGAGTCGTCCGGGCGGCTGACCCCGGCCGGCCACCGGTTCGTCGGCGGCGTACGCGCCGTCATCGACGGCTGGCGGGACGAGCCGGTGCCCGCGGCGGCGGCCGCGCTGGCCCGGGAGGCCGCCGAGGACCACTGGACGGGGTGGCGGCTGCGCAACCGCCGCCCCGAACCGGGGCCGGTGCAACGGCTCGCCCGGGCGTGGCGGGCGGGGCGGCCCTGCCCGGCGGTCACCGTCCGGGTCGACGTACGCCCGGCCGACGGCCGGTGGTTGAGCCGCAGCCCCCGGCTGGACCTGGTCCGGTTGCGGCTGGCCGACCCGGACCGGTTCGACCGGCTGCGCGACGGCACCGAGCGCCTCGCCGACGTGCTGCCGCAGGCGTCGGCGGGCGACCTCGCGCTGGCCGCCGGGGACCACCTGGCCGCCCGGGCGTGGTACCAGCGGCAGGTGCGGCGCGAGCCGGACCGGCTGGCGGCCTGGGTCGGGCTGGTGCTGGCCGACCAGCGGTTGCCGCCGGCCGAGGCGGCGGTGCGCGCCGACCCGGAACTGTGCCGGGCGGTGCTGTGCGCGGTGGCCGCGACCGGCGCGGCGGCGGACCCGCTCGACCTGGCCCGCTGGCTGGCCCCGGTGCGCTGCGTGCCGGCGACGGACGAGCCGACGCAGCGCCACCCGGCGCCCGTCCCGGCACCGGCGCCCGTCCCGGCATCGGCATCGGCACCGGCACCGGCACCGGCACCGGCACCGGAGCATCGGCCGGACCCGACGCCGGGCGACCGGTCCGACCCGGCCGGGCCGGCGTCCGTCACGTCGGCGGTGGCTCCAGATCGCAGTTGAGCCGGTTCGCCTCGACCAGGGCGATGGTGTTCGGATGGTCCTCACCCAGCACCCGGCGGAACAGCGGCATGACCTCGTCGCGCAGCGTCCGGGCGCCGCGGTGGTCCCCGGTGACGCTGAGGCTGGTGGCGAGGTTGTTCGCCACCGCCAGGGTGTCCGGGTGCGACGGCCCGAGGATGCGGCGGGCGCGATCGTACGTCTCCTGGTCGCTGGCCAGGGCCGCGGCGAACTCGCCCCGGTCGAACCAGCAGTTGGCCAGGTTGATGTTGGCCGCCAGGGTGTACGGGTGGTCCGCGCCGATCCGCTCGGTGAACCGGGCGACCACCTCGTCGGAGAGCGCGAAGGCCACCTCCGTCTCGCCCGCCTTGCGCAGGAAGATGGCCAGGTTGTTGGCGTAGGCGAGGGTGAACAGGTGGTCCTCGCCCATGTTCTGCCGGTACCACTGGTGCACCGGCCGGGCCCGGCGCAGCGCCCCCGCGTCGTCCCCGATGGCCGACTCGTCGCAGGCCAGGTTCATCGCGCTGGCCTGCACGTCGGGGTGGTCCGGCCCGTGCCGGCGGCGGGACCGCACCAGCACGTTCGAGCTCAGCTCGTGCGCCTGTTGCAGTTCGCCGAGCTTGCGCAGGGTCACCGCGTAGTTCTTCAACACCCGCAGGGTCTCGCCGTCCTCCTCGCCCAGCACCTGCCGGTGCGCGTCCACCGCCGCCTCGAGCACCCGGCGTGACTCGAACAGGTCGCCGGTGTCCCGCAGGTCACGGCCGTACTGGCCGTAGGAGAAGAGGGTGTACGGGTGCATCGGGCCGAGCCTCTCCCGGCGGCGGGCCAGGGTGCGCTCGTCGAGGCGCAGCGCCTCCCGCAGGTCGCCGACCAGCCGCAGCGAGATGGCCAGGTTGTGTGCCGCGATCAGCGCCCGCGGGTGGTACTCGTCGAACACCTCGCGGGCCAGTTCCTCGGTGCGGGTGTCCAGGTCCCGGGCACGTTCGAAGGAGCCCAGGGCGCGCAGGTCGGCGGCGAGGCTGCCGGCCACGATCACGGTGTATTCGTGGTCCTCGCCCAGGGTGCGGCGCAGCCGGTCGTGGACGTCCCGGTCGATGTCGTACGCGGCCTGGTAGCGGGCCTCCAGCCGCAGGGCGTTGGCCAGGTGGAACCGCATCAGCAGGGTCTGCGGGTCGTCCGGGCCGTACCGCTCCTGCCACAGCGTGATCGCCCGCTCGGCCAGCTCGGCGCAGGCGGCGAAGTCGACCCGGCTCCACATGTAGCGGGCCACGTCCAGCAGCAGCTGCCGCACCTCCGGCTGGTCGGAGGTGAGGGTCTTGGACGGCAGCACGTGGGGCCAGAGGTCGGCGTAGACCTGCCAGTAGTCGGGGTGGTCGGGGTCGTTGGGGTTGGCCGCGGCCAGGATGGCGTGCACGTGCCGGCGGTTGGCGTCCTTCTCCTCGTCGGAGAGCGACTCGCGGATCAGCTCCTGCACCAGCGGGTGCATGCGCAGGCTGGTCTGCCCGGCGTCGTCGGCGCGTTCCGGCCCGCGCCGCCGCCCGCCGCCCCGGACGCTGTCGATGCGGGCCAGCGCGTAGCGGCCGACGTCGCGCAGCGCCCGCCCCATCAGCAGCGGGTCGCGCAGCGACGGGTCGTAGGGCAGCAGCACGTTGATGAACGTGTGGCCGGTGATCAGGCTCATCGGGATCGGCTCGGCGGCGAAGAAGGCGCAGACCTCCAGCAGTTTCGCCGCCGCCGGGTTGCGTTCACGCAGGCTGTCCAGCGAGACCAGCCAGGGCTGGGCGCCGGTCTGCCGGTAGTCGGCCGGCAGTTCGCTGGCGAGCATGTCCGGCAGGTAGCGGCGGACCCGGGTGAGGTACTGGTCGGGGGACTCGCCGGTGGTGGCCAGCCACGCGCCGGCCTGCTCGATGGCCAGCGGTAGGTCGCCCAGCCGGGTGGCGATCCGCTCGGCGTCGCCGATCGGCAGGTGGTGGGCGCGCCGGCGGAGCAGGGCCAGGCTCTCGGTGCGGTCGAACGCGCCCACCTCCAGCGTCCGGGCCTGCGCGGCCCAGGAGTGGTTGCGGGTGGTGACCAGCACGTGCCCGGGGCCCTGCGGCAGCAGGTCGTGCAGCTCGGTGGGCTCGTCGGCGTTGTCCAGGACGAGCAGCCAGCGCCGGTACGGTCGGCCGCGGCGCAGCGCGTCGAGGACCCACAGCACGCGCTCGCTGACGTTGCCGCCGAGCATGGTGTCGGTCTCGGCGGCGATCCGGTCGGCCAGGTCGCCCAGGGCGAGCCGCAGCACGCTCGGCTGCTGGGCGGAGATCCACCAGACGACGTCGTACTCGGCGCGGAAGCGGTAGGCGTACTCGAGGGCGATCTGGCTCTTGCCGACGCCGCCGAGGCCGTGCAGCGCCAGCGGCCCGTGCTCCGCCTCGGCGGTGGAGAGCCAGTCCCGCATCTCCTCCAGCAGCGGGCCGCGCCCGACGAACTGGACGTTGCGCGGCAGCGGCACCCGCCAGACCGGCGGCTCGTTGCCGGGGAAGCGGCGGCGCCGCTGGCCGTCGCCCTGCTCGGGCGCGGGCCGGGCCGGGTGGTCCAGCGCCTCCAACAGCCGGGCGGTGGCCTCCTGCTCGGTGAGGCCCACCAGGTCGACGGGGATGCGGTCCAGGAACAGACCGGGGGCGCGCGAATTGTCCAACCGGACCGGCACCAGGTAGCCGCTGGCGATGCCGGGGTCGTGGCTGGTCGCCCGGGTCCACAGGTCGGCCGCGTTCGGCGACTGCATGTATTCCTGGGACAGCAGCACGATCAGCCGGGCCGCGTCGGAGAACCCGACGCCGGCCCGGTCGCCGCGCGCCGGGTCGGCCGGGAAGTCCACCTCCCGCATCACGGCGCGCAGGCCGGCGGCGCGCAGCTCGTCGCAGATCCACTCCGCCCAGGCCCGGTCGAGGGCCGCGTAGCTGACGAAGACGTCGGGGGCGGCGCCGGTGGGCCGCTGCCGCTCGAACTTGGCCAGCCACTGCCGGCGGAGCCGGTCGTCGAACTGCGGCAGGTCGTCGACCGCGCCCTCGGTGATCGCGCGGGTCAACCGCTCGTACGCGGCGAGCAGCGTGCCCTCCTGGTGGGGGCGGTCGCCGAACGCGGCGAGGATCTCCTCGTACGCGTAGTAGGGCTGGTAGTGGATCTCGATCTCGCCCCAGTACCGGTCGCCCTCCTCGGGCGAGAGGCGGGGCAGCAGCGGGGTGAACCGGCGTCGTGCCTGGTCCCGGCCGGCCTCCAGCTTGAGCTGTTCGGCGTTGTCCACCCGCATCGGCACCGGCAGGATCCGCACCGGCCGGTCGCCGCGCTGCCGGACGATCGACCGGGCCACCGCCGCGGCGCCGTCGATGCTCTGCTCGTTGAGGGTGAACGAGGTGACCACCACGTCGGGCAGCCGGACCGTGCAGATGCCGGCCCCGTCGCTGACCCCGGTCCGGCTGTCGATCAGCACGTAGTCGTAGTTGTCCCGCATGCTGGCGGCCAGCGCGTCGAGGAAGGTGTTGCCGCCGAGCTTCTCGAAGAACGCCTGCCAGTCGAAGGTGCTGACCGCCTTCGTGTACGACGAGTCCTGTCGGCCGGCCGGCAGCAGGTCGAGGTAGCCGGGCCGGACGGGCCGGGCGCCGCCGGTCACGTCCCGCTCCGGCGCGGGGAAGCGCCACTCCAGCGACACCGCGTGCCGCAGCACGTCCGACGCCGCGTCGACCCAGTCCGGATCATCCGTCTCGGCCGACGGGCGGACGGCCGCGTCGGCGAAGTCCCGGGCCATGTCGATCACGCCGCGGGAGGTACGCAGGTCCTTGTCCAGCAGGAACGGGTGAAAATACTTGTGCAGGCCGGGTGATTCCAGGTCCCAGTCGACGGCGAGCACCCGGTAGCCGTTGGCGGCGAGGATCCAGGCCACGTTGGCCAGCGCCATGGTGCGCCCGGTCCCGCCCTTGTACGAGTAGAACGTGATGATCCGGCCCTCGCTGCCGCCGGTGCTCGTGCCGTGCGGGTCACTGGTCGTCACGCTGCTCCTCCGTTCCGGGCTCGTCGCCCCAGGGGCCGTCGAGACGGGGTGGCGAGGTGTCCGTGGACCGGTCGGGGGGCCGGTGCACCGTCCCTCGGCGGAACACCCGGTTGCGGGCCACCTCCAGCACCTCCGGAAGCTCCTCCTCGAAGGCGCGGTGGGTGATGATGTTCGACCGGTACAGCTCGTCGTCCGAGGTCAGCTCGTCGAAGATCTCCCGGCAGGCGCGGGAGAGCGACTGCCAGTGCTCGCGGGTCTCGGGGTCGTCGCGGCTGCTGGGGATGAGCACGGCGGCGGTGGCCTGCTGGTCGCGCAGCGCCGCCGAGGCGTGCGCCACCAACGCCTCCCGCCGCTGCGGCAGGCGGGTCAGCCAGGCGTCGACGATCAGCACCAGGATCTGGTTGTACCGGGCGGCCAGCTCGGCGCTGCGGGGCAGCCGGTCCATGTGCACCACTGTGGAGTGGTAGCTGTGGTCGGCGGCGATCTCCCGGGCGTAGTCGATCAGCGGCTCGGGCATCGGCGGGCGGTACGGCGCCCACTGCAACGGGTCGTCGCCGTAGCCCGTGACGTCCTGCCGCACGCCCCGCATCTCGTCCCGGTCGGACGCGGCCACGATGAAGTGCACCAGCATCGGGCTGGTGGTGTCCGCCCCGCCGGCGGTCACCCGGCCGGCCGGGCCCGTGGCCCGCGCCTGGTGGAAGGCGCTGGCGACCGCCTCCAGGTCGATCGAACGGTGGTGCTCCGGCAACGGGTGGGCCTCCACACTGGACACGATCTGGGAGGCCAGTTCGAAGAGGAAGGTGCGGTAGTCGTCGCTGTGCCGTTGCAGCCGCATCAGCTGCCGTACGCCGAGCCGCTGGTAGAGCTCCCCGAGGCTGTCCGACGAATATTGCAGCGGCTGGGCCATCGGGTGGATCCGGCCCGGCTGCGCGGGGATCCACATCAACGGCTTGAGCAGGGAGGTGTCCACCCGGCGCTGGCTCTCGAACCGGGCGGTGCGGTCGGCGAACAGCTGCCACTCCTGGCCGCACGCCTTGCTCTGGAAGTACCGCGGGGTCATCAGGGCCAGAAAGGACCGGCAACTGCCCAGCGCCTCGACCAGCCGCTGCGGCCACCGCTCGCCGAGCAGGATGGTCCGGTCGACGAACCCGACCTGCTCGTCGCGGGCCAGACCGGCGATCAGCCGTACCTCTGCGCTGAGATCTTCGTAGAAGCGTTGGACGAGTGCGTCCTCGTCGCCCCTCGCGTAGCTGAGGAAGAAGTACAGCACCGCACCTCCGCGCCTGGGACTCTGGCCATGGGGGTGGCCGGGTCGTGGCCGTCGCCGGGCGGGCCAGATGCCAGTGGCCTTGGCGGCGGGAGCTTAACCGCGAGTATAGGGGCGGAAGCGGGGCGCGACAGCCCGCCGATCGGCGTATCCGGAGCGCTTCTCGGATCTCACGCCGCGTACCGGTCGGGGATTGCCGACGCTGGTGGGGCCCGGTCCCCCGGCCGGGGGACCGGGTTGCTCCCGGCGCGGGAGGAGAACCGTCGCCGGCCGGTCGAGGCTGGAGCCATGGAAACCCGAACCTCTGCTCCCGTCGGTCGCCGGCTCGGCCTCGCCCCGCCGCTGGCCGCCGCCTGGCTCGCCGGTTGGGGCCTGCTCGCACTGGTCGGCACGCTCACCGGCGCCGGCTACCCGTTCGGCGCCAACGACCCGTACGGCGACGGCGCCAACCTGCTGCGGTCGGTTCCGGTGCCGGCCGGACCGCCGGTCTTCGCCGGGCTGCTGCTGCTCGGCGCGATCGTCGCCCTGGTGGCGTCCGGCTCCACGCCGCTGCGCGGCCCGCTGCGCGCCCTGGTGCTCGGGTACGGGTGGACGTTGGCCGCGTTCCTGGCCGTGGTGGTGCCCGACGTGCGGGTGCTGATGATGCTCGGGTACGCCCCGATGCTGCTGCTCGGCGCCCCGTTCGGCTGGCCGCCGGTCGACTACTCCACGCTGTTCACCTGGGCGCTGTTCGCCCGGGGCGCCGCCCTGGTCGGCGGGGTGCTGCTGGCCGGGGCGCTGCTGGTCTGGCGGCGGCGTACCGCCTCGGCCTGCCTGGCCTGCGGCCGGGGCGACGCGGCGGGCCGCTGGACCGAGCCGGCCGCGGCGGCCCGGTGGGGCCGATGGGCGGCCTGGACCGCGGCGCTGATCCCGCTGGTGTACGCGGCGACCCGCTTCGCCTGGCTCGCCGGGATCCCGCTCGGCATCGGTACGGACTTCCTGGCCGAGATGCGCGAGACCGGGCTGGTCTGGGCCGGCGCGGGGCTGGGCGCCTTCGCCACCGTCGGGGCGGTGCTCACCCTGGGCCTCGTCCGGCCCTGGGGGGAGCGGTTCCCGCGCTGGCTGCCGGGGCTGGCCGGCCGTCGGGTGCCGGTGGCGGTCGCGGTGGTCCCGGCCGGGCTGGTCGCGCTGTCGGTGACCGGGGCGGCGCTGGCGCTGCTGACCCTTCCGGAGTTCTGGCGGCTCACCGAGGACTTCAGCGCGGCCGAGGCGCCGATGCTGCTCTGGCCGCTGTGGGGGCCGGCGCTGGGGGCGGCGGCGCTGGCGTACCACCTGCGCCGGCGGGGTGGCTGCCAACACTGCGGCCGGGGCTGACCCGGCGTACCGTGCCGGCCGGCGCCCGCCGCGGCGCCGGCCGGTTCGTGCCCTCCGGCGCTCCCGCGTCCGATCCGGCGCCGCGGCGGGGCGGGAAGCGGGCGGCGGCGGGCGTGACCGCGCTAGCGTGGTCCGGGTGACTGCGCCAAACCAGGCAATTCCGGTCCCGCCCGCCGACCTGCCGGGCACGCTCGGCGAGCTGCGCGCGGCGGGACACCGCTACCGCACCGTCAAGCAGGAGCTCCGCGACAACCTCCTGGCCCGGATGCGCACCGGGCAGGAGCGCTTCCCCGGCATCGTGGGCTACGAGGACACCGTGCTGCCGGAGGTCGAGCGGGCCCTGCTCGCCGGCCACGACATGGTGCTGCTCGGCGAGCGCGGCCAGGGCAAGACCCGGCTGATCCGCTCGCTCGGCGCGCTGCTGGACGAGTGGACGCCGGTGCTCCCCGGCTCGGTGCTCAACGAGCATCCGCTGCACCCGCTCACCCCGGCGTCCCGCGCCCTGGTCGCCGAGCGGGGCGACGACCTGCCGGTCGGCTGGCTGCACCGCTCGATGCGCTACGGCGAGAAGCTGGCCACCCCGGACACCAGCGTCGGTGACCTGATCGGCGACGTGGACCCGATCCGGCTGGCGCAGGGGCGCACCCTCGGCGACCCGGAGACCATCCACTTCGGGCTGGTGCCGCGTACGAACCGGGGCATCTTCGCCGTGAACGAGCTGCCCGACCTGGCCGAACGCATCCAGGTGGCGCTGCTCAACGTGCTGGAGGAGCGGGACATCCAGGTCCGCGGCTACCAGTTGCGGCTGCCGCTGGACCTGCTCCTGGTGGCCAGCGCCAACCCGGAGGACTACACCAACCGGGGCCGGATCATCACCCCGCTCAAGGACCGGTTCGGCGCGGAGATCCGTACCCACTACCCGGTGGAGCTGGGGATGGAGCTGGCCCTGATCCGGCAGGAGGCCGACCTGGTCGCCGAGGTGCCGGAGCACGTGCTGGAGGTGCTCGCCCGGTTCGCCCGGGCGGTGCGCGAGTCGCCGTCGGTGGACCCGCGGTCCGGCGTCTCCGCCCGGTTCGCCATCGCCGCCGCCGAGACGGTCGCGGCGGCCGCGCTGCGCCGCGCCGGCCTGCTCGCCGCCCCCGCCGCCGGCTCCACCCCCGTGCCCGCCGGCTCCGGTGAGGTGTTGAGCGGGGGCCCCTATACAACGGGAAGCGTTAACAAGGGCCCCCTCCTTTCCGCGGCGGAGGCGCCGGTGGCGCGGGTGGGCGACGCGGTGTCGGTGACGTCGACGCTGCGGGGCAAGGTGGAGTTCGAGAGCGGCGAGGAGGGGCGGGAGACGGAGATCCTGGCTCACCTGCTGCGCACCGCCACGGCGGAGACCTTCCGGGCCCGGCTGGCCGGGCTGGACCTGTCCGGGTTCACCACGCTGGTCGCCGAGGGCGGGGTGATCGAGACCGGCGAGCTGGTGCCGTCGGCGGAGCTGCTGCGGCAGGTCGGCACCGTGCCGGGGCTGGCCAAGGCCCTCGACCGGCTCGGCCTGGGCGACGCGCCCACCCCGGCGCAGGCCGCCGCGGGCATCGAGTTCGTCCTGGAGGGGTTGCACCTGACCCGCCGGCTCGGCAAGGACGTCACCGAGTCCGGCCGGACCGTCTACGGCGGCCGGGGCTAGGCGATGGCCGGCAACCGGTTCCGGTACGGGCAGTGGCGCGGCGGGCCCGACCCGCTCGCCCCGCCGTACGACGTGCGGGCGGCGGTGGACGCGGTCGGCGCGGAGGTGCTGGCCGGCGGCAGCCTGCGGGAGGCGCTGCGCGACCTGCTGCGGCGCGGCCCGCAGGGGCGGGGCGGCCTGGACGAGCTGGCGGCCCGGGCGCGGCGGCTGCGGCGCGAGGCGCTGCGCCGGGGCGACCTGGACGGGGCGGTGACCCGGTCACAGGCACTGCTCGACCAGGCCCTCGCCGCGGAGCGGGACGCGCTGCGCGAGCGGGACGACGACGACGCCCGGTTCGCCGAGGCGGTGCTGGACAACCTGCCCCGCTCCACCGCCCGGGCGGTGCGGGAGCTGGCCGGGTACGAGTGGGCCAGCGAGGAGGGGCGGCAGACGTACCAGCGGATCCTCGCCGGGTTGCGCGGTGACGTGCTGGAGCAGCGCTTCGCCGGGCTGCGGGACGCGGCGCGGGTGGCCGGCGACCCGGCGGTGCAGCGGCAGCTCGCCGAGATGATGCGCGACCTGAACCACCTGCTGGCCCGGCACGCCCGCAGCGAGGACACCACCGACGCGTTCGCCGAGTTCATGGGCCGGCACGGGGAGTTCTTCCCGGAGCGGCCCCGCGACGTCGACGAGCTGGTGGACGTGCTGGCCCGTCGGGCGGCGGCCGGTGAGCGGCTGATGCGGTCGCTGTCGGACCGGCAGCGCGAGGAACTGGCCGGGCTGATGCAACAGTCGCTCGGCGACCGGCTGGCCGGGGAGCTGTCCCGGCTCGACGACCAGCTGCGGGCGCTGCGGCCCGACCTGAACTGGCAGCGCGGCGAACGGGTACGCGGCGAGCCGGCGCTCGGCTACGGCGAGGCGACCGGGGCGCTGGACGAGATCGCCGAGCTGGACGAGCTGCTGGACTCCCTCGACCAGGACCAGCCGGGGGCGACGCTGGACGAGGTGGACGTCGACGCGGTGGCCCGGACGCTGGGCCGGGAGGCCGCCGACGACGTACGCCGGCTGCGGGAGCTGGAGCGGGAGTTGCGCCGGCAGGGCTGGGTGAGCCGGGACGCGGACGGGTTGACGCTCAGCCCGAAGGCGCTGCGCCGGCTCGCCGCCACCGCGCTGCGCCGGGTCTTCGGCGAGCTGACGGCCGGCCCGCGCGGGCAGCACGACCTGCGTGCGGCCGGGGCGGCGGGCGAGGTGAGCGGGGCGTCGCGGCAGTGGGAGTACGGCGACGAGCAGCCCCTGGACGTGGTGCGCACGCTGACCCGGGCGGTACGCCGGGCCGGTCCGTCGGTGCCGGTGCGGCTGGCGGTCGAGGACTTCGAGGTGGTGGAGACCGAGCGGCGGGCCTCGGCGGCGGTGGCGCTCTGCGTCGACCTGTCGTACTCGATGATCTCGCAGGGCCGGTGGGGTCCGATGAAGCAGACGGCGCTGGCGTTGTCGCACCTGGTGGCGACCCGGTTCCCGCAGGACGCGTTGCAGATCGTGGGGTTCGGGCGGGAGGCGGCGGCGCTGACCCAGCAGGAGCTGGCGGCGGTCGAGCCGGAGCTGGAGCAGGGCACCAACCTCCAGCACGCGCTGCGGCTGGCCGGCCGGCATCTGCGCCGGCACCCGGGCGCCGAGCCGGTGGTGCTGGTGGTGACCGACGGTGAGCCCACCGCCCACCTGGATCCGGAGGACGGTGAGGCGTACTTCCACTGGCCGCCGCTGCCGGAGACGATCGAGGCGACCATCCGCGAGGTGGACCGGCTGACCCGGTACGGTGCCACGATCAACCTGTTCATGCTCGGCGACGACCCTGGCCTGCGCCGCTTCGTCGACGCGGTGGCCCGCCGTTCCAAGGGCCGGATGTTCACCCCCGACCCCGACGACCTGGGCGAGTACGTCGTCGCCGACTACCTCCGGGCCCGCCAGGGCCGCCGCTGACGCCCCCGCCCCCACCCGCCACTCCCGCCGATCATGGACTGTGGCGCTGGGCAGAAGCCACTCGTCTGGATGAACCGGGCGCCATAAGTCCATGGTCGGCGAGGGCGGGCGGGGTTGAGTGGAGGGGTGGACGAGGTGGACAGCGGGCAGCTGCGGCGGGCGTACGAGGCGGTGCTCGCCGAGCTGGACGGGGGCGGGTTCGGGCCGCCGGAGGACGGCGAGTTGAGCGCCGACCAGATCGTGGCGCACCTGGCGGCCAACGACGAGCTGATGAGCGAGGCCACCGAGGCGGTGCTGGCCGGTTCGCCGTTTGCGTACTACGACCTGGAGACCATTCACCGGCCGCAGCTCGACGCGCTGGTCGCCGAGTGCGGGGGCCTGGACGGGCTGGCCGCCCTGCTGCGGGCCACCAGCCAGAAGCTGTGTGTGCTGGCGGACCGGCTGGGCCCGGCGGCGGAGACCCCGGTGGACACCGTGCTGCGGGAGGGCTTCGACCTGGACGTGGACGAGTCGCTGCCCTGGGGCCGGGTGCTGGACCTGCACACCCGGGTGCACCTGCCGATGCACCTGGCTCAGCTGCGCGCCCTGCGCCGTCAGCCCCACCCGGCCTGATCCGTAGGTCGCGCTGATCTTGAGGGGTCGGGGGCGGCGGGAGTGGGTCAGGTGGGGGTGCGGCGGAAGGTGCGGCGGTAGGCGGACGGGGAGACGCCGATGCGTACCTGGAGTTGCTGGCGCAGGGCGGCGGCGGTGCCGAAGCCGGACCGGTGGGCGATCTGGTCCACGGTCAGGTCGGTGGTCTCCAGCAGCAGCCGGGCGTGGTCGGCGCGCTGCTGCGCCAGCCACTGCGCGGGGCTGAGGCCGGTCTCGGAGCGGAAGTGCCGGGTGAAGGTGCGTACGCTCATCCCGGCGTGCGCCGCCAGGTCGCGCAGCGCGACCGGCTCGTGCAGCCGCCCCCGGGCCCAGTCCCGGGTGGCGCCGGTGCCGTTGCGCGCCTTGGGCGGGACCGGCCGTTCGATGTACTGGGCCTGGCCGCCGTCGCGCCAGGGTGGCACCACGCAGCGCCGGGCCGAGCGGTTGGCCACCTCGCTGCCGTGGTCGGTCCGGATGACGTGCAGGCAGAGGTCGATGCCGGCGGCCACCCCGGCCGAGGTGAGCACCGGGCCGTCGTCGATGAAGAGCACGTCGGGGTCCAGGTCGACGCCGGGATGCAGGCGGCGGAACCGGTTCGCGTACGCCCAGTGGGTGGTGGCCGGGCGGCCGTCGAGCAGGCCGGCGGCGGCGAGGACGAACGCGCCGGTGCAGATGGACATGATCCGTGCGCCTCGCTGGTGGGCCGCCCGCAGCGCCTCGGCGACGGCGGGTTCGACAGTGCCGTCGGTCAGCGGCGGCCCGGCGTGGATGCCGGGGACGACGACGGTGTCGGCGGACTCCAGCAGCTCCAGCCCGTGGTCGGGGAGGACCTGGAAGCCGGCGGTGGAGCGGACCGGCCGGCCGCCCGGGGTGGCGGCGGTGATCGAGTAGAGCGGGGTGCCCTGGTCGGTGCGGGCGGTGCCGAAGACCTGGGCGGGGGTGCCGAGGTCCAGGCCCACCACGTCGTCGACGGCGAGCACGGCGATCCGGTGCGGAGCGACGGTCATGGCCCGATTATTGCGCCTCATGGCTTTCCGGCCACTCGCCGCCGGCCCGCCGGCCCCGCAGACTCGGCAGCGTGATCCGACACCGCCCACATCCGGCCTGGTACGTCGCCGCCGTCGCCTTCGTGGCGCTGGTCGGCGCGGCCGGCTTCCGCGCCACCCCCGGTGTGCTGCTGCACCCGCTGCACGCCGAGTTCGGCTGGCCGCTGGCCACCATCTCCGCCGCCGTCTCGGTCAACCTGCTGCTGTACGGGCTGACCGCCCCGTTCGCCGCCGCGCTGATGGACCGCTTCGGCATCCGCCGGGTGGTGTCCGGCGCGCTGCTGCTGGTCGCCCTCGGCAGCGGCCTGACCGTGTTCATGACCGCGAGCTGGCAGCTCGTCGCCGCCTGGGGCGTGCTGGTCGGGCTGGGCACCGGCTCGATGGCGCTGGCGTTCGTGGCGACCGTCACCGGGCGCTGGTTCGTCAAGAGGCGCGGGCTGGTCACCGGAGTGCTGACCGCGGGCGGGGCGGCCGGGCAGTTGGTCTTCCTGCCGGTGCTCGCCGTGCTGGTCCGCGACCACGGTTGGCGCGCGGCGGCGCTGGTCGTGGCCGGGGCCGCCCTGGCCGTCGTACCCCTGGTGGCCTGGCTGCTGCGGGAGCACCCGGCGGATCTGGGCCTGCCGCCCTACGGCGGCACCGAGGTCGTCCCGCCGCCGCCGGCCAGCGGCGGGGCGGCGGCCCGGGCGGTCGGCGCGTTGGCCGCCGCGGCCCGGACCCGGCCGTTCTGGCTGCTGGCCGGCGGCTTCGCGATCTGCGGCGCGACCACCAACGGGCTGGTCGGCACCCATTTCGTGCCGGCCGCCCACGACCACGGCATGGCGGAGACCACCGCCGCCGGGCTGCTCGCCCTGGTCGGGCTCTTCGACATCGTCGGTGCGCTGCTCTCCGGCTGGCTCACCGACCGGGTGGACAGCCGGCTGCTGCTCGGCGCCTACTACGCGCTGCGCGGGGCGTCGCTGCTGCTGCTGCCGAGCCTGTTCACCGGCACCGCCGAGCCGAGCATGCTGGTCTTCATCGTCTTCTACGGGCTGGACTGGGTGGCCACCGTGCCGCCGACGGTGGCGCTGTGCCGGGAGTACTTCGGGGCCTCCGGCGCGGTGGTCTTCGGCTGGGTGTTCGCCGCCCACCAGGTCGGCGCGGCGGTCGCCGCGACCGGCGCGGGCCTGGTCCGCGACCGGCTCGGCGACTACGCCCTGGCCTGGTACGTGGCCGGCGCGCTGTCGATCGGCGCGGCCGGGCTCTCGCTGCTGCTGCGCCGCCGGGGCGCGGTGCCTGCGCCGGTCCCGGCGGTCCCGGTGGCCGCCGGCCGCGCCTGGAGCTACCGGGGCTGACCGCTGGTGGCCGGGGTCAGCCCAGGGTCCACTGCTGCTCGGCGGTGGCGGTGCAGGTGGACTGCTCCAGGACCGCCCCGACGGTGGTGGCGTTGTCGCGCACCTTGAGGCACTTGCCGCTGTGCACCGGGGTGAACAGCACCGGCCCGGTGCCGATGGCGACCACCCGCCACTGCTGGTTGGGCTGGCCGTGGCAGGACCACTGCTGCACCACCGCGCCGTCGTCGCCGCTGCCGCCGTCGAGGTCGAGGCACTTGCCGCTGGCGGCGTTGGTGAGGGTGACCACGTCGCCGTCGACCGGGGTGGCCACCCACTGCTGCTCGGGGCCGCCGGTGCAGTCGACCAGCGTCGCGTCGGCGCCCTCCGGGTCGTCGCCGGCCACGCCCACGCAGAGCCCGGAGGTCGCCGCCCGGACCACCTGGGGGCCGGTCGGCGGGCCGGCCGGGGCGGGCGGTGGCGGGGGCGCGGTGGTGGCCTCGGGGGTGGGTGACGGTTCGGCCGTGGGAACGGGCTCCTCGGTCGGCTCGGCGCCCGCCGACGACTCCTGCGCCGCCGGCTGCTGGGTGGCCGCGGCGGCCGGGACCACCGGCTCGTCGCCGCCGCCGCCGAGCGCGCCGGTGGCGAAGAAGGCCCCGAGGAGTACGCCGACGGTCCCGATCGCCACGGCGGCCCGCAGCAGCGGGTCCCGGGGCAGGCCGGGCACGCCCGGTCGGCGGCGGGCGGCGCCGTAGACGGTGCCGGCCGGATCGTTGCGGTCATCGGAGACGGCCATGGGGGCATCCTGACGCACGCCGCCGTCCCGGGGCCAATCGCCGCCCCGCGCGGTCACCCTCGGTCGACCGCCCGGCGGGCGGCTGGCCTGGTCAGCCGACGATTGTGACGTCCTTCCGGAAGGCCCCCCGTCGCTCGCGGCGATCACGAGGTCGTTCCACAGACATGTTCTCCACGCTGTGCCGGCCGCCGCCGTCCGGCCACCGGTGGCGGGTGCGACCGCCGGTGGTGAAACGCCACCGTGGACGTCCCCCCGGTCGGGCCGATCTAGCGTAATGTGATCTCATGCGCGCTGAGCGTGTGGATCATCCGGTTGACCATGATCAGGCGGTGGACGCCCTGCGACGGTCGTACGCCGCGGTGCCCGCCGGTGAGCCCGTACGGCTGGCCAAACGCACCTCCAACCTGTTCCGCCCGAGATCCACCCCCCGCACCCCGGGGCTGGATGTCAGCGGCCTGACCGGGGTGCTCGACGTGGACCCGCGGGCCCGCACGGCCGACGTGCAGGGCATGTGCACCTACGAGGATCTGGTCGACGCGACCCTGCCGCACGGCCTGATGCCGCTGGTGGTGCCGCAGCTGCGGACCATCACCCTGGGCGGGGCGGTGACCGGGCTGGGCATCGAGTCCACGTCCTTCCACAACGGCCTGCCGCACGAGTCGGTGACCGAGCTGGACGTGCTCACCGGCGCCGGTGAGATCGTCACGGCCCGGCCGGTCGGCGAGCACGCGGAGCTGTTCCGCGCGTTTCCCAACTCGCTGGGTAGCCTCGGCTACGCCACCCGGCTGCGCATCGAGCTGCAACCCGTCCGCCGGTACGTGAGCCTGCGCAACGTCCGTTTCACCCGGCTGGAGGAGCTCACCGACGCGATCGGGGAGGTGATCGAGAAGGGGGCCTGGGCGGGCGAGCCGGTCGACGCGATGGACGGGGTGATGTTCAGCCCCGGCGAGGCGTACCTCGTGCTGGGCACGTTCACCGACGAGGCGGAGCGGCCCAGCGACTACACCGGGCAGGACATCTACTACCGGTCGTTGCGCCGGCGCACCCGCGACGCCCTCACCGCGTACGACTATCTGTGGCGCTGGGACACCGACTGGTTCTGGTGCTCGGCGGCGTTCGGGGTGCAGCACCCGGTGGTCCGCCGGCTCTGGCCGCAGCGCTACCGGCGCAGCGACTTCTACCACCGGCTGGTCCGCCTCGAGCACCGCCACCAGGTGGCCGCCCGGGTGGACCGGTGGCGGGGTCGGCCGGCGCGGGAGCGGGTGGTGCAGGACGTGGAGATCCCGCTGGCCGAGATGGCCGGCTTCCTGCGCTGGTTCGCCGGGAACGTGGGGATGACGCCGGTGTGGCTGTGCCCGCTGCGGCTGCGCGAGCCGGCCGGTCCGGGTTCGGCCCGGGCCTGGCCGCTGTATCCCCTCCAACCGGGCGAGACGTATGTGAACATCGGGTTCTGGGGGAGTGTGCCGATCGCCGATACGGCGACGGACGGCGACGTCAACCGCTCGATCGAGCGGGCGGTGTCCGAGACGGGTGGGCACAAGTCGCTCTACTCGGACGCGTACTACGACCGGGAAACGTTCGACCGGCTCTACGGCGGCGTGGTGTGGCGCGCCGTGCGGGACCGCTACGACCCGGAACACCGGCTGACCGGACTGTACGAGAAGGCGGTAGCACGGAAATGAGCCTGACCGACCGAACTCAGGGGGCGGCGAGCACGCCCTCGACACCGCCGCCGGGGGGCCGGCGGGCGGGAACGACCGTGGCGGACGTGGTCCGGGCGGTCACCACCGGCACCCTGCCGGTGCGGATCACCGCGTACGACGGCAGCGCCGTCGGACCGGCCGACGCCGGGATCACCCTGTCCATCCGTTCCGAGCGGGGCCTGTCGTATCTGCTCACCGCCCCGGGCGACCTGGGCATGGCGCGGGCGTACGTCAGTGGTGACCTGGGGCTGGAGGGGGTGCACCCGGGCGACCCGTACGAGGCGCTGCGGGTGCTCAAGGACGATCTGCCGCTGCGGCTGCCGCCGGTGGCCGAGGGGCTGGCCCTGGTCCGCGCGCTGGGCTGGGAGCGGCTGCTGCCGCCGCCGCCCCCGCCGCAGGAGGCGCTGCCGCGCTGGCGGCGGGTGCTGGGCGGGCTGCGGCACTCCAAGGGCCGGGACAGCACGGCCATCTCGCACCACTACGACGTGTCGAACGCCTTCTACGAGAAGGTGCTCGGCCCGTCGATGACGTACACCTGCGCGGTGTTCCACAGCGCGGGCGACACGCTGGAGCAGGCCCAGGCGGCCAAGTACGACCTGGTGGCGAACAAGCTGGCGCTCAAGCCGGGGATGCGGCTGCTCGACGTGGGCTGCGGCTGGGGCGGCATGGTCCGGCACGTGGCCCGGGAGTACGGCGTCAAGGCGCTCGGGGTGACCCTGTCGAAGGCGCAGGCGCAGTGGGCGCAGGCGGCGATCGAGCGGGAGGGGCTGACCGAGCTGGCCGAGGTGCGGCACCTGGACTACCGGGACGCGCCGCGCGAGCAGTTCGACGCGGTCTCCTCGATCGGGCTGACCGAGCACATCGGGGTGCGCAACTACCCGTCGTACTTCCGGGCGTTGCGGGAGCGGCTGCGCCCGGACGGGCGGCTGCTCAACCACTGCATCACCCGGGCGGACAACCGGGCCCCGCACCGGTCCGGCGCGTTCATCGACCGGTACGTCTTCCCAGACGGCGAGCTGGCCGGGCCGGGACGGGTGATCAGCGAGATCCACGACGCCGGGCTGGAGGTGCACCACGAGGAGAACCTGCGCCAGCACTACGCGCTGACGCTGGCCGGCTGGTGCCGGAACCTGGTCGAGCACTGGGACTTCTGCGTCTCGGAGGTCGGCGCGGGCACCGCCCGGGTGTGGGGGCTCTACATGGCCGGGTCGCGGCTCGGGTTCGAGCGCAACGACATCCAGCTGCACCAGGTGCTGGCCACCCGCACCGGGCCGGACGGTGAGTCGACGTACCCATTGCGCCCGGACTGGACGCCCTGATCCCTCCCACCGCCGACGAGGAAGGCCGCGCGGGCCGCGCGGCCTTTCGTCGACCCTATTGACAAGAAGATTTTGTACGTACAAACTTGTTTTTGCGATGAGAGACGTCCTGTACCTGGAGCAGATCGAGCAGGCCGAGACCCTGCTCAAGCCGCAACGCGTCGACGTGCTGCGGCAGCTGGCCGAGCCGCGCACCTGCACCGAGGTCGCCGCCCGGCTGGAGCAGACCCCGCAGCGGGTCTACTACCACGTCAAGCAACTCGCCGCGGCCGGGCTGGTCGAGCAGGTCGCCACCCGCAAGGTGCGGGGGATCAACGAGGGGATCTGGCAGGCCGCCGCCCGGTCGTACTGGCTCTCTCCCCGCCTCGTCGGCCGCATCGGCGGGCTGCGCCGGGTCCGCGACGAGCTGAGCCTCGGCCACCTGCTGGACCTGATGGAGGAGGTCCAGGCCGACGTCGCCGCGCTCGACCGGTCCGCGCCGGAGTTGCCCTCCATCGGCGTCTCCGGCGAGATCCGGGTGCCGGCCGACCGCCGGCAGGAATTCCTGCACGACCTGCAGTCCACGCTGCAGGACCTGTTCAGCCGCTACGGGGGCGCCGAGGGCGACGCCTTCAAGCTCGCCGTGGCCTGTTATCCGAAGGGCGAACCACATGAGTGACCTGTTGACCATCCGCGTACGCCTGGCCGCTCCCGTCGAGGCCGTCCGGCGCGCGCTGACCGACCCCGCCGAGCTGCACGTCTGGTTCGCCGAGCACGCCGAGGTGGCGCTGCCCGACCGATACGAGTTCTGGGGCCGTTACACGCCCGACGGCGACGCCCCGCACCAGCGTCCGCTGCACGTCGACGAGCACACCCTGCGCTTCGCCTGGGTGCTCGACGGGGTGGAGACCACCACCGAGCTGGCCCTGGCCCCGGACGGCCCGGACGCCACCGTCCTCACCCTCACCCAGTCGCACTGGAGCTTCGCCGACGCGCTCGCCGGCAGCACCATCCGGGGCGTCCTGCAGACCTGGTGGTCGCTGTCGCTGGCCAACCTCGCCGCGCACCTGGAGGGGCAGCAACTGCTGCCCCGGACCGACTTCACCTCCGCGGACCTGCGCGGCGAGTTGCTCATCGGCGCGCCCACCGACAAGGTCTGGACGTCCCTGACCGACTCGGAGCAGGCCAGCGCCTGGTTCGGCTACCCGATCGGCATCGAGCCCTGGGTCGGCGGCCGGTACGCCATGGGCGGCTTCGACGCCGGCTACGCGGCCAAGGTGGTCGACCTGGAGCCGGGCCGCAAGATCTCCGTCGACTGGGGACCGACCGGGGTCACCACCTGGGAGCTCGCCGAGTCCGGCGGGAAGACCAAGCTGACCTTCGTGCAGAGCGGCTTCGACGAGACCAACCCGCCGTACGGGGCGTGGAGCGGGACGGTCTCCGGGCTGCACGAGCTGCGCCGCTTCCACGAGGTGGCGGACTGGCAGCCGATCTGGCTCGGCGTGGAGATGCCCTCGGGGGCATCGAGCTGACCTCTGGCTCCGGCTGCTGCCCGTCCCGCAGCGATGCGGGACGGGCAGAAGTCAGTCCGCCCCGTGGCCTTGCTGCTGCGGGCCGCGGGCGCGCTGGCTCTCGGTATGGCGGTGTCCTGCAACCTCGGCCAGCAGTTCCTGCTTGGCGGCTTCCACCGCCTCCTCGCCACCGGCCCGCCGGACGTACTCCGCCCGGATGTCCCGCCAACGAACAGAATCGGTCACGGCATCTCCTCTCCTCCCACGCCCGCTTCCTCAGGCGCGTTCGTGCGTCAGCCTGCCTTCCACGCCGGCGGCGACGCCGTCGGCAGGGGTCAGTCGCCGGTCGCGCCGAGCTGGCGGGCCTCGGCGATGGCCGCCTCGACGGCCTGCCGGGCGCCGGTGGTCCGCTGCACCACCAGCGTCAGCACCTGCTTGACGCTGTCCAGCGCGGCCAGCAACGGCCCCGGCTGGCCGCCGTGCAGCACCGTACGGGCGAGTTGCTGCACCTCACCGACCTGGGCGATGGTCCGGGCGGTCGCCTGCCGCGCGGCGTCGACGGCCTGCCGCACCGGGGCCAGCCCGGCGATCGTCTCCTGCGGGGTGGCCTGCTGTGGAACGGTGGTGGTGACCTTGGTCGCCTCGCCGAGGGAGGTGGCGAGCCCACCCAGCCCGCCCTGGACGTCGCCGATCGCCCCGCGTACCCGGACCACGCCGGCGGCGACCGCCGCGAAGCCGGCGCCGGCGGCCCGCAGCGCAACCTGCTGGGCCTGCTTGTCGGCGGCGCCGACGAGGCCCTGCGCGCGTTCCACGCCGGCGGTCAGCGCCCGCAGTTCACCGGTGATCTGCTCGATGTGCGACACGGGAGCCGGCTTCCTGATCGACGAGGGTGAGGATGCCGTCGAACCTACCGGGGCGGCCCCGGCGCCACCAGGCGGCGGGCGGACGCCGGTCGACACGGCGGAGCGATGCGGTCGCCGGCCGGGAGTGCCGGTGCGGACGCTACGAACTTGATGTCGTGAACGAATCACCTGGCCGCGGCGACCGATGGGCGCAGGCGGTTGACCTGGGGCCGCCGGCGATGCGTGCCGCGCTCTGATTCGTTTACGACATCAAGTTGGTAGGCGCGGCAACAGACCTCCGACCGGTGCGGACGGCCGGACCGGCTCACGACGGGAGGACACGTGCGCCGGCATGTGCAAAAGGTGAGCCCGGTGGGTAATGGCGGGCGATGTTCTTCATCTTCGGTCTGCGGACAATGGTCGACCGGTCGGGCGTGGTCCAGGAGGTCTGCCGCAACTGCGGCAACCGGGCGGCCCAGGTGATCGCGGGTCACCAAGTTCAGCGTCTCTGATCAGCTAAGCGATCCTGAGTTTTCCGGGATCGTTTCCCACCTGGGTGGGGTGGCGTGGGCGTGGAGATGGAATCCGGCGCCCAGTGCTGCTCCTTTCGGCTGGTGGCCGGTGGTGGGTGTGCTGATCGTGTTCACGCCCTGGTGTCGGTGGGCTGCGCGGGGCAGCCTGTTCCGGTCCGTTGGTGCGTGTCCCTCC
>NZ_JBFAID010000061.1:0-37090 GCF_040654475.1 Micromonospora sp. NPDC050686
TGGTGGTGTTACCTGCGGGTCGCTCTCGCCTCCCCGGCGCCCGCCCCGCCCCCCCCCCCCGTTTCTTCTGCACCCCCGCCCCCGCCGGGGCCCCCCCCCCGGGGGCCCCGGCCGCACCCCGCCCACCCCGACCCGGAGGTGACCGCGTGTCCCCGCTCCTGCTCGGCGTCCGGTCGCTGCTGGCCACCGTGCTGCTGCTCGCCGCGATCGGCAAGCTCCGCAGCCGCCGGCACCACCGCGACTTCCGGCGTTCCCTGGACGGGTACGCCTTCCTGCCGCCCCGCGCGCGGGGCGCGGTCGCGGTCACCGTGCCGGCGGCCGAGCTGGCGGTGGCCGGGCTGCTGGCCGTACCCCGGTCGGCCTGGCTCGGGTGGCTCGCCGCCACCGCCCTGCTGACCTGCTTCACCGCCGGCACCGGCTGGGCGTTGACCCGCGGCCGGGCGGTCCGGTGCGCCTGCTTCGGCCCCGGCGGCAGGCTGGTCGCCGGCCGGCACCTGGCGCGGGACCTGGCGCTGACCGGTCTCGCGGCCGTCGGCGCCGCGACCGCCGCCCCGGCGGCGCCGACGGTCGCGGCCGCCGCGGTGGCGGTGCCGGCCGGCGCCCTGCTCGGCCTGCTCGTGTCCCGGATGGACGACGTCGCCGCCCTGCTCACGCCCGCCGGACGGGCGCCTGACACCCTGAGGAGCTAAGATGATCTATGTCGTGGCCGGCCTGGTCCTGGTCGGCGCCACCGCCCTCGTCAACCTCCTGCTGACCCTCGCGGTCATCCGCCGGCTGCGGGAGAACCCGGGCACCCCGACGTCCCCGCCGGGCCCGGACTTCACCGGGGCCGTGCCGGTCGCGGGCGACCGGCCGGACCCGTTCGTCGCGTACGACCTCGACGGCACGGTCCTGGACGACGCGGCGAACCCGGCGACCCTGATCGGCTTCTTCTCCACCAGCTGCGACGCCTGCGTGGAACAGCTGCCCACCTTCGTCCGGCAGGCGGCCGACAGCCCGGGTGGCCGGGCCCGCACCGTCGCCGTCGTCCAGGGCGACGAGGCGCAGGCCGACAACTTCGTCCGGGAGCTGGCGCCGGTGGCCCGGGTGGTGGTCGAGACCGGGCCGAGCCCGGTCAGCACCGCCTTCCGGATCGGCGCCTTCCCGGCGTGGGTCCTGCTCGACGCCGACGGCACCGTCCGGGACAGCGGGGTCGGGCTGGACCGGCTGCCGCGGCTGACCGCGGCGTGAACGGCCCCGGCCAGGAGCCCCGGGCGACCCTCGGCACGGCGCTGGCCGCGCTGCGGCTGGCCGTCGGCGCCGCGCCCGGGCTCGCCCTCGCGCAGGTGGTGCTGGCGGTGGCCGGGGGGCTCGCGCCCCTCGCGCTGGGCGTGCTGACCAAGCTCGTGCTGGACCGGATCGCGGCCGACGACTCGGCCCGGGGCCCGCTCGTCGGCCTCGCCCTCGGCCTGGCCGCCGCCGGGGTCGGCGTCGCCACCCTGCCGCACCTCGCCCGGTACGTGGAGGCGAACTGGGACCGCGAGGCGGCGGTGGTGGCCCAGTCCCGGCTCTACGCGGCGCTCAACCGGATGACCGGCCTGCGGGAGCTGGAGAATCCCGCCTTCCGCGACCGGCTGCGGCTGGCCGAGGAGGCCGGCCGGAGCAGCCCGGTGCTGCTGGCCGGCGGGCTGCTCGAACTCGTCCGCAGCGTGATCACCGTCGGCGGGTTCGCGCTGGTGCTCGCCGGCCTCAACCCGTGGATGGTCGCGCTGGTCGCCCTCGCGGCGATCCCCACCGCCCGCACCGAACTGTCGCTGTCCCGGCAACGGGCGCGGCTGCTCTGGCGGGTCAGCCCCGCCACCCGCCGGCAACTCTTCTACGCCGACCTGCTCACCGGGCTGGCCGCCGCCAAGGAGGTCCGGCTGTTCGGCCTCGCCGGGCTGTTCCACCGGCGCATGCTCACCGAACTCCGGTCGATCAACGCGGCGCACCGCCGCCTGGAGCGCCGGCAACTGGTGGCCCAGGTGGCGCTGGCCGTGCTCGGCGCCCTCGCCGCCGGCGCCGGCCTGGTGTGGGCGGTGCTCGCCGCGCGCGCCGGCACGCTCAGCGTCGGCGACGTCGCCGTCTTCGTGGCGGCGGTCGGCGCGGTGCAGGCGGCGGTCAGCGGCTCGCTGGGCCGCTTCGCCACCGCCCACCACGGCCTGCTGATCTTCACCCACTACCGGGACCTGACCGCGCCCGCGCCGGAGCCCGAGCGGGCCGGCGGGCGGCCCGTCCCCCGGCTGCGCGAGGGCATCGAGCTGCGCGACGTCTGGTTCCGCTACGCCGACGACCAGCCGTGGATCCTGCGCGGGGTCAACCTGTTCGTCCGGGCGGGCGAGACCGTCGGCCTCGTCGGGCTCAACGGCGCCGGCAAGAGCACCCTGGTGAAGCTGCTCGTCCGGTTCTACGACCCGGACCGGGGCGCGGTGCTCTGGGACGGGGTCGACCTGCGCGAGCTGCGCGTCGACGACCTGCGGCGACGAATCACCGCGCTGTTCCAGGACTTCATGTGCTACGACCTGTCCGCCGCGGAGAACATCGGCGTCGGCGACAGCGACGCCCTGGACCGGCGCGAACGGCTGGTCGCCGCGGCCCGGCAGGCCGGGGTCCACGACACCGTCGAGGCGTTGCCGCACGGCTACGACACCCAGCTGACCCGGCTGTTCGTGGACGAGAGCGACCGGGCGGACACCGGCACCGGGGTGCTGCTCTCCGGCGGGCAGTGGCAGCGCCTCGCCCTCGCCCGGGGTCTCCTGCGTGGCCAGCGCGACCTGCTCGTGCTCGACGAACCCAGCGCCGGGCTCGACGCCCGGGCGGAGCACGACATCCACCGGCGGCTCCGGTCCCTCGGCGGGAGCGGGGCGGCGGTGCTGATCTCCCACCGGCTCAACGCCCTGCGGCTGGCCGACCGCATCGTCGTCCTGGAGGGCGGCCGGATCGTGGAGGACGGCGACCACGACAGCCTGCTGGCCGCCGACGGGGCGTACGCGCAACTGTTCCGGCTCCAGGCGGCCGGCTACCGCGACGGCGCCGGCGAGCTGGTCGCCGGCCCCGGCGCGGACCGGACCTAGGCGGCGCCGGATGTGGTGGCTGCTGTCCGTGCTCGGGCTCACCGGCGCCACCCTGCTCGGGTTCCGGCAGGGGCGTCGCCGGTGGCTGCTGGTCGCGGTGGACGGGCCGTCGATGAGCCCCACCCTGCTGCCGGGCGACCGGGTGCTGGCCCGCCGGGCGGGCAGCCGGCCGGTGACCGTGGGCGACGTGGTGGTGTTCCGTCGGCCGCCCCGACCGGGGGACCCGGCCGGCCAGCCCGGGCCGTACCTCGTCAAGCGGGTCGCGGCGGTGCCCGGCGACGTCACCCCCGACCTCGGCGGCGACTCGGTTCTCGTCCCGGGCCGGGTGGTGCCACCGGCGACGGTGGTGCTGGTGGGTGACAACCGGGCGGACAGCGTCGACTCCCGGATGTTCGGCTACCTGCCCGCGGAGCGGGTGGTGGCGGTGGTCGACCCCCGGCGGCTGCGCGACGGCGCGAGCGGGGCGGTGGTGTCACGGCCGGCGGACCGGCCGTGACACCACCCGTGCCTCACGCCACGCCGAGGTACGCCTCCTTGATCGACGGGTCGTGCAGCAGGTCCTGGCCGGTGCCCTCCTTGACGATCCGGCCGGTCTCCAGCACGTAACCCCGGTGGGCCCGGGAGAGCGCCTGCTGGGCGTTCTGCTCCACCAGCAGGATCGTGGTGCCCTGCTGGTTGATCTCCGTGATGATGTCGAAGATCTGCCGGATCACCATCGGCGCCAGACCCATCGACGGCTCGTCCAGCAGCAGCAGCTTCGGCCGGCTCATCAGCGCCCGGCCGACCGCGAGCATCTGCTGCTCACCGCCGGAGAGCGTGCCGCCGGCCTGCTTGCGCCGCTCCCGCAGCCGCGGGAACAGGGTCAGCACCCGCTCCAGGTCGGCGGCGATGCCGGCGTGGTCCCGCCGGGTGTACGCCCCCATGTCCAGGTTCTCCAGCACCGTCATGCCCGGGAAGATGCCCCGGCCCTCCGGCGCCTGGCAGATGCCCCGCACCACCCGCAGGTCGGCGCGGAGCTTGGTGATGTCCTCACCGTTGAACCGGACCGTCCCGGTCTGGGCCGCCAGCAGCCCGGAGATGCCGCGCATCGTGGTGGTCTTGCCGGCGCCGTTCGCGCCGATCAGGGCCACGATCTCGCCCTCGTCGACGTGCAGACTGACCGAGTGCAACGCCTCGATCCGCCCGTACGCCAGGGTCAGGTTCTCGATCTCAAGCAGCATCTGCGGACTCCCCCAGGTAGGCCGCGATCACCTTCGGGTCGTCCCGGACGTCCGCCGGTGAACCCTCGGCGATCTTCTTGCCGAACTCCAACACCACGATCCGGTCGGTGACCCCCATGACCAGGCGCATGTCGTGCTCGATGAGCAGGACCGTGTAGCCCAGGTCGCGGATCCGCCTGATCAGCTGGAGCAGTTCCTCCTTCTCCGCCGGGTTGAAGCCGGCGGCCGGCTCGTCCAGGCAGAGCAGCTTCGGCTCGGTGGCCAGCGCCCGGGCGATCTCCAGGCGCCGCTGGTCGCCGTAGGGCAGGTTGCGGGCCAGCTCATTGGCCCGGCCCACGATGCCCACGAACTTCAGCAGCTCGAGCGCCTTGCGCTCACCGGCCCGCTCCTCCAGGGTGTGCCGGGAGATGCCGAACACCTTCGCGCTGGCCCGGCGCACCTGCTGCCAGGTCCGCACCACGCCGTTGGTCGAGTCGACCACCGGCAGCTCGTGCGGCTTGACCCGCTTGCGGTACAGCCGGAACAGCGCGCCGACCACGCTGGTCTGGTGCTGGGAGTCGGTGCCCACCATGACGTTCTCCAGCGCCGTCATCTCCGGGAAGAGACGGATGTTCTGGAACGTCCGGGCGATGCCCAGCCGGTTGATCTGGTGCGGCTTGCGGCCGGTCACCTGCTGCCCGGCGAACCGGACCGCCCCGGAGGTCGGCCGGTAGACGCCGGTCATCACGTTGAAGCAGGTGGTCTTGCCGGCGCCGTTCGGGCCGATCAGACCGAGGATCTCACCCTGGTAGAGGCTGAAGCTCACATCGTCCAGCGCGGTCACGCCGCCGAACCTCAGCGTCACGTGGTCGACGTCGAGCAGCACCTCCCGCTGCCGCGGGATCGGGCCGCCCAGCTTGATCTCGTCGAGATCCGGCTGCTGGTCGGCCTGGATCTCCTCCGGATCCGCCTGCTTGGCGGGGGTCACGTCGGGCTTCTGGTCAGACACTGGCCGGCACCTCCTCGGCACGGTCCTTGAGCTCACGGGCCCGCCGACGGCTCGGGATCAGGCCCTGCGGACGCAGCAGCATCACCAGCACCAGCGCCAGGCCGAAGGCGAAGAACCGCCACTCGGAGAAGTCCCGGAACCGCTCCGGCAGGTACGCCAGCAGGAACGCGCCCAGCGCCACACCGGCCATGTTGCCGGCACCGCCGACCACCACCATCGCCACGAACAGGATGGACAGCTGGGCGTTGAACTGGTTGGGCTCGATGAAGCCCTGCCGGCTGGCGAACAGCGCGCCGGACACGCCGCCCAGCGCCGCGCCGATGGCGAACGCCCACAGCTTGAACTTGAACGGGTACACGCCCATCACCGCGGCCGCGTCCTCGTCCTCGCGGACCGCCAGCCAGGCCCGGCCGACCCGGCTGTTCTCCAGCCGCCGCACCGCGAACACCAGCACCAGCACCACCGTCAACGCCAGCCAGTACCACGGCTTGGCGTCGATCAGACCGAAGACGGTGTTGTCCGCCGACGGCGGACCCTCCGGACCGGGAATCCCGGCGACCCCGGCCGGACCGCCGGACCAGGCCACGTTGCGCACCACGATCCGGATGATCTCACCGAAGCCGAGCGTCACGATGGCCAGGTAGTCGCCGCGCAGCCGCAGCGTCGGCCAACCCAGGATCACCCCGGAGACCAGGGTCAGCGCGATGGCGATGGGGATGCAGATCGCCCACGTCACCGCCCACTTCTCCGGCATGTCGAACTGGGCCTGCAGGGCCTTCACCACCGGCGACTGCGTCGAACCGAACAGTGCCACGCTGTACGCGCCGACGGCGAAGAAGCCGACGTAGCCCAGGTCGAGCAGGCCGGCCAGACCGATCACCACGTTCAGGCCGATCGCGATGAGCACGTACACCGCGCAGATGAAGAGCACGCCCGCCCAGTTGTTGCCGCCCTCGATCGAGTCGGTCCGCAGCCAGGTCAGGCCGGGGATGCCGAGCAGCGGCAGGTAGTACAGGAAGGCCACGAAGGCGAGGAAGGTCAGCGCGCGCTGCCACTTCGGCAGCGCGCGGAACCGGTCGCCGATGCCGTGGGTGACGTTGCGCAAGCCGTCGAGCGGCCGCTTCTGAGTGGTGGTCATGCGCGTGCCCTCCCCAGAGACTCGCCGAGCAGGCCGGTCGGGCGGAACAGCAGGACGACGACCAGCACCACGAACGCCGCGACGTCCTCCCAGTTGGACGAGGTCAACGTCGCCGCGTACACCTCGACCACGCCGAGCAGCAGACCGCCCAGCAGCGCGCCGCGCAGGTTGCCGATGCCGCCGAGCACCGCCGCGGTGAACGCCTTCAGGCCCAGGATGAAGCCGACGTTGAACTTGGTGTTGCCGTAGCGGACCGCCCACAACAGCGCGGCCGCGCCGGCCAGCAGGCCGCCCAGCAGGAAGATCAGCGCGATCACCCGGTCCTTGTTGACGCCCATCAGCGCGGCGGTGTCCGGGTTCTGCGCCACCGCCCGCACGCCCCGGCCGTACCGGGTGCGGTTGATGAACATGTCCAGCCCGGCCATCATGACCAGCGCGGCGACGACGGTGAGCAGCTGGGTGTTGGTCACGTCGGTGCCGGCGATGGAGAAGACGACCCGCCGCTCCAGCACCGTCGGCATGCCGACCACCAGCCGACCCTGCCAGAGGCCGAACGCCTCGGACATCACCAGCGACAGGCCGATCGCGGTGATCAGGAAGATCAGCGGCGGCGCGTTCATCCGCCGCAGCCGGCGGTACGCGACCCGTTCCACCGCCACCGCGGTCAGGCCGGAGGCCGCCGCGGCCGCGAGCAGTCCCGCCACGAGCAGCAGGATCAACGTGCCCAGCGGCGGCGAGTCGGTCGCACCCATCAGGCTCCACACACCCACGATGGTGAAGGTGCCCACCATGAAGACCTCGGCGTGGGCGAAGTTGATCAGCCTCAGCACACCGTAGACCAGCGTGTAGCCCAGTGCGACGAGGGCGTAGATCGAGCCCTTCGCCAAACCGTCCACCGTGTGCTGACCCAGATGCCCGAAGAGTTCATCGAAGTTCACGAAATCTCCTCTTTTACCCGCGTACGGCCGGGGGACCGCCAGGCCCCCCGGCCGCATTCACGGATCCGGCTCAGCTGAGCTTGATCTCCTGCTGAGGCACGATCTGGCCGCCCTTGATCTCGTAGGCCCAGATCACGACCTTGGACTTCTCCACGTCGCCGGCGTCGTCGAACTTGATGTACTTGGACACGCCCTGCTTGTCGTAGGAGTCCACCCACGCCAGCATGTCCTTGCGGGTGGTCTTGCCCTCCTTGAAGCCGTCCAGCAGCACGTTCGCGCCGTCGAAGCCCTCAGCGCCGTAGGAACCCGGCGCCTGGCCGAACTCCTTCTCGTAGTCGGCGGCGAAGGTGCCACCGGCCTCGGTGGCCGGCAGGCACGGGCAGGTCACGATCGCGCCCTCGGCACCCGCGCCGGCACCGGCCGGGAAGCCCGGGTCGTAGAGGCCGTCGAAGCCGAGGAACTTGGCCGTCACACCGGCCGCGCGGGCCTGCTTGAGCAGCGGCGCCGCCTCGTTGGTGTAACCGCCGTAGGCGATCGCGTCCGCACCCGACGCCTTGATCTTCGAGATGGTGGCGTCGAAGTTGGTCTGGTCGGTCTGCACCTTGTCGCTGGCCACGACCTTCGCGCCCATGCCCTTCTTGACCTCGGCGATGATGCCGGAGCCGTACGGCTGGCCGTCGTCGATCACGAAGACCTTGTTCGGCTTGAGCACATCGTTGAGGTACGTCACGGCCGCCGCGCCCTGGGTGGCGTCGTTACCGACGACCCGGTGGAACGCCTTGTTGCCGGCCGTGGTCAGCTCGGCGGCGGTGGCCGACGGGCTCACCATCACCAGACCGGCGGCCTCGTAGATCGGCATGGTCGCCTTGGTCTCACCCGAGAAGTGACCACCGATCACCGCGACGAAGGACTGGTCCTGGGCGACCTGGTTCGCCACCGGGGTGGCCTGGGTCGGGTCACCCGTGGTGTCGAAGTCCTTCAGCTCGACCTTGCAGTCCGGGTTCTTCTCGCTGAACTGCTTGAAGGCCAGCTTCGCGCCGTTCAGCGACGGCAGCACGAGGCCCGAGTTCGGACCGGTGAAGGCGCCGAAGATGGCGACCTTGCCGCCGCACTTGTTGTCGCCACCCGCGGCGTTGTCGCCGCTGCCGCCGCCCGAGTCCTGGCACCCAGCCGCGGCGAACATCGCCGCGGCCAGCCCCACGGCGCCCAGCGCCCGTACGTAATTACGCCTCACGGCTTTCTGACCTCCTCCAGATCGCGGGCACGCCGGAACCGGTGAGCGGTCGGTCGTGCTCGTCACACTGCCGACGCCCGGTGAGAATCCGCACACCCGCGTTACGGCTCGTGATGGCGGAGCGTACTGGAGCAGCAAATGGCTCCGGAAGACCTGCGAGCGAGGCTTGCCAAACCGTTACGAACAAGAGCGTAGATAGGTCCGGTTCCGTCACACGCCAGACTCATCTATCGGTCAAACGCGCCTGGAACACGCGGCCCCGTTCACCGTCGTCGATCAGCAGCAGCAGATCGGCCCCCACGCCGAACAGCGCCACCGCCCGCTCCGCCCCGGCCGGCGCCGGCCCGGGCAGCGCCACCGGCCGCCAGGCGTCACCGCCGTCCACCGACCGCCACACCGCGTGCGCGAAGCCGTCCGTTGTGGCCGCCCAGATCGTACCGCCGGCCACCGCCAGTCCCCGTACCCCCGGGATCCCGTCGGCCCGCGGCCGGCCGAACCCGCCGGCCGCCCGCCACGCCCCGGCCGGGTCGCCGTCGGCCCGCCAGGCCCCGAACGCGCGGCCCCGCAGCCCCACCGCCACCGGCCGGCCGTCCAGCGCCACCACCCGCTGCAACTCGTCGTATTCCGGCCCGCCCGGCACCGGCACCCGGCGCCAGGCCACCCCGTCCCGCGAGACCCAGGCCAGCGGGTCGCGGTCCACCCGGCCGGGAGGCACGATCCCACCGACCGAGAGCCAGCCGGCGACGGTCTCCACCGCGTCGAAGTTCCACGTCTCACCCGCATCGTCCGAGGCGAGCTGTGGCTCCCGCTCGACGAGGGTGAACCGGGCCGAGTCGGGCGACACCCACACCGCGGCGCCGCTGGTCCGGTTGCCGGTGATCAACCAGCCCCGCCCGCCGGCGACCATCCGCGCCACGTCCACCGCGTACGGGCCGCCGAACAGGTCGAACGGCGCGATCACCTCGTCCAGCGAGCCGTCCGGCAACTGCCGCCAACTGCTCGTCCGCGGGTTGGCGTGCGCGCCGCCGCGCTTCGCGCCGAGCAGCGCCACCCGACCGTCCCGGCAGGCCGCCGAGTAGAACACATGCCGCTCGCCGTAGTACGTCCGCGGATGCAAGGCCATCGCGGTCCACGTCGCACCGTCCACGCTGGACCACGCCGCCGGGCGGGTCTCACCGGCGTCGTCACCGACCCCGCCCACCACGTACCACCGGCCGCCGCAGGCCGCCGCGTCCCGCACCATCAACCGGCCCGCCGGGCCCGACGGCACGGGCAGGGTCAACTCGCGCCAGGCCGGCCGGACCGGCTCGGGCGCGCCGTCGTCACCGCCCGGAGCGGGATCGCAGCCGGCCACCAACACGGCGAGGACGCCGAGCACCGCGAGCGAGCGCCGAGGGAACACCCCCGGATGCTATCGATCCGCGCCGGTCCGCGGGAGTCACCGCGACCGGGCGTACGCCGAGTCAGGCGGTCGGCTGCGCCACCTCCCCGCCGGCGGTCTCGGCCAGGATCCGCTCGGCGACCTCCTTCATGGTCATCCGGTGGTCCATCGCGGTGCGCTGGATCCACTTGAACGCCTGCGGCTCGGTCATCCCGTACGTGGTCATCAGGGCCCCCTTGGCCCGTTCGACCGTCTTGCGGATCTCCAGCCGGTCGCTGAGACCGGCCACCTCCGCCTCCAGCGCGGCGATCTCCGAGTAGCGGGACAGGGCGATCTCCACCGCCGGGACCAGGTCGCTCTTCTGGAACGGCTTGACGAGGTATGCCATCGCGCCCGCGGCCCGCGCCCGCTCGACCAGGTCCCGCTGGCTGAACGCGGTCAGGATGATCACCGGGGCGATCCGCGCGCCGGCGATCCGCTCGGCGGCGGCCAGCCCGTCCATGATCGGCATCTTGATGTCGAGGATGACCAGATCCGGCTTCAGCTCCTCGGCCAGCCGGACGGCGGTCTCGCCGTCGCCGGCCTCGCCGACGACCTCGTAGCCCTCCTCGACCAGCATCTCGGCCAGGTCCAGTCGGATGAGCGCCTCGTCCTCGGCGATCAACACCCGCCTGCGCTCGGCATCCGTCTGCGTCTCGGCCACGAGCCACTCCCACCAGTTCAGGCCCGACACCGCCGTGCCGGGTGTCGCCGCCCTTAGCGTAGTGGGTAGTCTGACGATGTCGGATTGCGGAACGCCCCCGTAGCCCAACTGGCATGAGGCAATGCACTCAAACTGCATAAAGTGTGGGTTCGAGTCCCACCGGGGGCACAAACTGTCATACAGCCGTTCGAAGATGCGTGCGTGCACCCACCCGAGACGCGCGCCCGGGCCCGCCGCCTCTACCTGGCCGGCGCAACTGTGGCCGAAGCAGCCCGCGCAGTCGGCGTTTCCTACCCCACCGTCAGGCACTGGTGCAAAGATCGACCGGAGCCTAAGCAAGCGGTCACCGCCTCGCGTTGCTTCCGCTGCCGGCCAGAGGTCGAGGCCCCGCCCGACCCAGCCCAATACTCCTACCTGCTAGGGCTGTACCTGGGTGACGGCCACCTCGTCACCACAGCGCGCGTGCCGGTCCTCCGCATCTTCTGCTCCAACGCCTGGCCAGACCTGATCGACCGGTGCGACGAGGCTATGCGGGCGGTGCTGGCAGGTTCCGTGCAACGCGTCCAGAAGCAAGGCTGCGTGGGGGTGCAGAGCTACGGAATGCACTGGCCCTGCCTTCTTCCCCAGCACGGTCCGGGCAAGAAGCACGAGCGACAGATCATCCTGACCGGCTGGCAGCGGAAGATCATTCAGCCGCACGCTGGTGACTTCCTGCGCGGCCTCTTCCACTCCGACGGCTGCCGCATCGCCAACCGGGTCACCGTGCGGGGCAAGCAGTACACCTATCCCCGTTACATGTTCACCAACGAGTCGACCGACATCATGGGCCTCTGCCAGTGGGGCCTCGACCTGCTCGGCATCGCCTGGCGGATGAACCGCCGCAACTGCCTGTCGGTCGCCCGCCGCGAGGCGGTCGCCGCCCTCGACCGCCACGTCGGCCCGAAGTCCTGATCGGTCGCAGGCGCGGCACCCCGATCTGCCGCAAGGCGGCCTGTCAGCACCCACCGGGCCGCGCAGCAGGAGCACCTTCGGCGCGCGGACCCCCCGACATGCCGCAAGCCGGCCTGACCGCCGGTCCTCAGATCGCCCCGAGCGCTCGGGCCAGGTCGGCGCGCAGGTCCTCCGGGTCCTCCAGGCCGACCGACACCCGCAGCAGCCCGCCGCACGGCTTGGCCTCCCCCTCGACGGGGCGGTGGGTGAGCGACGCCGGGTGCTGGATGAGCGTGTCGACCCCGCCCAGCGACACCGCGTGGGTGATCAGTCGGCAGCCGTCCGCGACCGCCGCCGCGGCGGGCGCGCCGCCGCGTACCTCGAAGGCGAGCAGGCTGCCGGTGCCGGACATCTGCCGGCCGACCAGCCCGGCCGGGTCGTGCGCGCTGGGGTGGTGGACCCGCTCGACGGCCGGGTGTTCGGCGAGCCAGGCGGCGAGTTTCTCCGCGCCGGCCTGCTGGGCGCGGACCCGCAGCGGCAGCGTCTGCAGGCCGCGGTGCAGCAGGTACGCGCCGAGCGGGTGCAGGATCGCGCCGGTGACGGCGCGCACCTGGCGCAGCCGGCTGGCCCATTCGGCGTCGGCGGCGATGACGCCGGCGAGCACGTCGCCGTGGCCGCCGATGCTCTTTGTGGCGCTGTGCAGCACCAGGGTGGCGCCGTGCCGGGCGGGCTGCTGGAGCACGGGGGTGGCGACGGTGTTGTCGACGAGCAGCGGGGTGTCCCCGGCGGCTGCGGCGAGGGCGGCGATGTCGACCAGGTCGAGGGTGGGGTTGGCCGGGGTCTCGACGATGACCAGGCCGGTGTCGGGGCGTACGGCGGCGGCGACCTGGTCCGGGCGGGCCCAGGTGACCTCGGTGCCGAGCAGGCCGGTGGCGAGCACGTGGTCGGTGCCGCCGTAGAGGGGGCGGACGGCGACGACGTGCCGCCTGCCGTCGCGGGTGGCGGCGAGCAGGGCGGCGGTGAGGGCGGCCATGCCGCTGGCGAAGGCGACGGCGTCGGTGGTGCCTTCGAGTTCGGCGAGCGCGGTTTCGAAGCGGGCCACGGTGGGGTTCCAGAGCCGCTGGTAGACGGCGCTGGCGGCGCCGGCCATGGTGCCGCCGGTGGCGAGGGTCTCGTAGGCGTCGCCGCCGGTCTCGACGCCGGGCAGCGGGTTGGTGGTGGAGAGGTCGATGGGTGGGACGTGGACCCCGAGGGCGGACAGGTCGTCGCGTCCGGCGTGCACGGCTCGGGTGTCCAAGGTCGTCATGGTCGGAAGCGTCGAACATCAGCCGCATCTCAAGCAAGAGATCCGAACAAGATTCTGTGACAGGGGCTTTCGAGTCGGAGCGATTCGGAGAAGGATGGCGGGATGCCCCTCGCACCGAACGATGTACGGCGGTTCGCCGCGCTCGACGACACCGACCGCGCGATCCTGACCGAGTTGGCCGCCGACGGCCGGCTGCCGAACAACGCCCTCGCCGAGCGGGTGGGGGTGGCCCCGTCGACCTGCCTGACCCGGACCCGGGCGCTGCGGGAGTGCGGCGCGATCCGTGGGTTCCACGCCGAGGTGGATCCGGCGGCGGTCGGGCTGCCGTTGCAGGCGCTGGTGTCGGTGCGCCTGACGGCGCACGAGCGGGCGGCGGTGGACGCGTTCCGGGCCCGTTCGGTGCGGCTGCCCGGGGTGGTGTCGGTGTTCCACGTGGCGGGCGCGGAGGACTACGTGCTGCACGTGCGGGCCGCCTCCGGCGACGCGTTGCGGGATTTCGTGCTGGACCAGCTGGCCGTCGATCCGGTGGTGCAGCACACCCAGACCAGCCTGATCTTCGAGCAGGCGCGGGGTGTGGGTTGAGCGACGGTCCGGAACAATTCCGGCGCGGCGCGGGTTGACCAGTGCCGTGATCAACGTACCGATGTCTGTTCTTGATCTTGCTCCGGTCGCCGTGACCGGTTCCGCCGGTGAGGCGTTGCGGCACACCACGGAGCTGGCCCGCCGCACCGAGGAGCTGGGCTACCGGCGGTTCTGGGTGGCCGAGCACCACAACATGCCGGCCATCGCCAGCTCGGCGCCGGCGGTGCTGCTCGCGCACCTGGCCGCGCACACGAGCACCATCCGGCTGGGCTCGGGCGGGGTGATGCTGCCCAACCACGCGCCGCTGGTGGTGGCCGAGCAGTTCGGCACCCTGGAGGCGCTGCACCCGGGCCGGATCGACCTGGGCATCGGCCGGGCGCCGGGCACCGACCAGGTGACCGCGCTGGCGCTGCGCCGCACCATGGAGGGGCTGTCGGCGGAGCACTTCCCCCGCGAGCTGGCCGACCTGATGAACTATTTCAGCGGCGCCGAGCCGGGCCCGATCACGGCGACCCCGGGCCGGGGGCAGTCGCCGGTGGTCTGGCTGCTCGGGTCCAGCGGGTTCAGCGCGCAGCTCGCCGGCCTGCTGGGGCTGCCGTTCTCGTTCGCGCACCACTTCAGCGCGCAGCACACGATCCCGGCGTTGCAGCTCTACCGGCAGCACTTCCGGCCGTCGCAGTGGCTGGACCGGCCGTACGCGATGGTGGCGGTCAACGCGGTCTGCGCGGAGACCGACGAGCGGGCGGAGTGGCTGGCCGGTCCGGCCGGCCTGTCCTTCCTGAAGCTGCGCTCGGGGCGACCCGAGCCGCTGGTGACGCCGGCGGAGGCGGCGGCCTATCCGTACTCGGAGTTCGAGCGGGAGTTCGTGGCCCAGCGCCGGGACGGCCAGGCGACCGGCTCGCCGGAGACGGTGGCCCGCCAGCTCGGCGCGCTGCTGGAGCGCACCGGCGCGGACGAGCTGATGTTGACCACGATGGTGTACGACGTGGCCGACCGGGTGCGCTCGTTCGAGCTGATCGCCGAGAAGGTGGCCGGCGGCCTGCGCCGGAAGGACTGAAACACGCTCTTCATAGCCACGTCACCGCAGCGTCGCGCAGGACGCATAGCTTTGTCCCCGGTGGTGGTACGGCATTCCCGGTCGGGACGGGTCGGGGATGCCGCGGTGTGGTGCACCGGGTCGCCGACTGTGCGGATTCCGCGGTCGGCGGCCCGGTGCCTGCCTTTCTCCGGTCAGCGCAGGTAGATGTTCGGCGCGGCCGGCGTGCTCATGCCGTCGCCGAGGTGGAAGCCCGGGTGCGGTGGCTGGTTGTAGGCGGTGTTCTGCCAGGCGACCGCCACCCGGTACTGCGGGTCGTGCATCAGGGTCGGCAGCCGCAGGTTGGTGCTGACGGGCGTGCTGTAGATGCGCAGCGCGGTGCTGTCGGCGGTGCGCCAGACCACCTCCTCGCGCCAGTCGCCGAGCAGGTCGGCGGAGAGCGCCGGGGTGGACTTGGTGCCGTTGTTGGACGCGACGTTGCTGCCGGTGAGCAGCCGGGTCTCGCCGCCGGTGCCGTACTTGTCGACCTTCGTGCCGTCGAGCAGCTCGCGGACCGGGTCGCCGTCCCACCAGATCAGGAAGTTCGCCGAAGAGGGCTTGCGGCCGACGTTCTGCCCCCGGGTGTTGAGCAGGCCGTCGACCGCCGACGACCAGGACTCCGCGCCGGGGCTGCCGGCCCAGATGTCGTCGGAGACGCCGCGGCCGTTGTCGCCGTTCGGCGCGGTCTGCCACAGGATCTGCCCGGTACGCGCGTCGGCCATCCAGGAGCTGGGCTTGCTGCCGTCCTCGTCGACCTTGAAGACCTCCAGGCCGGCGCGGGCCGGGTCGAGGTCGCCGACGTGCAGCGCGTCGCCGTGCCCGTTGCCGGCGGACCAGAGCAGGCGGCCGTTGTCGTCGATGGTGGCAGCCCCGTACACGATCTCCTGCCGGCCGTCGCCGTCCACGTCGGCCACCGAGAGGTTGTGGTTGCCCTGGCCGGCGGCGGCGCCGTTGCCGGTGGCGTTGGAGTCGAAGGTCCAGCGCTTGCGCAGCGTGCCGTCGCGGAAGTCCCAGGCGGCGATCACGGCCCGGGTGTAGTAGCCGCGCGCCATGACCAGCGACGGGCGCTGCCCGTCCAGGTAGGCGGTGGCGGCGAGGAACCGGTCGACCCGGTTGCCGTACGAGTCGCCCCACGAGGAGACGGTGCCGCGTGGCGGGTCGTAGTCGACGGTGGACAGGGCGGCGCCGGTGCGGCCGTCGAACATGGTCAGGTACTCGGGGCCGGCGAGCACGTAGCCGCTGGAGTTGCGGTGGTCGGCCGACGAGGACCCGATCACCTGGCCGGTGCCGGAGCGGGTGCCGTCGGCGGTCTTCATGGCCACCTCGGCGTCCCCGTCGCCGTCGTAGTCGTACACCTGGAACTGGGTGTAGTGGGCGCCGGCCCGGATGTTGCGGCCCAGGTCGACACGCCACAACCGGGCGCCGGTCAGGGTGTACGCGTCGACGTAGACGTTGCCGGTGTAGCCGGACTGGGAGTTGTCCTTGCTGTTGGACGGGTCCCACTTGAGCACGAACTCGTAGCGGCCGTCGCCGTCGAGGTCGCCCACGCTCGCGTCGTTGGCGGAGTAGGTGTACGCCTCCCCGGCCGGCGTGGTGCCGCCGGGCGGGGCCTGGATCGGCACGTCCAGGTAGCCGTTGGCGAACTGGGCCGCCGGGGCGGACGCCGCCTGTTCGGCGCCGTTCACCACGGCCCGCACGGTGTACCCGGACCCGGCCGCCGCGCCGCCGTCCAGGTAGCTGGTGGCGCCGGTGAGCGGGCTGCCGTTGACCTTGGTGGCGCCGCGGTAGAGGTTGAAGGCGACGCCGGTGGTCTCGGTGCCGAGCAGCCGCCAGGAGACGAGGTTCCCGGTGCCGGACCGGACGCTGATCAGTCCCCGGTCGAGCTTCTCCATCTGCTTGGCGCCGGCCGGCGGGTCGGTCGGCGGCGGCGTGGTGGGTGGAGGCGTGGTCGGCGGCGGCGTGGTGGTGGGTGGCGTGGTCGGCGTGGCGGTCGGGGGCGCGCCGGCGCAGGTGGTGCCGTTGACCGTGAAGACAGCCGGGGCCGGGTTGGCGGCGTTGTTCCACGAGCCGTTGAAGCCGAAGTTGGCGGTGCCACCGGTGCCGATGGCGCCGTTGTAGCCGACGTCGCGGGCGGTTACCTGGGCGCCGGACTGGCTGACCGTGGCGTTCCAGGCCTGGGTGACCTGCTGGCCGGCGGTGAAGCTCCAGCCGAGCGTCCAGCCGTTGACCGGGTCGCCGAGGTTGGTCACGGTGACGTCGGCGCCGAAGCCGCCGCTCCACTGGTTGGTGATCCGGTAGTCGATCCGGCAGGCGACGGCCGCCGCGGCGGCGGTCACCGTGGTGAGCGCGCCGGCCAGCAGGGTGGCCGCCGAGGCCGCGGCGAGCAGCGCGATCCGGCGGCGTGGGGTGGTGGGATGCACGGGGATGCCTTTCGCGGAGGTCAGGCACGCGGCGCCGGCCTGCCCGGACCGGCGAGATGGGTACGCACGCGCTGACGCGACGGGCGACGCCAGGACATCGACGTCGGTGATTAGGCTCCGCGCTCCGCCAGCGTAGCCACCGCCCGCCGCCCCCACAAGCGCCGCCGGTGTGAGGCGGGGCCCCGCTTGCCGCATTCGGAGGTGGCGGGGCCCCCGGTCAACACCGCCGGCGGCGGGGCTCAGCCCTCGACGGCGGCGGCGAGCCGTCGCGACTCCGCCGCCTCGGCGTGCGGGGTGACCGGGTCGGCGTCGGCGGCGAGCGCCGCCTCGACCGTGGCCCGGGCCCGGCGGGTACGGCGCAGCGCCCGCACCGCCAGCACCACGGCGGCCAGCCAGCCGGCGCCGAGCGCCGCGTAGACCAGGGCCGGCACCGGACCGCCCAGCTCGCCGGCGCGCAGCAGGGTGCGGGCGTTGGTCAGCACGATCACCCCGCCGACGACGGCGCCGAGCACCTGGGCGGGGACGATGCGGACCAGCCAGGCCGCGATCGGCGCGGCGATCAGGCCGCCGACCAGGAGTGCGGCCACGATGGGCAGCAGGAAGCCCTCGGCGCCGAGCCCGATCAGGAAGCCGACGCTGGCCGCGCCCGCCACCACGAACTCGGAGGTGTCCACCGAGCCGATGACCTTGCGCGGCTCCATCCGGCCGGAGACCAGCAGGGCCGGGGTGGCGACCGGGCCCCAGCCGCCACCGCCGGTGGCGTCGACGAAGCCGGCGACCAGCCCCAGCGGGGCGAGGAAGCGGCTGCGCAGCGGGCCGGCGGCCCGGCTGACGCGCAGCGGTCGGGAGAAGCGCACCAGCAGGTACGTGCCGAGGGTGAACAGGATGGCGGCCATCCACGGGGCGGCCGACTCGGTGGAGATGGAGCTGAGGAAGGTGGCGCCGGCGAACGCGCCGATCGCGCCGGGCAGCGCGATCCGGCCGACCACCCGCCAGTCGACGTTGCCGAAGCGCCAGTGCGCCACTCCGGCGGCAAGGGTGGTGCCGATCTCGGCGAGGTGTACCGAGGCGGAGGCGGCGGCCGGCGCGACCCCGACGACGAGCAGCAGGGTCGAGGAGGTCAACCCGTACGCCATGCCGAGCGCGCCGTCGACCAGTTGCGCGACGAACCCGACCAGGGCGAGAACCAGCAGCTTGCGCACGAGCGCCCCCTGACTTTGCGGTATCTCCTATCGACTTGGTCGACAATGCGGCACGGAGGCAGCCCGGGTCAAGACCCATCCGGTTACTGGGACGCGGCGGAGGCGGCCGGCACGCGGCCGGCCCGCGCAGGCACCACGCGCCACGGCGGTGGCGGTTCGGGCGGGACATCGCCCGGCCGCGGCAGGGGCCGCGTCCCCCGGCGCCCGCACCGGACGACGGAAGCGGGCGGCGCGGAATCGGCCCCTCGGCGGGGCGGGCTCAGCTCCAGGCGCGCGGGTCGGCGGCCAGCTCGCTGACCCGGCCCGGCAGGGTGCCGGCGGCGACGTCGGCAATGCTGACCTGCTCCAGGATCTCCCGCTCGCTGGCCCGCAACGCGATCCAGACGTCCTGGAGCGCCCGGGCCGCACCCAGATAGCCGAGCTGCTCGGGACGCTGGCCTCGGACGTGCGCCAGCGGCCCGTCGATCACCCGGATGACCTCGGCGAGGGAGATCTCCGCGGCCGGCCGGGCCAGCCAGTAGCCACCCTCCGGGCCGCGCTGGGCGTGCACGATGCCACCCCGGCGCAACTGGAGCAGGATGCTCTCCAGGAACTTCGGTGGGATCTCCTGGGCCCGGGCGATCTGCTCGGCGGTGACCGGTCGGCTGCGCCCGCCGCTCGCCGTGCCGTCGGTGACCGCCGCGAGTTCGGCGGCCGCGCGGAGGGCGTAGTCGACCCGGGCGGAGAGACGCATGCGGCAAAGGTTAGTCGGCGATCATCCGCCCGAGCCAGCGACCCTCCGCCGCTCGGCCGGGGACCGGCCGGCGACGCCCGGGTTTCAGGCGCCGACCCGGCGTAGCAGGCCCTCCTGCACGGCGCTGGCGATGTGCCGGCCGTCGGTGGTGAACATCCGCCCGGTGGCCAGGCCCCGCGCGCCGGACGCCGAAGGGCTCCAGCAGTCGTACAGGAACCACTCGTCGGCGCGGAACGGCCGGTGGAACCAGAGCGCGTGGTCGAGGCTGGCGCCCACCACTCCCCCGGGCCCCCACACCTCGCCGTGCACCGACAGCACCGAGTCGAGCAGGGTCAGGTCGGAGGCGTACGTCAGGGCGCAGGCGTGCAGCAGCGGGTCCTCGGGCAGCTTGCCGTCGATGCGCATCCAGACCCGCTGGTGCGGCTCGGCCGGGCGGTCACCGGGGCGTACCCAGCCGGGCTCGCCGACGTAGCGCACGTCGATCGGTCGGGGGATCTGGCCCCAGATGCCGAGCCGCTCCGGGTAGCGGGCGAGCCGGTCGGTCATGGTGGGGACCTCGTCCGGTCCGGGCACGTCGGCCGGGGTGGGAGCCTGGTGGTCCAGCCCCTCCTCCTGCCGCTGGAACGAGGCCGACATGAAGAAGATCGGCTTGTCGTGCTGCAGGGCCACCGAGCGGCGGACCGAGAAGGAGCGGCCGTCGCGGACGTTCTCCACCTGGTACTCGATCGGCTCGGCCGGGTCGCCGGGCCGGACGAAGTAGCCGTGCAGCGAGTGCACGAAGCGTTCCGGGTCGACGGTGCGACCGGCGGCGACCAGGGCCTGCCCGGCGACCTGCCCGCCGTAGACCCGCTGCGGGCCGACCGGCGGGCTCATCCCGCGGAAGGTCATCTCGTCGGTCTGGGCCAGGTCCAGCACGTCGAGCAGCTGGTCGACGGCGGCCTGGCCGACCGCCGCGCTCACTGGGTAATCCCTGTTCGCGACTGCGGGGCTCGCAAACCCGGCTCACTCCTCGCGCTCACTGAGCCCACCCTGTTCGCGACTGCGGGGCTCGCAAACCCGGCTCACTCCTCGCGCTCACTGGAGCGCCCGGGCCGAGGCGGCGTCGACCAGCGAGCCCAGCTGGTGCACCCGCAGGGTGTTGGTGGAGCCGGGGGTGCCGGGCGGGCTGCCCGCCACGATCACCACGTACTCGCCGGGGTTGGCCCGGTTGAGGCCGAGCAGCGCCTGGTCGACCTGGCGGAACATGTCGTCGGTGTGCTCGACGAACGGCATCAGGAAGGTCTCCACGCCCCAGCAGAGGGCGAGCTGGTTGCGCACCTCGGGCACCGGGGTGAAGGCCAGCAGCGGCAGGTCGCAGTGCAGCCGGGAGAGCCGCTTGACGGTGTCGCCGGTCTGCGAGAAGGCGACCAGGGCCTTGGCGCCGATGGCCCGGGCGATCGAGGACGCGCCGATGGTGAGCGCGCCGCCGTGCGTACGCGGGTCGTGCTGCAGCCGGGGCACGGCGATCGAGCCGGCCTCGGTGGTACTGATGATCTTGGCCATGGTGCTGACGGTGAGCACCGGGTACTTGCCGACACTGGTCTCGCCGGAGAGCATCACCGCGTCGGCGCCGTCGAGCACCGCGTTCGCCACGTCGGAGGCCTCGGCGCGGGTCGGCCGGGAATTCTCGATCATGGAGTCGAGCATCTGGGTGGCGACGATGACCGGCTTGGCGTTCTCCCGGCACAGCTGCACGGCGCGCTTCTGCACCAGCGGCACCTGGTCCAGCGGGAGTTCCACGCCGAGGTCGCCGCGGGCGACCATGACGCCGTCGAAGGCCAGCACGATCGCCTCGAGGTTGTCGACCGCCTCGGGCTTCTCCACCTTGGCCAGGACCGGGCGGTGCACGCCCTCCTCCGCCATGATCGAATGGACCAGCTTGATGTCGTCCGCCGAGCGGACGAAGGAGAGCGCGATCAGGTCGACGCCCAGCCCCAGGGCGAAGCGCAGGTCCGCGGCGTCCTTGTCGGACAGGGCGGGCACGCTGACCGCCACGTTGGGCAGCGAAACCCCCTTGTTGTTGGAGACCGGCCCGCCCTCGGTGACCAGGACCCGGATGTCGTTGCCGGCGACCTCGCTGACCTCGACGGCCACCCGGCCGTCGTCGATCAGCAGCCGGTCACCGGCCTTGACCTCCTGCGGCAGTTTCTTGTAGGTGCAGGAGACCCGGTCCCGGGTGCCGGCGACGTCGTCGCTGGTGATGACGACGGAGTCACCGGTGCGCCACTCGTGCGGGCCGTCGGCGAACCGGCCCAGGCGGATCTTCGGACCCTGCAGGTCGGCGAGCACGGCGACGGGCCGGCCGGCGGCGTCGGCCGCCTCGCGGACCAGGCGGTAGACCGCCTCGTGGTCGGCGTGACTGCCGTGGCTGAAGTTCAGCCTCGCCACGTTCATGCCCGCCTCGACCAGGCCCCGGATCCGCTCCGGGGACGAGGTGGCGGGGCCGAGGGTGCAGACGATCTTCGCGCGGCGTGTCACGCCCATCAGGCTAGTCTCTCCTCCGGATCGACCTGCCGGCCGACCCCTTACGGACTGCGGTGCCCCGTCCGGCGGCGCGCGGCGCGCGGCCGGCGGGACGGGCGACCGCACCGGGACCTCGTGAGTGGCGGGCATCGGCGACCGCGCGCCGGGAATCGTACCGTCCGTCCGCACCGGCCGCCGGGGGGACGCACCCGCCCCGGCCCACGCGCCGCCTCGACCGGCGCGGCCACCCGGCCGGTCCAGCCCTCAGCTCTGTGCCTTGGCCAGCGGAAACTCCAGCGAGCCGGCCGGGCAGAGGAAGGTCATCACGTCGACCTGGTAGAGGCCGGCCTGCACGGCCGGATCGGCCTCCATGACGCCGCGCACGTCGTCCACCGAACCGGTCCGGGCCAGCCCGAAGCCGATCGGCGGGGCCGGCTCCCGGGCCGGGCCGTCCACCGAGCCGGAGACCAGCACGATCCCCCGCCGCTGCAACGCCTGCATGTGCTGGAAGTGCTCGGCCTGCAACCGCTGCACCGTCTCCTCCGGCAGGGCCGGCCCGGCCGGGCCGGGATAGAGCACGATGCACTCGTAGGTGTCGAGCGCGAAGTCCAGCTTCGGGGTCCCCACGATGGCGCTCCCTTCCGCGCTGCCGGCGCCGGTCCGCGCCGGAGCCACCCGACCCGCCCCAGCCTCGCACGGCGCGGCCCGGCCCAGCGGCGGCTCCGGCCAACTGAGGCCCGGCGTGACCGATTCGGACCGGGCCGCGGCGGGTATCTGGACCCCGCGCCGACCCCGATGATCAACGAGGTCGCCGGTCAGATCCCGCTGGTACGGTCCCCCTGGCTGGGCCGACCCGAGCCGCCCCGGAAGGTGACGACGTGACCCACTCCCCCTCCGGCGTGACCGGGTCGGACGAGTTCCGGTGGCGCGACGTGTTCGCCGGCGGCGGAGAGATGGGCGCCCGGATCGCCGCCCACGACTGGGCGGCCACCCCGCTGGGCCCGGTGGAGAAATGGCCGCAGAGCCTGCGTACCGCGGTCTCCATCTGCCTGCACTCCCGGTTTCCGGTCCTGCTGTGGTGGGGCCCGGAGCTGGTGATGCTGCACAACGACGCGTACCTGCCGGTGCTCGGCGCGTCGAAGCGGGACGCGCTGGGTCGCCCCGGCCCGGCGGTGTGGCCGGAGATCTGGCACGTCATCGGGCCGATGCTGACCGGCGTGCTGAACGGCGAGGGCGCCACCTGGAGCCAGGACCAGCTGCTCGAGGTGGACCGGTACGGCTTCGTCGAGGAGCGCTACTTCACCTTCTCGTACAGTCCGATCATCGACGAGTCGGGTGCGCCCGGCGGCGTCTTCACCGCGGTCACCGAGACCACCGACCGGGTGGTCGGCGACCGGCGGCTGCGCGGCGCGGGCCGGGAGGCCGGTGCCCGGGAGCGCGCCTGGCAGGCCGAGGCCGCCGTCCGAGCCGCCCAGCAGCGGGCGCTGCGCCAGGCCGAGGGGCTGGCCCGGCTGGCCGGCGCGCTCAGTTCGGCCGAGGAGACGACGGCGATCGTGGCGGTGATCGTCGGGACGGCGCCCGCCGTGGTGGACGCCGACGCCGTACGGCTGGCCCTGGCCCCGCCGGGGTCCTCGACGCTGGAGGTCACCGACCACACCGGCCCGGTGCGGCTGGCCGTCGACGCGGACGTCCCGCTGGCCCGGGCGGTCCGCGACGGCGAGCCCACCCCGCTGCCCGACGGGGCCGGGGTCTGCCTGCCGCTGCGCTACGGCGACGGCGGCGTGCTCGGCGCGTTGGAGCTGCGCTGGGCGCATCCGGTCGCCGTCGACGACGCGCGGCGCAACCTGCTCGACACGGTGGCCGGGTTGTGCAGCCAGGCGTTGCGCCGGGCGGAGCTGAGCGCCTCGGCGCGGGCGATGGCGGATTTCGCCGGGCGGCTGACCGTCACCCGGTCCACCGCCGAGGCCATCGACGTCATCCTGTCCGCCGCGCCGCTCGCGCTGGGCGCCGCGCTGCCCGGCCTGGCGATGCGCGACGAGGGGCTGGGGGTGCGGCTGTGGTACCACGACGTACCCGAATCCCTGGCCGCGACGTTCGACGGCCTGCGCGCCGACGACCCCCGGCCGATCGCCCGGGCGCTGCGCAGCGGCAAACGGATCACGGTGCGTGACCGGGCCGACTTCGCCCGGCAGTTTCCGGAGCTGCCGGACCCGGTCGGCGGGCACGGCATCGTGACCACGGTGGCGTTGCCGCTGTTCGACGGGGAGCGGCGGCCGGTGGCCGCGCTGGCCTTCGGCTGGCGCCGGGAACGCCCGCTGCGCGCGGGTGACCTGGCGCTGCTGGATACCATCGCCGACCTGTGCGAGCAGACCCTGGAGCGGGTCCGGCTGGCCGCCGCCGAGCACAACCTGGTGACCCGGCTGGCCGGGCGGCTGCGGTCGACCGCGACCCAGGTCCCGGGCCCGCTGGAGATCGCCACCCGCTACCGGCCGGCGATGACCGGGCTGCACCTCGGCGGCGACTGGTACGACCTGATCGCCCTGGACGGCGGGCGGCTCGCGGTGGTGCTCGGTGACGTGGTGGGTCACCGGGTGGAGGCCGCCGCCGACATGGCCCAGCTGCGTACGGTGGTGAACACGCTGATCCGCTCGGGGGTGCCGCTGACCGACGTGTTCTCGCGGGTGACCGAGCTGATCGGGTACGGCTTCCTCGGCACCTGCCTCGCGCTGATCGTCGACCCGGGCGCCGGGGAGGCGGCGGTGGCCCGGGTCGGGCATCCGCACCCGGTACGGGTGCCGGCGGGCGGGGTGCCGGAGACCGTCACCACGGGCAACTCGCTGCCGCTGGGGCTGGTCCGCGAGCCGGTGCCGGTGACCCGGGTGCGGTTCGCCCCGGGCGACCTGCTGGTGCTCTACACCGACGGCCTGGTGGAGCGGCGCGGCCAGCTGTACGACGCGGGGGTGGCCGCGCTGCACGAGGTGATCACGCCGCTGCGGGACGAGCCGGTGGAGGTGGTCGCCGACGCGATCCTGACCGGCCTGTCCGGGGCCGAGGACGACCAGGCGCTGGTGGTGATCCGGCACTCCCGCTGAGCGGAGGCCGGCGACCGGTCCGCCGGTCCGCGTTGCGGCCGGCGATCTGGGGAAAGGACATCGGGAGGCGGCCGCTGCCGCCACGATCGACGGATGGAGGACCAGCCCATGGCGACCAGCGCACAGCCCGCGAAGGCCTCGGGGACCTACCGGATCGGGGGTGACCTGCAGGTCGACCGGCTCGGGTACGGGGCGATGCAGCTCACCGGGCCCGGGGTCTGGGGCGACCCGAAGGACCCGGCCGAGGCGGTGCGGGTGCTGCGCCGCGCCTACGAGCTCGGGGTGACCTTCATCGACACCGCCGACTCGTACGGGCCGTTCGTCTCCGAGATGCTGATCAAGGAGGCGCTGCACCCGTACGCCGATGACCTGGTCATCGCGACGAAGGCCGGCCTGACCCGCTCCGGCCCCGGCGACTGGCGGCCGGTGGGCCGCCCGGAGTACCTGCGCCAGCAGTGCGAGCTGAGCCTGCGCCACCTGGGTCTGGAGGCCATCGGGCTCTACCAGCTGCACCGGATCGACGCCAAGGTGCCGCTGGAGGACCAGCTCGGCGAGCTGGCCCTGCTCAAGCAGGAGGGCAAGATCCGGCACATCGGCCTGTCCGAGGTGAGCGTCGAGCAGATCGACGCGGCCCGCAAGGTCACCCCGATCGTCTCGGTGCAGAACCTCTACAACCTGGCCGACCGCAGCGCCGAGGAGGTGCTGACCTACTGCGAGCGCGACGACCTGGCGTTCATCCCCTGGTTCCCGATCGCCACCGGCAACCTGGCGCGGCCCGGCGGGCCGCTGGACTCGATCTCCACCGAGCACGGCGCGACGCCCGCGCAACTCGCGCTCGCCTGGCTGTTGCGCCGGTCGCCGGTCATGCTCCCCATTCCGGGTACGTCGTCGGTGGCGCACCTGGAGGAGAACGTCGCCGCCGCCGAGGTGCGGCTCACCGACGACGAGTACGAGGCGCTGGCGAAGGCCACGTAGGCACGCCGCCACTTGCCGCAAGACCGGGCATCCCCGAGTTCGGAGGACGCCACTTGCCGCACGATGGGGCATCCCCGAAGGACGGCACGTCTCGCGGCGAGCCGGGGCGTCCGGCGCCCCGTCCCGGCCGGTCGCCGATGGTGCGGGGCGACCGGCCGGGACGGGGCAGCGTCAGACGGCGAAACAGGTGGGGCGGATCGCCGCGTCGGCGAGCGCCTGCCGGACCACCGTGTACGTGGTGCCGTCCAGGACCAGGCCGAGGTGGCCGACCACCCGCAGCGGGCACGACGACTGGATCAGCACGTTGGTCGCGCCGTCGGCGAGGACGGCGTTGTCGACCGGGCGCACCAGCTCGTCCTGCCAGGTACGCACGGTCGTCCAGCGCACCGCCCCCGGGGTGTCGTCGCCGGCGTTGAGGGTGGCGAGGAAGTCCGAGCCGATGGACATCTGCTGGCAGGCCACGATGCCGGCGCAGCTGCCCAGCCCGACGAAGTTGATGATGTTGGCGACGTAGGTGCCCTGCTGGGGGCTGCCCAGGCTGACGTAGCGCCCCACGGTGTCGGTGCCGCCGAGGAACTTGACGTACCAGCGGGAGACCAGACCACCCTCGGAGTGGGTGACCAGGTCCACCTTGGCCGCCCCGGTGGCCGCCCGGACCTGGGCGACGTACGCGCTCAGCGCCTGCGCGGACTGCCGGATGTCCCCGAAGCCGAGGTTGGGCAGCTGGTAGATCCAGACCCGGTAACCGTCGGCGCGTAGCCGGGCGGCGATCGGCTCGTACGCGATGGAGACCCCGATCAGGCCGCCGACCACGATGACCGGATTGGCGTTGGCGGCGGCGAGGGTGGTGGCGGCCGTGGCCGGCGCGGCGGTGGCCCCGGTGGTGGGGTTGTCGGCGGTGGTGGTCGCGGCCTGGTCGGTGCCGGTGGTGGCGCGGTCGGTGGTGGCGGCGCTCGCGGCGGTGGGAGCGAGCAGGACGGTCGCGGCGGTGGCCGTGGCGAGGATCGATCGAAGCAGCATGGCTGCGCCTCCGGTGGGAGGTGCCCGGGGAGGCCCGGGCGGGACGGGTGGGGAGTCCGATCGATCGTGGACACGATGATGCGTGGCTTGTTTCACACCCGTCAATGAAAAGTTACGCGCCGGTAACCCGTTGTCCCCCTAGACGCACAAACCCCCATATCCGCTCGCCGTCAAGCCCGCCGCAACCCGCTCCCTGGCCACCGCGCCGCGCTCGGATCGCCCCCGCGGCCCCGAAGATCCGCACTGCCTCGGTGACGTTGTTGCCTCAATCCGGGTGCGAGGCAACAACTTCGGTGACGTTGCCCGGAGCTTGGCGGCAGCAAGACGAACCGCCCGCCCCGGATGGGCCGGGGCGGGCGTAGCGCCGGCGGCTCAGCGCAGGAACCGCACCAGGAGCAGGTAGGCGCAGTACACGAAGGGCACCAGCAACACGCAGATCACGAAGCCCATCGGCACGTACCGGGGCGGCGGGCCGGCGATCAACGGCGCCCGGCCGAACCGGCCGAGCACGAGGTAGCCGGCGACGAACGAGACGACCGGCAGCCCGGCGCAGATCCAGGCACCCAGGGTGAAGCCGCCGATCAGGCCGACGCCGGAGGCGAGCACCATCACCAGCATCAGGGTCGCCCCGCCGAGCGCGCAGGCACAGTAGACGGCCAGCGCCCGGGCCGCCGGCGACCACGCCGGCAGCAGCGCCGGCCGATGACCGATCGCCTCGGTGGCCTGCACGTGCCGGTCCGCCTCGTCGGCGAGCAGCCGGACCGCCGCCAGTTCGGCGGCCGGGTCGGTATCCGGGGCTGGCGCGGCGCTGACCGGAAGAGGCGCCGACGCGGCCGGTACCGACGCGGGCGTAGCGGCGTCGGGCCCGGTGAGCCCGGGCTCGGCCACGCCGATGGCGCGGCCGAGCTGCTCCAGGCGGTGCGCCTGGGCGGCCAGCCGCTCGCCCAACTGGTCGGCGACGGCGGTCAGGCCGCGCAGCCGACGGGTCTCCTCGACGGCCGCCCGCTCCCCGGAGCGGAGCTGGTCGGTCAGTTGCGCGGCGAGCGCCGCGTACTCGTCGAAGCTCGACACCTAGTGCTCCTCGTCCCGCTCGTGTCCGGGGCGGACGAACGGCACGATCAGCTCGGTGCGCTGGTCGTGCCGGTCCACCAGCAGGGCCCGGTTGGGTCGGGGCCGCCAGTCGAGGTCGTGCGCGCCGAGGTACAGGCCGAGGTCGGCGCCGGGCACGTTCAGCGCCACCAGGCAGGCGATGTCGTCGCGCTGGTGGGCGCCGCCCAGGTCGTCGGCGAGTGGCCGCAGCCCGCGCCACCAGCCGAGCAGGTGCAGCCCGCGGGCCGGCCCGTCCCGCAGCACGGCCCGCAGGTCCTCCCGCCCGGAGCGGAAGCTGTCCGCGTCGGGCCGGTCCAGGGTGGTGGCCGCGGCCTCCATCCCGAACACCACCAGGTAGGTCCGACCGGGCTCGGCGGTGGGCGGGGGTGACCCGGCCAGGTCGGCGAGCCGGTCGCGCAGCCCGGCGGCGTCGAGCCGCTCGACCGGATGCCCCGCGGCGGTAAGCTCCCCGGTCAGCTCGTCGGCCACCGGCTCGGCGGCCAGCGGGACGAGCAGGAACCGGGCGGCGCCGGGGTCGTGCTGCCGGGCCAGCCCGGACACCGCGGCCCAGAGCACCTCGGCGCCGGTGGGGTCGGTGCCGACCACGGCCAGGTGCCGGCCGGGTACCGGGTCGAGGGTGAAGCCGGCGGCGGTGCCGTCCACGTCGACCACCCGGCCGACCAGGGCCGCCGGGCTGCCGTCCACCGGGCGCAGCGCGGCGAACGCCGCGCTGTCCTGCGGGTACGCGCCGGCGTACCCGCGGAAGACCGCGGGCGGCGGCGAGCCGGCCGGGCGGTCCTGCCACAGCTCGTGTCGCGCGGTGGCCAGCGCGGCGGCGTCGGCGTGCGGGTCGGGGAACCGGACGACGGTGTCCGCGCCCGCCGCGCCGCCGGCGGTGTTGACCACGGCCGAGCCGACGGCCAGCCCGTTCGCCGCGTCGTTCAGCGGGTCGAGCACCCCGCCACCGCCGGGCAGCGCCACCCGCAGCGGGAACTGCCCGAAGATCGCCTCGGCCCGGCCGTAGAGGGACTCGACGCCGGTGGCGCTCTGGCTGGCCAGCACCAGGTGGAGGCCGTACGAGCGGCCCTTGCGGGCCAGCTCCTCCAGCAGGTCGACGGCCTCCCGGGCCACCCGGTCCGTGCCGGCGAGCAGCACCTGGAACTCGTCGACCACCGCCACCACCCGGGGCAGTGCGGCGTCCGCCGGCAGGTCGGCGAGCTTCGTGACGCCGTGCCGCTTGAACACCCCGGCCCGGCGGTGCAGCTCCCGGCGCAGGTCGCGCAGCACCGCCAGGCCGTACTCCCGATCCGACTCGATGCCGACCGCGCGGGCGTGCGGCAGCCACGACGGGTCCCGGTCGGTGGGTACGAACTCGGCGAAGCTGACCCCCTCCTTGAAGTCGAGCAGGTGCAGCCGCAGCTCGGTCGGGGCGTACCGGGCGGCCAGTCCGTAGAGGACGTTGAGCAGGAACACCGTCTTGCCGGCGCCGGTGCGGCCACCGACCAGCCAGTGTGGGGTGGCGTCGTCGAAGGCGAGGGTCACCGGGTCCCGTCCGGCCCGGCCCACCACGGTCCGCAGGCCGGCCGCGGCGGACTCCGTCCAGCGCCGCGCGGGCAGCAGCTCGGCGAAGCCGACCGCGTCGTCACGGCGGGCCGCCGGGCCGAGGTGCCGGGCCAGCCCGGCGGCGGTCCCCGGCTGGGGCTCCCCGTCCAGCTGCACCGGCGCCGCGAGCCCCCGCCCGTCGCCGCTGAACGGGTATCCGGGCGGGTCGCCGAGCAGCGCGTACCGCTCGTTGAGGCGCACCGCGGTGGCCCGCGGCGCGGTCCGCTCGGCGCCCGGCGACAGGCCGGCGAGCAGCACGCAGACCGGCGCCGCGGCGCCGGCGTGGGTGAGGGCGGTGAGCCGGGCCAGCTCCCGGGCGCCGGGCACGGACGCGACGACCAGCAGCAGCAACTCCGGCTCCGGGCCGCCGGGCTGCCCGACGGTACGGGCGTGCCGCTCGGCGTCGTCGAGCCGGGCGGCGATCTCCGCGTCGGTGGTGGCCGCCGTGGCGAGCACGCCCGCGTCGACCAGGGGACGCAGCGGCAGGAAGGTGGCGCCGAGGGTGGCCGGGTCGATGCCGGCGACCCGGACCGAGCCGGCCGGGGCCGCCGCGAGCAGCCGCAGGATCACCGTACGCAGCAGTGCGCCGACCCGCGCGTCCCGGGCGTCCCGGTCGACCAGCAGGTGGTGGCCGGCGCCGAGGGGCACCAGCACGGGGAAGCCGCCGTCCTGGAGGGTGCTGGCCGTGCCGATCCGCACCGGTACGGGGCCGGTGGCCGGGTGGGCGGCGCCGGCCGCCGGGCCGGTCAGCGTGGCGCCGAGCCGCTCCAGGCCGGCGACCAGGTCGGCGGTGTCCGGGGCGGCCGACGCGACGGCCTCGGCGAGCGCCCGGCGGGCCTGGGCCAGCCGCTGCGCGGCCTGGCGGTGAGTGGCCACGGCCTGCCCGTACGCCGACGCTAGCCTGCCCAATCCCGCCCCCAACGCCCACGGCCGACCGACTCCGGAACCCTAACGGACGCGGAATCTTCCGGACAGTCCACGCCGACCAGGACGGCCCGCCACCGGCGGCACCCGACGTTGCCCCACTGTTCGCCCGGGCGTCACCCGGGGCGTCGGCCACGTTCGACCGCCCCGGATTCCCTGCTGCACGGGTTCAGTGCATCGTGAACAGGAAGGCATCGACGTGACCTCCTTCTCCTCCTCCTTCTCCCGGCGGGACGTGCTGCGCGGTGGCGCGGCCGGCGGCCTCGGCATCGTGGTGGCCGGCAGCCTGGAAGCAATCGCCGGTCCGGCCGCCGCGCGGGCCGCCGTCCGGCCCGCGGTCGGCTACGGCGCGCTCGTCCCCGACCCGGCGGGCCTGCTGGCGTTGCCGCCCGGCTTCTCGTACACGATCGTCGCCGAGGCCGGCGTGACCATGCTGGACAGTGGCCACCCGACACCGAGCGACGCCGACGGCACCGGCTGCTTCCGATCCCCGACCGGCTCGGCGCTGGTCAACAACCACGAGATCGGCGGCAGCGAGCCGTACGGCGTGCCGCCGCTGCCCGGTCTCACCTATGACCCGGGCGCCCGGGGCGGCACCACCACCATCGAGGTGGACGGCGCCGGCCGGCGGCTGCGCGAGTACGTCAGCGTGGCCGGTACCCACAACAACTGCGCCGGCGGCATCACCCCGTGGGGCACCTGGCTGACCTGCGAGGAGACCGAGCAGCGGGCCGGCGGGCGCTACCTGAAGGACCACGGGTACGTCTTCGAGGTCGACCCGCATGACCCGCAGCAGAACCTCGACCCGGTGCCGCTGAGGTTCCTCGGCCGGTACGCCCACGAGGCGGTGGCGGTCGACCCGTACACCCACTCGATCTTCCTGACCGAGGACGCGGGCAACCCGAACGGCCTCTACTTCCGGTGGACCCCGCCGGCCGGGTTCCGGGGCGGCAAGGGGGCGCTGCGGGCGCTGGCGACCCGGCCCGACGGCGACACCGCCGGATCGCTTGAGGCGATGAGCTGCTGGCTGGGCGACCGGCACATCGACGACCTGTCCGAGGCCACCACGCCGGGCACCCGGTACAAGGTGCGCTGGGTGGACGTGCCGGACCGGGACGCGCGGAGCGTCTCGGTGCGCAAGCAGTTCGAGCCGGGGCAGGTGACCAACAGCCGCAAGCTGGAGGGCGCCTGGTGGGGCGACGGTGGCGCGTACTTCGTGGCCAGCTACGCCCGGCGCTCCGACGGCAGCGCCAACGAGCACGACGGCCAGGTCTGGTTCTACGATCCGCGCACCGAGAGCGTCACCCTCAAGACCATCTTCGGGGTGAACCAGGACCCGGACGCCGAGGGCGGCTACGACGGCCCGGACAACATCACCGTGTCGCCGTACGGCGGGGTGATCCTGGCCGAGGACGGCGAGGGCCTGTCCCACCTGGTCGGGGTGACCGAGCAGGGCAAGGCGTACCCGCTGGCCCGCAACGAACTCAACGACAGCGAGTTCACCGGCCCGACGTTCAGCGCGGACGGGAAGATCCTGTTCGCGAACATCCAGTCGCCCGGTTACGTCTTCGCGATCACCGGCCCCTGGGGGCGGCCGAGCGACGCGCATCCGCACGCGTCCTGAACAGATCCCGGTGGCCGGCGGCTCCCCGGCGGGGTCGCCGGCCACCGGTCGGCCCACGTTGCTGGACGCTGGCCGAGCACGGCGTCGAGACGTACCTGGGAGTGTGCCGGGGCCACGGGCGGCCCGGGCCGTGCAAAGAGCGGCACGCCGCGCGGGCCCGGTGGGCGCAGTACGGCGACCGGGTGGTCGGGGTGACCGCGCTCGTCGCCGTCCGGTGCCGGCCGGGCGCGGTCGGAACGGTCACCCACGCCGCCCAGCCGAGCTAACCGGTGCGGCAGCCGGGGTCCCGGCCACTGTCGGCGACACCGCAGTGGAAGACCTCGACCGGTGCGGCGGCCACGTCGGGCACCTTCGCCACGGTGAGCAGGGCCAGCCGCTTGGCGGCCGGCTCGCCGGAGTCCGGGGCGTACCGGATGAGCCCGCTGACCCCCCGGTAGCCGCCGGCGGCGTTCTGCCGCAGCACCTCGGCGTGCACCCCGGCCGGGTTCACCGCGCGGGGATCCCAGCGCCGGCCGGTGTCGGCGTGCCGCAGCCGGGCGGCGAGGCTCTCCAGCGCCTGCACCATCATCATGGTGGCGTCGTAGGCGAGGCTCACCCGCTCGCCGACCGGCGGGCCCGCGCCGGTGCGGCAGCGCGGCGGGTCGAGCAGGTCGTCCGCGCCGATCCAGGTGAGGAAGCTGCCGCGGGCGTCGTCGCGCCCGGCCTGCGCGGCCCGCAGTGCGGCGCAGGTGGCCAGCGCGGCCTTCGACACGTACGTGACCGGCAGGTTGCCCGGCGCGCTGGCGCGCAGCCCCGGGTTGGCCATGTAGCGGTTCACCGAGTCGTCGGCGACCAGGTGCCGGGGCGGGTCCGCGCCGCACTCCTTGAGCGCCCGGAGGAACCCGTCGAACTCCGACCAGCGCCCGGCGAAGAAGAGCATCCCGCGGTAGCCGCACTCCTGGGTGAGCCGCCGCCCGCTGCGCCACTCGTCGAGCCGGGTGAGCCGGTCGCCGAACCGCTCCCGCAGGCCGTCGACCAGGGTGGCGACGTAGAGGTCGTCGGTGAGGGAACTGCCCTCGCCGGTGGTCCAGTAGACGTGCGCCTCCCCGACCCGCAGCACCTGCCGGGCGTACGCCTCGACCATCCGGGCCTGCTCCCGGTTCGGCGCCGACATGGCCAGGTAGAGGCTGGAGTTGGCGTCCATCCGGTCGGCCGACAGGGTGGGCGCCAGCACCGGCAGACCGACCCGGTTGAGTTCACGCAGCGCCGCCGCCGTGCTGCTGCGGCTGTCCACCAGCCCGACCACGCCGAGCACGGTGGGGTCGTCGCGGGCCAGCCCCTCCAGCATCCGTACCGCGTCGTCGGCGTGCCGCATCTGCCGGCCGGCGTTGGCCACCACGATGTGCAGCAGCGCCGCGTCGTCCGCCGCCGCCGATTCCTTGAGCAGGGCGTACTGGGCGGTCGCCATGCCCTCCAGTTCCTCCCGCTCGGACACGTACGACTCCTCGTCGGCGCGCGTCCGGTTGCCGGTGAGGCTGCCCAGGTAGACCAGCGTCAGGTAGGGCCGACGGTGCTCGCTGCGCCGCCACACCTCCTCGGCGGCCCGGTTCTGGGCGAAGATGCGCCGCTGCACGGCGCGCAGCCGGTCCTGCCCGGGCTCGCTGTTGAAGACCTGCCGGGCGGTGTCGCTGTAGCCGACGCACTCCCCGCCCACCACCCGTACGCTCACCCGGTCCGCCGGCCAGGGGCGGCAGTCCGGGGCCCACCGCCCGTGCGCCCACACCGCCACCCCGGCGACCAGCACCAGGGCCACCGCCGCAGGCAGGAACCGCCGTGCCCACCAGGGCGGGTCCGGCGCGACCAGGGCCGCCGGGGCGACGCCCACCGGGACGCCGACGTCGTCGCCGTCCGCCCGGAGCACCATCAGCCAGGCGCCGGGGCGGCGCAGCCGGCGGTTCTCCGGCAGCGCCTCCGCCCACTCCTCGTACGTCTCCTCGGCCTGGCTCATCGGCCGGGGCGCGGCCGGCTCGGGCGGCGGGTCGGCGGCGACCGCGACCACCAGCAGCGGGTCGTTGCGGCCGGTCTCGTTGCGCACCTCGTCGAAGAGCCGGATCAGCGTGTGCCCGACGTTGCCCGGGCGTACGCCGTCGAGCAGCAGCACCGGGTAGGCGGTGCGACGCCAGTCCCCGGGTCGCCAGAACCGCCGCCGGTAGGCCAGCCGCAGGTCCTCCAGGAAGGCGTGCAGCAGCAGCTTCTGCACCTGGGCCGGATGCTCGCCGTCGCGCCAGCCGGCGGTGAGCCGCTCGGCGAAGCCGAGGAAGGTCACCGACTGCCGGGGCGCGAGATATTGCTGGCGCATGAACCAGCGGTACTGCCGGCCGACCACCGGCACCCGGCCGGAGACGGCGATCCGGAACACCACGCTGGGCACCGCCCGCCGCAGCAGCCAGAGCAGCAGTTGCAGCGCGGCGCCGAGCCCGGAGTCGCCGTCCACCTGGGGGTTGTCGCCGGTCCGCCGCCCCCGCCAGTCCCGCAGCCGGCGGACCAGGGTGGCCCGGCCGCTGTCCGTGGTGTCCACGTCGACGGCGAGGGTCTGGTGCATCAGCCAGTCCGCCAGCGGATAGTGCCGGAACCGGAACCGGGGCGCGCCGAACGCCTCCAGGGAGAGCTGCCGGTGCAGTTCGCGCAGTACCGCCGCGACGTCGTCCGTCGACGGCCGGTCGGTCAGGTCCAGCGCCGCGTGCGGCACCCGCCGCCCGGCGCCGCGGGCCGCGAAGCGGCGCAGCAGGGCGGCCACCGCGCCGTCACCCGCCGGCCGGAGCAGCCAGAGCAACGGGAGCCGGCGGTCGCCGCGGCGCGGCCGCCGCAGCAGCCGGGCCAGCAGGGTGAGCAGTTCCGCGCCGCCGGCCGGAAGCTGCTCCCGGGTGTGCCGCGGCCGGGTCACCGATTCGCGCATGGTCACCTCCGGGTGACGCAGGGTGTCGCACCATTGTCGACACCCGGCGCAACCCTGGGAAGGTGTAAGGCGGGCGCCTTACCGCAGCGGCGGGCGCAGGCCGTCCAGCGCGATGGCCAGCACGCGGTCGCGCTGCGCCGGGTCGGGGAACTGGTACGCGGTGATCCCGCTGATCAACCGGACGACGTCGTCGAAGTCGGCGTCCGGGCGGGCCGCCCCGGCGGCCTGGGCGCGGCGCAGCAGCGGTCCGCCCGCGGCGTAGATCTCGGTGCGGCAGTTGCGGAAGACCTCGGAGTCGTGCACCAGTTCCTCGGCCAGGGCCCGCTTGGTGCCGACGTAGGCGACGAACCGGTGCAGCCAGCCGACCAGGGCCTCCCACGGCGCGAGATCGGCCAGGTCGGCGGCGGAGGCGCTGAGCGCGCGCACCTCTTCGACGTAGACCGCCTCGAACAGGTCCCGCCGGCCGGGGAAGTTGCGGTAGAGCGTCCCGATGCCCACGCCCGCCCGGCGGGCGATCTCCTCCAGCGACGCACCCGCGCCGCACTCGCCGAACACCTCCCGGGCGGCGGCGATCAGCGCGTCGTAGTTGCGCCGGGCGTCGGCCCGCTTCGGGCGACGCGCGAAGACCTCGGTCGGCCGGTCGGCGTTGGCCATGACGCGCGTCACTCCTTCCGCCTTGCAACCGCGAGGCATACCTCCACTACGTTAATGGAGGCACCCCTCCGGATAGCGTACGCCGGAGGCCCGGGCCCGATGCGCCGCCATCGCCGCCCTTCCGCGCGAGCGGCCAGCCTTCTCGTACCGAACGGGAGTTCTCCCACATGATCGACAGCTTCCGGCGTGGCTCGCGCCGGATGACGTTCCTCGTCCTCGCGGCCGGCGCCGGCTTCTTCTCGATGCTCCAGTCGCTGATCACCCCGGCGCTGCCCACCATCCAGCACGACCTGCACACCTCGCCGAACACGGTGACCTGGGTGCTGACCGCGTACCTGCTCTCCGCGGCGGTCTTCACGCCGATCCTCGGCCGGGTCGGCGACATGGTCGGCAAGGAGCGGATGCTTGTCGTCTCGCTCGCCGCGCTCGCGCTGGGCTGCCTGCTGGCGGCCGTCGCGCCGAGCATCGGCGTGCTGATCGCCGCCCGGGTCGTCCAGGGCGTCGGCGGCGCCGTCTTCCCGCTGTCGTTCGGCATCATCCGCGACGAGTTCCCCGCCGCCCGGGTGAGTGCGCGGGTCGCGTCGATCTCGGCGGTCGTGGCCGTCGGCGGCGGGCTGGGCGTCGTGCTCGCCGGGCCGATCGTGGCCACCCTGGGCTACCGCTGGCTGTTCTGGATCCCGCTGGTGGTGGTCGGCCTGACCGCGCTGGCCGCGCACCGGTACGTGCCCCGCTCGCCGGTGCGCACCCCGGGCCGGGTGAACTGGGCCAGCGCCCTGCTGCTCTCCGGCTGGCTGGTGGCGCTGCTGCTGCCGGTCAGCAAGGGCGCCGCCTGGGGCTGGACCTCCGGCCGGGTGAGCGGGCTGCTGGCGCTGGCCGCGGTGCTGGTGGCCGGCTGGCTGGCGGTGGAGGCCCGGGCCGCGAACCCACTGATCGACCTGCGGATGATGCGCCTGCCGGCGGTCTGGACGACCAACCTGGTCGCGCTGCTCTACGGCGCGTCGATGTTCGCCGTCTACGCCTTCCTGCCGCAGTTCGCGCAGATCCCGACCAGCGCCGGCTACGGCTTCGGCGCCAGCATCACTCAGGCCGGGCTGCTGATGCTGCCGATGCTGGTCGGCATGTTCGTGGCCGGCCTGCTGGCCGGTCGGCTGGAGTCCCGGTTCAGCGCCAAGGCACAACTGAGCACCGGCGCGGCGTTCAACGTGGCGGCCGCGGCGATGCTCACCGTCGCGCACGACACCCGGTGGCAGGTCGGCCTGGCCGGCGGCCTGGTGGGCCTCGGCATCGGGCTGGCCTTCGCCTCGATGGCCAACCTGATCGTGGCCAACGTGTCGGCCCGGCAGACCGGCGCGGCGACCGGCATGAACGCCAACATCCGCACCATCGGCGGCGCGCTCGGCGCCGCGCTGGCCAGCACCGTGATCACCGCGAACCCGCAGCCCAGCGGGCTGCCCCGGGAGGCCGGCTTCACCGCCGGCTTCCTGCTGCTCACCGGCATCTCGCTGGCCGCCGCGCTGGCCGCTCTGGCCGTACCCTCCGGGCGCCGCGCGGGGTCCCGGCGACGCGCCGCACCGGCGGTGCCGGACCTGGCGCCGGAGCCGGTCGGCGTCCTGGCGCCGGTGGGCCGCTGAGCCCCGCGCCCGCCACGACCGGCGACGGTTAGGAAGGGGCCCCGCTCAACACCACGATCCCGGGTGCAGCCGAGGGGTACGAGTTTGTGGACCCGGCCGT
>NZ_JBFAID010000062.1:0-37025 GCF_040654475.1 Micromonospora sp. NPDC050686
TCTCAGCCCAATCTTCCAATGCGATCACCCCTCCAGCCTCGGAGGGGTCAGTCCCAATCCGCCGCTAGAGGGTCAGTCTCAGCGCGTCGTCGACATCTGCGTGCTTTATCGCGATGAGATGCCGTACAACGACCCGCATACGGCCGCTCCCTGCCTGTGGGTGATGCGCACCGTCGACGGCGCTAGGTTCGAGTTCTCCATCGCGGAGTCCACCGGGGACGTCAGGGAACGCAAACTGGCGGAGTGTGTGGTGCTTTCCCAGCACCGCCGGGCACGCGGTTACCGGGACTCTCGCGCTTCCCGGCCTGCCGACCAGGGCCTATTTCTTGACCTTGACCGGGCTCCGACGGCTTGTGACTGGGCCCAGCTTCCCTGGACCTCCTGGAGCTCAGGAACGATGGCGGAGCCGACGATGGGCGTCTACCGGATCCGCCACCCCGGCCAGGCGCGCCTCGTGTACATCGGCCAAGGGATGATCCGGGCCCGACTGGCCGCTCATGCCGCCAAGAGCCAACGTGAAGGCCACCGGCAGCGCGCCACGTTCAGCCAGCCCCTCGAAAACTCCTGGGCAGGCTTGCCTGGCTGCTCTCCGACCCAACTGCTCGAGGTCGAGTGCGACCTGATCGCCAGTCACGCCCTCACAACAGGATTCGCGCCCGAGGCTCAATTTCTGGGGTGACGGAGAGTCACCTCCAGCCCACCCGGTCGATGCGCCGCGACCACTTCAGTCTTCCCGAAGAGGTCAGTCAAGAAGAGCAACGAGGAACAGGCCGATGACCTGCACAAAGTGAAGGATCTAGGCTCACCGCGCGGCTGTCCATCGCCGTCTAATGCTCCCATCTGCTCCCAACGTGCTCCCCGGCCAGCGCCAGGATGTCAGCGTAGATGCATGACTGCGGGCCGCAGAGCACGCCAGCGTCCCAAGGGCTGCGCGTGCGGACATGCCGAAAGGTTGCCCTGGCCGATCCGTTCGTTTACGAGGCCGACGCAAATGACCGACCTCGCGCCGGCTCGTTCGGGCTCAGCCGCCTACCGGTCGACCGTCCCATGACCCACCTGCGGCACATCAACGCCTCGCCCACAGTTGGCCGCCTCACGTCCGAGGCAGCCCCAGACCGCGAAGCAAATCCACCCACAACGCCGCTACCTCAGGTGGCGCTGGTACAGCGTCAGCAAAGGCAGCGCCTACCCTCGTTCCCTTCTGCGTGCCAACATCTCGACGCACTTTGGCGAGCGTCTGTGCGTCCAGGCGGCCCAGGAACACCTCGAGTTCACCACCCTTCGACCCGTCGTCGCCGAAGTCGTCAGCAAGGGAGTAGACACCTTCGGCCGCCCACTCCGCTCGAACATCAGCCAACTTCTCTCCGGACCGCGGCACCGCCCTACTCAGCTTCGCTAACTGCTTTGCCATATCGCTGCCAGGGCGCATTGCGGGGCCGTCAGCGACGATCACCCATGGCACCCCAAGCCGCTCAGCCAGCGACGCGAAAGCCCCAAACCCCTTCTGCCCGTCAACCGACAAGAAAGCTACGTTCCGCTCATCTGGCGTAGGTAGCGGCCCTTGGTCATCCGCCACGGAGCCGTCAAGCCAATGCCCGATAGCGGCGAGGTCCGTAGGCCCCTCGAACAGCACCACACCGGCCGCGAAGAGCAGGCTACGGACTTCAGCCGAAGCGAGCAGCCGTGTCACGGCGGCGATGTCTGCCGGTGTCTTCACGGCAATCGAGTTCACGGCACGGCCCCCGGTCTTGGCCATACGAACAATGCTGGCCAGTTCGTCCGCCGTCTGGGCCGGCACAAGATCCGGGTTGTGGGTCACGCAGAGCGCCTGGCCAGGACCGCTTCGGCGAGCACGGAGCATCGCCAACAGTCGTCGTTGCGCCGTCGGCGACAGGTGTACAGCTGGTTCGTCGAGGAACACGCACCGACGCTCGTCCGCAAGCAGCGTGGCAAGCAGGAGAGCCTCGGCTGCGCCCGCCCCAGCGCGTTGCAGCGGAACATCGTGAGTTTCGTCGCCGACCCGGATCTGGATGGTCGGAACCAGCATGACCTCCGCGTATCCCTCCACATCCGGTATCACCTGTTCGGTGCAATCGACCTGCTCCCCGGTCAGCTGCTTGAAGGACTCCTGCACTCTGGCGAACCGGCGGCGGTCGCCGGCTGACCCGTTCTTCAGCCGGTGCAGCTCCAAGGCCAGCAGCGAGCCGTCCCGCAAGCTCGGCATATCCGCGAGTTCCCCTGCCTTGAAGCACGTACGCATCGGAGCGCGGTGGTTATTCGTGACCTGGAGACGACGCGCCAACAGGCGCTCCAGTAGGTGCGCGAAGGGCACCCGACCTTGCGGCTGAGACTGATAGTCAGCCTCCGCCAAGACAGCGGCAACGCTCGCCGGCTGCACGGCCGCATTCACCTGCTCGGCGACAAACTCGACGCGTCTGCCATGCACATAGTTCCACAGCTCGACCGGCACCTTGCTGTCGTTGACCTTTGCGACGATGTCGTTGGTGGAGGGGCACAACTCGCCCAGGTAGGGCAAGTTACTGGGGCCGGGGATGACAGGACCGTCCAGCAGGCGACCAACTTCGTTGCCCAGGAGCTGGACGTGCACCGGCCCGTGCGGCAGTTCGAACTCCCATCCAACCGTCCAACGCCCCCGCTGCTGCCTGTCGAATATGACCACAAGATCGCCGGCCATCATCGGCGACGCTGACTCAGGTGTGAGCCGCCCATCGACCGCCGCGGCGAGCGCCATCACGTCGGTGGCCTCAGGATGTAGGAGGTGAAATATCGCAGCCCGGTAGTAGGAATCGATCAACATGCGCTCATCTGAGGCGTCGAACTTGACGCCCACACGGACCTCGAACGACTCCCCACCGTTGTGCCCAGCCGTCGTCCACTCGCTGTCAAGGGGCCGTGTCCCCGTGACGCTGGCGTGGACGGCGTCAACCATCAGGTTGAGGGCCTGCAGGAGAGTCGATTTGCCGCTGCCGTTCGCGCCCGTGACGATGGTCAGCGGCCTGTCGGTGCATACCTCTGCTGCAGCGAGGCCAAGGAAGTTGGTGGCCGAGATCCTGGTGATGCGCACGCGCGCATCATGCCAGCCACCCCCGACTACGCGAGGCGCTCGGTGGCGGCACCCCGCACCGTGGCCCCAATGCGATAGAGACGGCTGGATGGTGCGGGCTATCCTCCGTCATATGGGCCAGCACCCCCGCCGGGTCAAGGTGAGCGCCGAGGTGATCGTCGAGGTCACGGACGAGGCAGCCCTCGAAAAGGCGGTCCTAGACGACGTCGATGCCAGCGAGCTGTCCGTCGAGCCGGGCCAGAGCCTCGCCGACGTCCGCGCTGAGATCCGACGGGACATCCAGGGCGACCCCATCGCTGCCGTCGATTGGATCGCCGACGCCGCCAGCATCATTGCCGATAGGCCGGGCGTGGAGTTCGTCAGCGCGCGCCAGACCGCCGTCGAGGTCGACAACGACGGCTTCAAACTCGCCACGGAGCCGGACTTCGCCAAGCTCTTCCCGCTGTGCCACTGCGGCAGAGATGACTGTGACGCCTGCTCCGGCTTCCAGCTGACACCACGGACCGCAGCGGCGCTCTGGACAGTCGCGCAAATCCTCGCCGATCACGCCTACGACGACGTACAACTGCACGGCGATGAGCCGATTACGAACGAAGCCGAGTGGAGCGTCCTCGGCGACTACCCGCGCATCACCTGGCGGCAGGATGCGGTGTGGCGCAGGCAGGCCGCTCGTGCGTTCGACGACCTGACCGAGGATCTCGAGGCCGGCAGAGAGCCTCGGCCCACCTGCCCGGGCGAGGAGATGGCCTTCCACCTGATGCTGCAGACCGCTCAGGCGGCACTCGCCGACGCGTGGGGCCCATCGGACGACCTGCTCGCGCGGCTGCCCGAGCACGCCGACGACTACGACTGGGACATGGCCTCCGAGGTGCTTCTGCAGGACGACGACATTCTGCACCTATTCGATGTGCGCTCGGATGGCATCGAAGACCCGGAAACCGAGCAAAACCGGTATATGGGAATAGGCGACTACCGGCCCGAGGCCTGGTTCCGCCCCTTCCTGAACATGACGCCGCGTGACGGCCGCCGAAGCTTCCGACGATGAGCAGGGCGGACGCCACGTAACGCCCCGACTGCGGCACGAGCTTGGGGTTTCGGGCTACCGGCAAGCATGAGCAGCGGTGACGTCGTACCAATCTGGCATCCTCGACGCGTACGTGTTTCCCCGCGATGAACGGTGAAGGGTGCGCGGTGGGTCAGATCCACGGGGTTACCAACACCGACTGGGCTGCCCATAGCAGGGCCGGGCGCGGGCGATGACAGGGCATTCGCAGCGATCCACCCCGAGGCCGGCCGCGTCGGCGCCACCCTGCCCGACCTCGGCTGCGGCTTGGCCTGGGCCGCGGTGCACAGGACCCGGCCACGGGTCGCGTTGCGCTGTCCGGATTGCGGGCATGGCGTGCATGCCAAGGTTTCCGCCCGCAGGCTGCGGTACTTCGCCCATGACCCCGGACGCCCTGCCGACTGCGCCTGACCGAATGAGTCTTTGGAGCATCACCCCCTCAACCTGGAACTGGCCACTGCGGTGCGCGCCGCCGATTGGCACGCCGAGTTGGAGGCTCGCTCCCCGGACGGCATGGCTGCCGCGGCGGACCGGAAGCCGCACGGCGTGGCGCGACGTAGGCTCCAGCGCCGGTAGGGCTGTGGCAGGTGGTGTGGCGCCCCGCTGGCGGTTGGCCTGGGCGGGCAGTTCGAGCAGGTGAGGCAGCGCCGACTGACCGTCTCGACGTGCATCACAGGCCGATTTGGCAAGGGGGCCATCACCAGCCGTGCGACAGGCGGGGGATGGAGAGCGCGTCTGCTGGCTCGGCCCCTCAACCGCGCTGGTCTATCAGGCAACCGGGCGCAGCCAGCGGACGGTCGTGTCGGGGCCTTTGGGATGGGTGGCTTCCCAGCGGCGCTGTAGCGCATCGACCAGGTTGGTGATCATCGGTTCGGTGACGTGGCTGTAGATGCCTCTTACGCCGGCGAGGCGGTGTCCGAGGCGGCGGGCTTGTGCGATTTCGGGGATGCCGTCTTCGATGAGCCATGTCTTGTGGGTGTGGCGGAGGTCGTGGAAGTGCATGCCGGGCAGGATCGGCGGGATTCCTTGTTTCGCGTTGCCCGCTACCGCGGGGGTCCAGGCTCGGCGGTTGAAGTTGGAGCGGCGTTGGTGGTAGCCGCGGGCGCCGGGGAAGACGGTGGCGTGGGGGTGTTCGGTCAGGTGGGTGGCGAGGAGGTTGGTGAGGAAGCGGGGTAGGCGGATGTGGCGGACGGAGTCGTTGGTCTTGGGTGGGCCGAGGTAGAGCTTGCCTTCGACTTCGTGGAGGGCGCCGACGTCGGGGTGGACGTAGATGCTGCCGGCGGTGAGGTCGAGGTTGTCGCGGTGCAGGCCGGCGAGTTCTCCCCATCGCATGCCGGTGTAGGCGGCGGTGAGGACCATCAGCCCGTCGGACGGGCGGGCTTGGCGGGCGACGATGGCGGCGACCTGGTCGGCGGTGGCGTGGGGTCGTTCAGCGCGGATGCCTTTGGGGATCCGGATACCGCGGCAGGGGTTGCAGGGGATCCGGCGGTCTTCCACCGCCTCCTGCAGGATCATCGACAGGACCATCATCACGTCGGTGACGGATCGGGGTGAGAGTCGCGTGCCGAGGGCGACGGCGAGGGTCTTGACGTGTTGGCGACGGATGTCGACCAGGGGCAGCGTGCCGAGGGCGGGCAGGATGTGCAGCCGCAGGTGGCTGCGGTAGGCGGCCCAGGTGGCGGGTGACGCCTGGTGGGTCTGTTCCCAGATCGGTACCCAGTCGCTGAGGGGGATGCGTCCGCCGCGCGGGTCGATGAAGGTGTCGCGGGAGACTTCCACGTCGATTTCCTTGGCGCGGATGGTGGCGTCGGCGCGGCGTTCGTGCGTGGAGTCGGTGGTGACGGTGCCGTCGGGCATGCGGAGGCGGACGCGGAACGTGGTGCCGCGCTTTTCCACCCAGGCCATGGGTTACTCCGATCGGTTCGGTTGCGTTGCGGCGGTGATTGACGCGTGACTTCGGGGCTGGGGCAAGTCGGCGGTGGACGGTGGGCGTGGCCGCCTGGCCCGTCGCCGTCCGGTGGCGGGTTCGGCGGCGGCGGCGATGATGGCGGCGAGGTCGGCGGCGGAGAATCGCAGGTGCTTGCCGAGGAAGGTGCGGGGGATCTGGCGGCGGCCGGCGCGGCGGCGCAGCCAGGCTTCCGGGACGCGCAGCAGTGCAGCGGCCTCCGCGGGGGTGTAGAGGCGTGGGCCTTGATCGTCGGACTGATCGCCTGCATGGGCGGGTGGAGGTGCGGGCGGCGGTAGGCGGCGTCGGGATCGCGAAGGGTTCGAAGGCATGGAGGGCTCCCAGGAGCGTTGGGTGACGTGGCCAGGGCTGACGCGGGCTCTTCGCGGGCAGCGGAATGAGGCCGCCCGCGAAGAGTTCCGGGTGGTGTGGCTGTCAGCGGTGGCGGCAGAGAAGGAGACGCAGGGCGGCCGCCGCTTGGGCGGGGACGACGCCGTTGCCGAGGACCCGCAACGCGCCGGTGCGTGGCAGATCGAGCGTGGGGTCGGTGGCCCAGTGGGCGGGTAGGCCCATGAGCCATTCCACGAACGGCGGTGCGAGCACGGGCTTGCCATGCTGGCCGGGTTGGGTGGGCGCGGGAACGGGTCGGCCGATCAGAAGCTCCCAGCGTGCGATCGCCGGTGCGTAGATCCCCCACATGGCCTCGTCGGGTCTTCCGAGTGCGCCGCTTCCGAGGTGGGCGACGGTGGTGCGTAGGTCTGGGCCGCCGTCGCCGTGGTGGCCGGGGCCTCGCGCGTCGGAGGCCCGGGGCGTCGGTAGGGCAGGCGCTGCGCATCGCACGGCTGCGGACGGCAGGGTGAGGTCGCCGTGGGAGCCCCGTTGCCCCGGGCAGCCTTTCTGCCCGTCCGTCGCCCGCGGAGTGGGCAGGAGCACCTGTGACAGCGGCGGCCGGAAGCCGGCACCCGCGCGGCGGCCCGGGGTGCCGGTGTCGCTGGCGCGTGGGGTCGGCAACAGGTCGTGGCGGGTGCCGTGGGGTTCGACGACGTCGGGCAACCCGTTCTGGTGTCCGGGTCCCTTGCCGTCACGGGCGCAGGGCGTCGGCAGTGTCTGCAGCTTCTGCCCCGCGGCTGGTGGCGAGCAGGAATAGTCGGTCGCGTTGGTGGGGTGCGCCGATGTCGGATGCGCGTAGGCATAGCCAGCTCGTGTCGTACCCGAGCGTGGCCAGGTCGGCGTGGACGACGTCGAGTCCGCGTCGGCGCAGCGCGGCAACGTTCTCCACGAACACGTGCGGTGGTCGAAGTACGCGAAGGGCGTCGGCGACCTGTGTCCAGAGGCTGGAGTGTTGGCCGGTGATGCCGGCGCGTTTGCCGGCGTTGGAGATGTCCTGGCAGGGAAATCCGGCGGTAAGGACCTCAACGGGCTCGACAGTTGTCCAGTCGACGGTGCGGATATCGCCGAGGTTGGGCACGTGCGGCCAGTGATGTTCGCAGACGGTGCGGGCGTGCCGGTCGGTTTCGGCGTACCAGGCGAGCTCGCCGCCGAGCACCAGCTCGACGGCCAGGTCGAGGCCGCCGTATCCGGTGCACAAAGATCCGATGCGCGGGCCGGTGGGACAGGCATTCAACCTCCCTCCCCCGGATCCCCGGCAGCGTCCCGGCTGGACCGGCCCTGATGGCCACCGGATTCGCCTTGGGAACACGTGGGTTCGCCGGAACTGGCGGGGGTCCCGGGGCGGCGGAAGATCAGCACGTCCTCGTGGGCGATCAGGTGCAGTGGGGTGCCGGCGGTGCGGGCCTTGCGGACGGCTTGGAGTTGGAAGAACGACGGTCGGGCGACGAGGTGTCCGTCGCGGACCGCGGCGAGCAGCGCCACGCACCGCTCGGTCGGTACCAGGCCGGCGCGGACGCCGGCGGCGATCACGGCGGAGGGCAGGTCGACGAGCTGGCCGTTCTTGCGCCACGGTCGGGCGGTGACCACGACGGTGCCGCCGGGGCGGAGCAGGACCGCGCAGCCGGAGAGGATTTGTTCGAAGCCGTCGGTGAGGCCGGTGAGGTCGCGGTAGGCGAGGTTCCCTTTGTCGGTGCCGTCGTTGTAGGCGTTGTCGAACTTCGCCACCCCGTCCGCGCCGGGGCGGACGAGGCCGTGCACGGTGGGTCCGTAGGGCGGTGAGGTGACTACGAGGGCGACCTGCCCGGCAAGGGCTGCGGGCAGCAGAGAACGCAGGCGGGTGGCGTCGCCGCGGACCACGGAAGCGCGGCCTGTGGCGCCCTGGTCGTGCGCGTGGGTGATGTTGGCGTCGGCGATGTCCGACCACCGCGACTCGTACTCGACGCCGATGGCGTCGCGGCCGGCGTGCACCGCCTCGACGAGGGTGGTGCCGATCCCGCACATCGGGTCCAGGACGAGGTCACCGGGCCGGGTGTAGGCGTGCACGGCGTGCGCGGCGATGGCGGGCAGCATCCGGGCGGGGTGCTTGACCGAGTCGGGCACGTACCGTCCGCGGCGCTGCACCGGTCCGGTGCGCTGGGCTGTCGTCCACACCGACAGCCTCTCCGGGCCCGCTTCGCTGCGGTGGCGGTCCAGGTGGGCAGGCATGCCGGTGTACGGCGGGCTTTGCTCGTGGCGGACAGGCGCCTGCTCAGTCACGGTGGCCGCCTTTCGGCCGGCGAGCATGCCGGGGCCGGTCCGGCGTCGGTACGGCAACCCCGGAAGGTTCGTTTCGCCGCCCCGCCGGTTTCTGAGAACTGGCGGAGGTCTGGTGCTGGCTGAACACGAGCAGGTCGGCGTGCACCCGTAGGTGCGGGGTCGTCCACGGCTGCTCGCCGGTCTGCTGGGCGAGGGTGAGCAGTTCCTCGTCGGTGACGTGGTAGACGAACGTGTCACCGTCGGTGTCCGCGGCGACCGCGACGATGTGCTGCAGGTAGCCCAGGCCGACCGACGCGGCGACGGTGGCCAGCGGGGTGAAGTCCTCCGGCCCGCCCGTGCTGGTCGCGGGGACGGTGACGACGAGGACGAGGCAGCCGCCGGGGCGCAGCAACCGCGCGCACGCGGTCAGCAGCCACGCCAGCCGCACCCGGTTGGTCGAGTCGGCGGGGTCGAGCGGCCAGGTGGCAACGACCAAGCTGGTGGCGGCTTGCGGCGAGGTGCCGTCGGACGGCGGGGTTGCCGGGTCGCCAGTCGGGGGCAGGTCGGGGTCGGTGAGGTCGTCGCCGAACCAGGTGCTCAGCTCCGGCAGCTCCGCGTCGGGCAGGGCGGCCGGGGCTGGCGGGGTGGCCGGCCCGATGATCAGGCTGGACGCGTCGGTGAACCAGCCGGGGTGCTGGCGGCGCCGGCCGGCCCTGCATGCGCCGGTCAGGGCGTGGTCGGCGGTGAGGTCGACGACGGCGTCGCCGGGGTGGCTGTAGGCGGCCACGAGCCGGTAGGCCAGGCGGGCGCCGATGCTGCCGCCGGTGTCGGCGTCGGTGCGGGCGGTGCGCCACACGGTGATCGGGACCGGCGGGTCGCCGGCCACCAGGTCGATCAGGGTCGGGTCGACACCGGGCGGGTCGACGGGGTGGACAGGGCGGTGGTGGTGCTGCGGCGGGTGCTCGCTCATGTGGTGTCGGCTCCGCGCCGCGCAGGCAGTGCGCTGACACCCTCAAACCGGCGTTTGTGTGCTCTGGCGAACGCCTGCCGTTCTCACAGCCGCTCACGGCGATCCGGAAGCGCCGCTCGCAGCGCTCGCAGCAGCTGCCCACGGGTTCGTCGGCGATCGTGTCTCCAGGGGCGGCTCGGGTGCCGGACGCCCCGTGTCGGGCTCGGCCGTCTGTTTCGGCCAGGAGCCTGATGGGTTGTCGTCGACGGATGCACAGCGTCAGGGCCGCCACCACGCGCGATGCCAAGGGGTATTTGTCGATGACATGACGTGGGTGGCGCCTTGTCAGACACGCCCTGCCCTGTCCTCGCCGATCGTGCCACGGTGCAGGTGACAGGACGTTCGGTGGTGACATCGGCGCCGGTGGTCATGACACCGGCGCCGGCGGGGCGGTGTGACATCGCCGCCAGCGCCGGCTCCGACGTTTTCTGACACCGAAGCGCGCGCCGATGTCACAGCCGCCAGGGGGAACCTGCCGTGAGTCACTGTGAGTGGCTGCGAGTGTCACGCACGGCGCTGTCGTCGTCGCGCCGCCGCGGTTGCTGCGGGTGGCCGGCATACGCCCGCCAGCGGTGACACGCCCCTCGATCGTCGTGTCACAGTCCAGCTCAGCGGTGCTGTCACCGGCCGATGTCAACGACGGAAGCCGATGCCAAAGATCAAATGTGAGACACGGTGTCGTGGCGGGCGGGCTGTTGTCAGACCGTGCCCTGGCCTGCGCTGTGAGGGTCGTGTGTGCCGATCGTGGCGCAATCGGGTCCCGGCACCGCCGCGACACCACGGCGATGTCAGTCGACGATCTCTCTGACCTTGGAGTGGTGACATGAGCGTGTCCGACACCGACTGGCCCACCTCCGCGCTGGATGCCGCTGACGCCGCCTTCGTGGCGCTGACGAGTGACCCGGCGCCCCTGTCCATCGACCTTGACATGTTCGACCCGGACGACGGCCTGCCAGCGGGTGTGATGGCCTTGCCGGCGGTGCGGGACTGGCTGCTGCGGCATCCGCGCGCCTACACGGCGCGGGACATGGTGTGGCGGGAGTTGATCCGCCGTGCCCGCTTGCGCGGGCCGCAGTGGGTGATCGCCGCGGTCGGGATGGCGATGCCGGCGCTGCGCCGCTACGCCGGACAGCTGTGCGCCGGGTACTGCGGCGACCCGGACGACATCGGCGCGGAGATCCTGACGGGCTTCCTCACGGCCCTGCGTGACCACGTGGACGTGGCCCGGCCTGCGCCGTACGCGGCGTTGTGCCGGGCCGGGTGGCGGGCCGGTCACGAGCTGCGCCGACAGGCGGGCGAGTTCATGCCGGTGCAGGACGTGGACCACGTGCCCGGGCCGCGCGCCCCGGAGGTGCCGTACGGGCATCCGGACGTGCTGGTGCGCCGCGCGGTGGGCCTGGGGATCCTCGACCCCGTCGACGAGGAGCCTTACATCGACGTGCGGCTGGGGCGGCGGGCCATCGAGCCGATCGCGGCTCGGCTCGGTATCACCGCCGATGCCCTGCGGATGCGGCTGCGGCGCATCGACACCCGCATCGCCGACGCCCTGGCCCGTGGGCTGCTCACCGGGGTAGCGGCCGTGCAGGCGGCGAACGAGCCGGGAGCGGCAGCGCGGCGTCGGGTGGCACTGCGCCGGGTCCGCGAACGCCGCGCCCCCGCCGGGACGGCGACGGCGCGAGCCGCGTAGACAGCAGGCCTCCGCTGGAAAACCGGCGACGGACCGAGCAGCTGCGGCGCCCTCACCGCTGGCCATGGCGAGGGCGCCGCAGCACCTTTCCGGGTGCGCGCTCCCGCGCGAGTCGGTGACCCTGCGCCGGTCTGGCCTGAGCTGGCCAGACCAACCTTCGGCGGCTGCGGCGGCGCCGCCACCACTACCAGCTTCCGCAGTCAGAGGAGCTGACAGCGGCTCACCGCGCTCGGGGAGCCCGGCGACACGATGTCCACCCTTTCGGGACCTGCGGGGCTGGGCGGCACTTGCAGGTTCTGGTCCGGCGGTGGGGGGTCAGTGGTCGTCGCTGAACAGGTAGTGCAGGTAGCGCTGCGGGTCGGCCAGAAACGAGCGGGTCAACACCACCGGCTGCGCCTCGTCGTAGCGGACCTCGCTGATAGTGCCGGTGCCGTCGATCTGCAGGATCCGCGCGTGCGGTACGGCCAGCAGGATCGGTGAATGGGTCGCCACCACGAACTGCGAACCGGTCTCCGCGAGGTCGCGGATCCGGGTGAGCATCGCCAGGCAGCCGTGCACCGACAGCGCCGCCTCCGGCTCATCGAGCAGGTACAGGCCCTGCGGCCCGAACCGGTGGGTGGCCAGGTCGAGGAACGACTCGCCGTGGGATCGCTCGTGCAGGCTGCGGCCGCCGTAGCTGTTGCCGACACCGAGGCGGTCGATCTCGGTGGCCACGTTGTAGAACGACTCGGCGCGCAGGAAGAACCCGGTGTGTGGCTTACCGATCCCGCGAACGAGTCGCAGGTGCTCACCGAGCGGTGATTCGGTGGCGCGGGTGCTGAATCGGAAGTTGGTGGATCCGCCCTCGGGGTTGAACCCGGCCGCCACGGCGATCGCCTCGATCAACGTCGACTTGCCGGTGCCGTTGTCACCGACCAGGAACGTCACCGCCGGATCCAGGTTCAGCCGGCCGGCCGCCCGCAGCCCTGCGACGACGGGCAGGGTGAACGGATAGCCCGACAGGTCGGCGTCGGCGTCGGCCAGCTCCACCCATCGCAGGAAACCGCCGCCGTTTCGATGTCGTGCCGACGCGTTGGGGCTGGTCACCACCACGCGACCCCCTGCTCTGCCGCCCTGTCCTCCACCAGGTCAACGGTAGTCGGCCGGGCCGCCTGCCCCGCCGTCCCCAGCGCCTGACGCGGCCACCTCACCGCTGTCGGGGGCGCAGCAACCGGTGCAGAGCGACCTCTTCCCGTCCGCTGTGAGGCGGCGCATCAACTCGGGCAAACGGTCCCGACGCGGCAGTGGCAAGAGTTTCGAGGGCTGTGCGCCCATCTGGCGTTTCCGGTGTCTGCTGGCGCCGCACGGCGCGGTGACCTGCGCTGTGAGCGTCGCGGCCGGGTTGGTGAGCGGCTGTGAGGTGCGCAGGCGTTCGCCAGAGCACACAAACGGCGGTTTGAGGGTGCGGAACCACCACGCCCCACCGTGGGCGTCGATGGTCCGCCCGCCGCCGGGCCCGGGACCACGTCGGGTCGCCGTGAGCCGGACGCCTCGGGTGCCGCGCAGTGCTTGGTGCGCTGACACCTCATCGAACACACACCCGACAAGGGAGGAGCGCTCCTCCCGAGGACGGACGGTTGACGGCGTCCCCCGTACCCGCGCCCGGCGGCGGTCTCCCCCCTTTTCCTGACCGCCCGCTACCGCCCCGCCGCATGCCGTTGCACGGCGGCCGGGGCCGGAGGTGAACCCACCCATGTCTCGCATCCCGGCACGTCGTCTTGCCCTCATCCATTCCCGGACCGCCCGTTGGGCGGGCCGCGCCGCAGCCGTCACCGGTGCGGTGATGCTGTCGCTGTCGGTGCCCGCCGCCGCGCACGCCGACGCCGGCGTGCCGGCGCTGGCGGTGAACTCGCTGCCGGTCGTGATCGCGAATCTGCAGTCGTGGCTGATCGGCATCCTCGCCGCGCTGGCCACCCTGTTCCTCGTTCTGGCCGGTGTCTACTGGGCGACCGCCGGGGGTGACCCGGCGCAGGTCGACAAGGCCAAGGGGGCGTTGAAGAACGCCCTGGTCGGCTACGGGCTGGCCGTCCTCGCCCCGGTCCTGCTGGACATCGTCCAGGGCATCGTCGGAGGCTGATCATGGACTGGCTGCTCGACCAGATTCTGGACTGGCTGGCGGCGGCGATCCTCGCCAGCCTGGACGCGCTGTTCGGGGTGATCAGCAGCGCGCTGCTGGTCACCCCGAACGTCACCGGCCTGCCGCAGGTGCAGGCGCTGACCGGCCGTTCGGTCCTCGTCGTGGACACCGTCTTCGTCCTGGCGTTCATCGCCGCCGGCGTGCTCACCATGACCGCCGGCGGCAGCGAAACCTCCCGCTACACCGCGAAAGACCTCATCCCGAGGCTGATCGTGGGGTTCGTCGCCGCGCACTTCTCCCAGGTGTGGTGCGGGATGCTCATCGAACTGGCCAACGCCCTCACCGCCGCGCTCACCACGCCCGACGGCGACAGCGACGGCGCGCTGCGGGCGATCAAAACCCACATCACGGCGGGGCAGGACAAGATCGCTGTCCTGCTGTTCGTCGTCTGCGTCGCGATCATCGCGGTGCTGCTCGCCGGCACCGCGTTCAGCGTGATCGTCCGCTTCGCCGCCGTGCTCATCCTGGCCGCCTTCGCTCCCCTGGCCCTGGCCTGCCACGCCCTGCCGCAGACCGATCCGATCGCCCGCCTGTGGTGGAAGGCCTACACCGGCACCCTGGCGGTGCCCGTGGTGCAGGGGTTCACCCTCTACGCCGGGCAGTGGATGCTCACCGACCCGGAGCACCTGCTGCCCACGCTCGGGCTGCCGGTGGAGCCGGGCGGGGCCATCAACCTGTTCGTCGTCATGGTCATGCTGTGGACCACGCTGCGGGTGCCCGCCCTGATGCGCCGCCACATGGCCGCCAGCGGCGGTGGCCGCGGCGCGAACATGATCGGCGCGGCGGTGCGGGTCATCGTCGTCCAACAGGCCACCCGGGCCATTCCCGGCCTCGGCCGCGGGCTGCGGGCGGTCGGCCGATGAACGCCCACGACCCCAGCGGGGCGGGGCGGGCGCGGATGCCCGCCGACGTCGACGCCCCCGACAAGGTCCTCTACGGGCTGACATTCCGGCAGCTGGCGATCCTTGCCGTCGCCGCCGTCGCCGTCTACGGCGCGTGGCGTGCCCTGCACCAGGTCGTGTCCGCGCCGATGCTCGTCGGCGCCGCCGTCGTCATGGGCGGCCTCGTCTTCGGCGTCGCGGTCGGCCGGCGTGACGGCCTGCCATTGGACGTGTGGCTGCTCGCCGCCGTCCGTCACGCGCGGGCTCCGCGCGCGCTGTCGACAACTGACACGACGTCGAAGACACCGGACTGGGTGCAGGCGCCGACGACGAGGGTGATGCTGCCGGCGCCGCTGAAGCTGCCGGCCGACGCCATCGACGACGGAGGGGAGATCCGACTCGGCGCCGCGCGAGCGGCGATAGTCGCCACGACGAACGTCAACCTCGCGCTGCGCACCGGCGATGAGCAGGCGGCCCTGGTCGACACTTTCGGCCGCTGGCTTAACAGCCTGTCGACCCCGACGCAAATCGTGGTATCGGCGCAGCCGGTGGACCTGCACTCGGCCGCCCGCAGCCTCGCCCACGCAGCCATGCAGCTGCCGCACCCGGCGCTGACCGACGCGGCCAGCGACCACGCCCGCTTCCTCGACGACCTCGCAGCGCGCAAGGATCCGCTGCGCCGGCAGGTCCTCATCGTCACCGGCACGAGCGCCGGTGAGCGTGGCAAGCACACGGCGCGACGGCGCGCCGATGACACGGTCCGCGCCCTGTCCGGGCTCGGCGTCACCACCCGCGCCCTCGACGGGCCGGCGATCACCGCGGCGCTCGCCGCGGCCGCCGACCCCTACCGGCCGCCACGGCCCGGCGGCCTCGCGGCCCCGGACACGGTCATCACCTCACCCACGCCCCATCAGCGTCACCGGCACGGAAGGAGCCGTCCGACATGAAGCTGCGCCACAGATCCCAGCCTGCCGACGGTGGCTGCCAGCCGGACGGGCTGGCGGCCACCGTCGCCCCCGCCGCCGTCGAGGTCACCCCGCGGTTCCTGCGCGTCGGGGACGGCTACGCCGCCACCCTCGTGGTGACCGGCTACCCGGCCGAGGTCGGCCCGGCCTGGCTCGAACCCCTCCTCTCGTGGCCGGGCCGCCTCGACCTCGCGTTGCACATCGACCCGCTGCCCGCCCCAGTCGCCGCCGCCCGGCTGCGTAACCAGCGGGCCCGCTTCGAATCGTCCCGGCGGGCGGACGCGGACCGCGGCAAGCTGACCGACCCATCCGTGGAAGCGGCGGCCGACGACGCCGCGGACCTCGCCCAACGGTTGGCGCGAGGTGCGGCGAAGCTGTTCCGCGTCGGCCTCTACCTGACCGTGCACGCCCGCACCGAAGACGAACTCGTCGAGGCGTGCGCGCAGGTGAAGGCAGCCGCCGCGTCCACATTGATCGAGGTGCAGCCCGCCACGTGGCGGCACCTGGCCGGGTGGACCACCACCCTGCCCCTGGCCACCGACAGCCTGCAGATGCGCCGCACCATGGACACCGCCGCCCTCGCCGCCGCGTTCCCCCTCGCCAGCGCAGACCTGCCCGCGCCGCTGCCCGGCGACCCGCCCGCCGACGGCGGAGTTCTCTACGGCGTCAACCCCGACTCCAGCGGGATCGTGTGGTGGGACCGGTGGGCACAGGAGAACCACAACAGCGTCGTTCTCGCCCGCTCGGGCGCCGGCAAGTCGTACTTCGTGAAGCTGGAGATCCTGCGCAACCTCTACCAGCAGGTGCAGGTCGCCGTCATCGACCCTGAGGACGAGTACCTGCGGTTGGCCGACGCGGTCGGTGGAGCCCTGGTCCGCCTCGGCGTCGCCGGCGTGAAGGTCAACCCTCTCGACCTGCCGGGAGGTGACTCCCGCCCTGACGTGCTCACCCGCCGTGGCCTGTTCCTGCACACCCTCATCAGCGTGCTGCTCGGGCAGCAGCCGCCACCGGCGGAACGGGCTGCCCTGGACCGGGCGATCCTGGCCGTCTACCGGCAGGCGGGCATCACACCGGACCCGGCCACCCACCATCGGCCCGCCCCACTCCTACGCGACCTCACCGACTGCCTGCACGCCGACACCGACCCCGCCGCCGGCCAGCTCGCCGCCCGCCTCACCCCCTGGGTTGAGGGTTCCTTCTCGCACCTGTTCGACGGGCCCACCACCACCCGCCCCGACGGCCACCTCGTGGTGTGGTCGCTGCGGCACCTGCCCGACGAACTGCGCACCGTCGGCACCCTCCTCGCCCTGGACGCGATCTGGCGGCAGGTCGACGCAGCCAGCAGGCGGGCCGCGCGGCGGCTCGTCGTCGTGGACGAGGCGTGGCTGCTCCTGCGCGACGGTGAGGGCGCCCGGTTCCTGTTCCGCATGTCCAAGGCCGCCCGCAAACGCCACGCCGGGCTGACGGTCATCACCCAGGACGTCGCCGACCTGCTCGGCACCGACCTCGGTCAGGCCGTCGTCGCCAACGCCGCCACCCAGATCCTGCTCAAGCAGGCCCCGCAGGCCATTGACGCGATCGGCGACGCCTTCGGGCTCACCGCCGGCGAGCGGCGGCTGCTCCTCGCCGCGCGGGTCGGCACCGGACTGCTGATCTCCGGTACCAACCGGACCAGCTTTGAAGCCATCGCCTCGCAGGCGGAGCACCAGCTGTGTACGACACGGCCGAGCGAACTCGCCGACTTCGACGAGGGAGACGACCTGTGACCCCACCCGCCGCATACCTGGCGGCCATCCTGACCTTCACCCCCCATCCGACCGGCCCAGGCGCCGACGTCGTCGTGCCGCCCACCGGCGCCACCCGCTGGGTGCTCGAGGCCGCCGCGTGGGTGGGGCAGCGGCCGTGGCTGCTCGCCGTCGCCGCCGGCTTGCTCGTGGCGCACGTCGCCGGCCGCAATCTCCTCGCAGCGTGGCGGGACCGCCGGCACAGTGATGGCGCAAGGCTCGTGACGATCGCCCCGCCACCCGAGGTCGACCCGGACAGCGCGTCCGCGCTGTGGGCCAACCTCGCCGGCACCCTCACCCCGTCCCGGCGCCACCGCTGGCTCCACGGCAGCCCTCACGTCGCCTGGCAGTACACCTGGGCCGGACGACGATTGCTCATCTCCATCTGGGTACCCGGCACCGTCCCACCTGGTGCCGTCGAAGCCGCCGTCCGCGCCGCCTGGCCCGGCGCCGCCTGCACCACCGACCACACCCCCGCCCCACCCATCCCGCTCGACGTGCCCACGGTGGTGGGCGGACATCTGCTGCCCACCGCCGCCGAATGGCTGCCCCTGCGCATCGACCACGACAGCGACCCGCTGCGCGCGCTGATCTCCGCCGGCTCCCAACTGCGGGCCGACGAGCACGCCTGCGTGCAGATCCTCGCCCGGCCCGCCGCACCCCGCCGCGCCTTGCGCGCCCGACGCGCCGCTGGCAGGTTGCGCGACGGCAAGACCGCCGTCCCCGCTTTCAACCCGGCCGCGCCGCTGCTGTGGCTCGTCGAGGCATTTCTACCCGGCCACACCTCGAGCGCCCGCCGGCCGGTGCCGACGGGCCGCCGCGACCCCGGAGTGGAACGCGATGTCCGGGCCATCCTCGACAAGGCTTCCCACCCGCTGTGGGAGTCCGCCATCCGATACGCGGTCGGCAAGGACAGTCGACGCGCGGGCACCGACCAGCGGCCACGGTTGAGGGGCATCGCCGACACCATCGCCTTCTCCTTCGCCGTGTACTCCGGCCGCAACCGTCTCACCCACCGGGCCCGCATGCCCTCCCCGGCCGGGGTCCTCGCGCGGCGGCGCCTCGGTGCCGGATTCCTCACCTCGACGCCCGAACTGGCCGCGCTCGCTGCGCTGCCCCAAGATCTGGCCGTCCCTGGCCTGGACCGCGCGCGGGCGAAGTCCATGCCCGCACCGGTCGCCGTCGCGACCGGCGGACGCGGCACCAAGGTCCTCGGGACCGCGGAGGTCGGCGGCCACGGCGTGGCCCTGGCCGTGTCGGATGCGCGGTATCACCTGCACGTGATCGGATCCACTGGCAGTGGGAAGACGACGCTGCTGGTCAACATGGCCGTCGAGGACATCACTGCGGGCCGCGGCACTGTGGTCATCGACCCGCACGGCGACATGGTCCTCGACATCCTCGACCGGCTTCCCGCCTCTGTCGCCGACCGTCTCGTCATCTTCGACCCGGACCAGCCGAATCCGCCGACCATCAACCCTCTCGCCGGGGACGACCCCGACCTCGTGGTCGACAATCTGGTGTCGATCTTCGGGAACATCTTCGCTAAAGCGTGGGGCCCCCGGATGGACGACGTCATGCGGGTCGCTTGTCTGACGTTGTTGCGGCACGCCAACGTCACCCTGCAACACATCCCACCCCTGCTCAACAGCGCCCAGTTCCGGTCGGCGATGACCGTTGACCTGGACGACCCGGCCGGCCTGTCCGGGTTCTGGCAGTGGTACGACGAGCTCAACCCCGCTCTGCGCTCGCAGGTCATCGGCCCCGTCCTCGCCCGCCTCCGCGCCTTCCTTTTGCGCGACTTCGTCAAGCGCACCATGCGCTATCCGCGCTCGAGCTTCGACATGGGCAAGGTCCTCGACGGCGGCGCGCTGCTCGTGCGCATCCCGAAAGGCCAGTTGGGGGAGGACACCAGCAAGCTGCTGGGCTCCCTGGTCCTGGCGCAGGTGTGGCAGGCCGCCACCGCCCGCGCGCGCATCGCCCCCGACAAACGCCGGGACGCCACCCTGATAATCGACGAGGCCCAGAACTTCCTCACCCTGGCCAACAGCCTCGACACGATGCTCGCCGAGGCCCGCAAGTACCGGCTGTCCCTCGTGCTCAGCCATCAGGACCTCGCCCAGTTCCCGAAGGACCTCCTCGCCGCCGCATCGGCGAACGCCCGCAACAAGGTCTACTTCTCGTGCGCGCCCGAGGACGCCCGCGTGCTGGCCCGCCACACCCTGCCCGAGCTCGACGAGCACGACCTGACCCACCTCGACGCCTACACCACCGCGACGCGTCTCGTCGCCGACGGCCGCCAGACACCGGCGTTCACCATGAAGACGCGCCCGCCGAAACCGGTGGTCGGGGAGGCGACCGCGATCCGGCAGGTCGCCGCCGAAGCCATCAAGCCCCAGGACACCAGCGCCATCGACACCCTCGTCGACCGGTTCTCCCGCCCAGACAAGAGCGAGCGGCCCAGCGGAGCGGACACTCGCGACGCCAGGCGGAGCGGCCGCCCTTCCCGCCCCGCCTGACCGCCAACCACCGTGTGGCCGACACCGTCGCTGTCAGCGGCGGCGTGGGCTGATCCGGCGGCCCCGTGGGCTTTCCGTTACGCCTTCCGCTGCGGCTTCACCGCGCCTTCGCCACCTCTCACCACGTCCGGCCCCGCACCGCAGCCCTGTGTAGCTGTCAGCCCAGCACGCCGCCGTGAGGCCCTCCGCTGAACGGCGGTGACATTTCCAGACTCCCTCCCCATGGGAGGGAGCTTCTCTTCGTCTACTCCCTGAGGAGATCCCTCATGTCCCGCGAATCCACCAACCCCGAGTCCCGCCCGTCCCGCTCCCCCTCCAGCAAACTTCAGCGGCTGGCCCACCTGCGTCGGCTGACCCTGCGCGACCGTCAACTCCTGGCCTGGCTCGCCGAGCACTATGTGCTGTCCACCGCCCAGATCACGGCGGCCCTGTTCCCGTCACCGCGCTCCGCCCGGTTGCGCCTGGCCGCCCTGCACCGCATCGACGCTGTGCACCGCTTCGTCGACGTCACCACCGGCGACGGCCAACACCTCTACACCCTCGGCCCCCTCGGCATGCTCGTACACCCCACCACCTACACCGACCCCGAACACCCTGATGCCCGGCCGCCGCGCTCCAGCATCGAACGCACCGAACGCATCATTGGCAGCTCCCGCCTGCGGCACCTGCTCGGCACCAACCATCTCTTCATCGACCTGCTCGCCTACACCCGCACCGACTCCAGCGCGAAGCTGGTGCGGTGGTGGTCCGAGCAGCACGCCACCACCGCATACACCCTCGCCGGCATCCGCCCCGACGGCCACGGCATCTGGTCCGCCGCCGGCCACACCGTCGGGTTCTTCCTCGAGCACGACAACGGCACCGAACCCCTGGGCAGGGTGCTGCGCAAGCTGCGCGGCTACGAACGCCTCGCCGAGTTCGGCCCCCGCTACCCCGTCCTTCTACGGGTGCCGACCCGCCGCCGCGAAGCCCACCTCCTCGACGCCCTCGCCGGCGTACCCACGGTCATGCCCGTGGCCACCGGCCTGCACGACGAGCACCCCGCCGGCCCCGCCTGGACCCTCGCCACCGAACTCGGCCCACGTCGGTGGCTGCACGAACTGCCCTCCAACCACGGCCCCCGCAACACCGCCACGAACCCACACCGCTACACCGACCCCGACGGCGACCTCTGACCTGGATCTGCGGTTAGGGATACAGCACCGCGACACCGCGTGGCCTAGGCGAAGGAGCTGATCGTGTGGGAGCGGGGGCGGACCAGCTTCGCCCGGCTGCAGCGCCGGAGCACCGCCGGCCGGGGCCTGCTGATGATGGCGCGGGAACACCCCGCGCACTACGTCATGTGGGATCTGCTCGCCCGCGCTTGCGGCCGCGTCGTGATTAACGCGCCGCTTTTCGAGCGACGGACCCGTCTGGCGGAGCTGCTCGAATGTTCGCCGGCGCATCTGACCTTGACGCCGCAGACGACCGACATGGACGAGGTGGCGGAGTGGCTGACCACGTACACGGTTGCCGGGATCGAGGGCGTGGTGATCAAGCGGCTGGACGGCCGGTACGAGCCCGGCTGGCGCGGCTGGCAGAAGTTCCGGCTGCGCGGGGCGACCGAGGCGATCATCGGCGGGGTCACCGGCAGCCCCGGCAACCCGAGCACGCTGCTCCTCGGCCGGTTCGATGGGTGGGGACACCTGCGCTACACCGGTCGCACCCACCCCGCTGGCGATGCCCCAACGTCGGGAGCTCGCGTCGCTGCTGTCCCTGCCCCGGCTGCAGCACCGGGGCATCCTTGCGCACCCCTGGCCGCAGCCGCTGCCCGCGAGCTGGAGCGGGCAGCTGGACCGACCCGAGCCACTGCGCTACGTGAAGGTGGAGCCCACCGTGGTGGCTGAGATAGAAGTGGACACCGCCTTCGAGCACCGGCGATGGCGCCACCGGGTGTGGTACATACGTCCGCGGCTGGACGTGTCGGCGTACGACGTGCCGCTGCTGCTCGGCGACGAGGCCGACCCGTTCTGGGATGCCGCGGCCGGAGCGTGACTGGCGGATGACTCATCGCCGGACGGTGGGTCAGTCGATCGGATGTTGCCCCAGGCAACCGGCGTCAATGTCAGCACTGCCGGAGGAGGGCGTCTGTGGGAACGCTGTGAGAGCGTTGGCGGTATTGCGCTCAGTACGGGGCAGCGCGAATTCAGACCTGGGAGACCTCCACACCAATGACCACCCCCTACGACCCTGCCCAGAACCAGCCCGGCCAGCAGCCGATGCCGCCTACCGCTCAGTTCCCGCAAGTGCCTACCGGTCAGTACCTGCCGCCGCCCGCTGGCCAGTACCCGCCGCCCGCTGGCCAGTACCCGCCGCCTGCGGGGCAGTTCCCGCCGGGACCCGCCGGTCAGTTTCCGCCGGCGCCTCCCGCCCGCAAGCGCCCCGCCTGGCTGGTCCCCACCCTCATCGGTGTCGGGGCGTTCGTCGTGCTGTGCTGCGGCGGGTCGATGGTGATCGGCCTTGCCAGCGACAACGGCAAGAAGAACGACGTGTCCGCCAGCAGCGACATCCCGGCCGTCACCACCAGCACCTCTGCCCCGGCCGCGGCGGCGCCGACCACCTCGGATCCGGCGCCAGCCAAGCCGGCCCCGGTGAAGACGACCGCAGCCCCGGCCCCGGCCAAGCCGAAGACCTTCGGCATCGGCGACAAGGTACGCGGCGGTGACTTCGAGTTCACCGTCAAGAGCATGAAGTGTGGGATCTCCCAGGTCGGCACCCAGTTCCTGAACACCAAGGCGCAGGGCACCTTCTGCAAGGTCAGCGTGACCGTCAAGAACGTCACCAAGAGCGCGCACATCTTCCACGCCGACGGGACTCTCACCGCACAGGACGCCAGCGGCCGGGAGTACGAGGCCGACGGGGAGGCTGGGATCTACGGCAACAGCGACGGGCAGGGTTTCCTCGACGAGATCAACCCGGGCAACTCGGTGACTGCGAACGTCTACTTCGACGTGCCGAAGGGCACCAAGCTGAAGACGATCACGTTCGACGCCGGACTGTTCACCTTCGCTGAAGACGCCGTCGTCACCCTGTGACCGGCAGCCGAGTTCGGAGACACCTCGTGAACCACATGACCCTGCGCGCCGGCACCGCCGCCCTCGCCCTCGTCGCCCTCGCCGCCGCCGGCTGCGGCGACGGGGACAAGCCCACCGCGGGCGCCAGCTCGGCCGCCCCGACCCCGACCACCGCCAGCCCGTCGCCGAGCCCGAGCGCCAGCCCGAGCCCGACGGCCAGCCCGTCCCCGACGTTCGATCCGACCGTGCCCCTCGCCATGGGCAAGTCGTTCACCACCACCGAGGGCGCCGCCCACGCCACCGTCTACGCCTACAAGCACAACGTCGCCCGGAGCGCACCCCGCCCTGACGAGCAGCCCGGCTACGTGTGGGCCGCGATCGACGTCAAGGTGTGCGCCCTACGGGTGGACATCGCCCCCCAGGGCATCTCGATCTCCAACGGGCCCTGGACGCTGGTGTACGCCGACGACACCCAGATCGAGGCGTCCTCCGTCGGCTACAACCAGTTCCCCGAGCCGGAGTACCCGTTCGGGGAGAAGATGGTCGCCCCCGGTCGGTGCGTGCGCGGCTGGATCACCTACCCGGCGCCGGGCAATAAGCGTCCGGTTGCCGTCGAGTACGCCCCCGAGGGGGAGCCGATCGCACCCCGCTGGGCCGTCAAGTAGCCCGACCAAGGAGCGAGGCCCCCGGGCGCGTGCTGGGCCTCGTCGTGTCAGCCGCGGAAATGCGTGACTTGGCTATCAATGCCGAGGCCACCGGCGGCGCCCGACTTAGCATCGGTACGCCGGCCGGACGCCGGCGAACCCGGCCCGCCACAACCCCGCAGGAGCGCCGCTGTCATGCCTCGGCGATGCGCCCCGGGAACGACGAAGCCCCGACCCTACGAAGGTCGGGGCTTCGTCACATCCGGGGCCTCGCTTGCTAGCAGGATTGCTAGCAGCTCACCGGTCACTCAGATCTGACACTCAGGTCCCCGCTCACAGCGCAGGTCGCGCCCCTACCGCACCCCAGCACCTTGCAGACTTTCACACCGCAAGATCGGCTGTGAGCGGATCGACCACTCACAACGCGACACGCCCCACCCGCCCGGCAGCGGCTGTTGATCTCTCACGGTGCAGGTCAACCGCCTTTCCTGCCGCTGTCGCGCCGGAATGCGCTGTGAGTGGCAGCCGCTACCTTTCCCGACAACACCACACCCCAGATATCGCTCCACCCCGGTTCGGTCCCACCTCAGGGATCCCCCGCCGCACCCCAGCGGTACGCGACGCCCACCCGCTTCGGCCGGTCGGCACGCGCCCGCGCGGCGGCCCCTCGAGGTCGCACCAGCCACCCCGCACCAACTCTTGCCTTGATCCGACCCACGTACCCGGTGGGCCGGTCATTCCTGCGCGCCCGCGCGCACCCCACCGAAGGAGGACAGCCATATGTCCACTGTCAACGGCACCCCGCTGACCCGCCACGGCTGCCGTGTGCCAGCCATCCCGGCACGACCGGCCCCGGCGAAGACGAGCCCGGCGCCCACGCCCCGACCGGGCACTACCCGGGCCGCCACCAACGCGCGGCCAACTGTCACGTCGGCCCCGACCATCGCCATGATGATCATCTGCCTGCCCGACGCGCTGCCCTCGCAGGCGCTCACGAGCCACCAGCTCGACACCCATTTCGGTGTCACCGGCACCCTCACGCCCCTGTTCTGGGCGGTACCGCAGCTGCGGCTATGGCAGCGCCAGCAGATGATCGGGCTGCGCAAGGGCCGACCCGCGCCGTGCGCGGGCGGACCGGTTCGGCTGCTCGACCTGCACGGGATGCGCCACGCCGCCGCTGTCGGTGCCGGGATCCGCTACCAGATCTGGCAGCAGGTCGTGCACGGCACGAGACCGGCCACCCCGTGGCCGGTGTTCGAAACCCGCCACCTCACCGACCCCGACCGCTACCCCCTCGACACGACGATCGCGGACTTCCACGCCCAACCCCGCGTCCACGCCATGCGCCTGCACGCCGCCGCCACTCCCGGCCCTGGCCAGCCCACTGTCGGAGAGCTGGAGATGTACCAGGCAGGGCAGATCGCCTACCAGCACTACCGCGCCGCCAGCGCCGTCGCCGGCGACGCGATGCTCACCGCCGACGGCCGCAAGCTCGCCCCGGCCAGCGACGCCCTCGCCCACCGCATCACCTACCTTGAGCAGGCCCTGGCCCACCTCGACATCCTCGACCCCGATCAGCGGCTTCTCGCCGTCGCTCTCTAGACCCACCGCCCACGCCCGGCGTCGAGCGCGCCGGAATCCGCTGCGGGCCCGGCCCCAGCTGGGTTCCCAGCGATCGGTCCATGCCGTGTCAACCTGCGGGGCCGGCTTCCCGCTGCTGCCGTCGGCACCGCAGCTGCCTCAACGGCCAGCTGCCGCACCGCCTCACACAGCGGCGGTCAGCGCTCTACAGGCCGGGTGCCCCGGGCCAGGGGCGCCCTCTCCCGCCTGGCCTGTACAGGCCGCCGTGTTCCTCTTCCGGGCCTCTTCATCGGCAGGATGTCCTCCCCACGGTGTCCGCATCGAAGACGTGCTGCGCCGCGCGGAGCACGCCATGGCCTGCCCGGCCCACCGCCTCACAGGGGCGCAAGTCGCCGCGGGCGAGCGCAGCGAGGCGCTCCTGGCTGGCATCTCCCGGCGACGTCGAGTCCTCGTTCTAACCGCACCCAGCCGGCGCCCGCCGGCCGATCACTCATTCCTTCCCACGCGCGCCCGCCACGCCCCCGGCTGGCGACCGACCGCGGATCTTGAGGGATATCCCGAGATCCGGTCGTCGCACTTGATCAGCGACGCGGTCGAAGCGTGGATCACTGCTGACCTCCACACCAGAAAGGACGTGCCCATGGCGGATGCAACGGAGCCCATGCCGGCGCACACGATGTTCACGGTCCTCGCCGCGCTCAGCGAGCTCGGCGAGGCCACTGCCACGGCCGTGGCCGTGGCCGAGCATGCCGGGCTCGGCTATTCCACGGCGACGGCGAAGCTGCGCGCCTGGGAGAAGACCGGGCAGGCCGAGCGGTTCCGCAGCGACGACAACCGCGCCCTGTGGCGGTTGACCGACACTGGCCGCACCACCACCGCCACGCCACCCTCCACCCAGGGGGCGGCTGACACACCACCCGACGGGTCCGCGGTCGCCACCTCGGACACCGCCACCCCGACCGATCCCCTCGGCACCGTCGGCATGCCCGAATGGGACGGCGAACCCCCTGTACCGGCAGCCCGGGACACGGACGGCGCATCCCCGGCCCGGGCTTCCACCGGCGGCGCACCTGCTCCGCTGGACACGGTCACGTCTTCCAGTGGCGGCGAGCAGCCATCCTCGGGAGAGGCGGGCCACGACCGTCAGCAGTCCGACGCCGCGCCCGACGACGCCGAGGCCGGGGGCGAGTCGAATGGCGGTGACGAGCAGCCGCGCTCGGGAGAGGCGGGCCACGACCGTCAGCAGCCCGACGCCGCGCCCGCCGAGGCCGAGGGCGAGTCGAACCCTGACGCGCAGGGGCAGGCAGCCACGACGGGGAACAGCCGCCGGGTGAAGGGCTCCCTGCGGGGTGCGGTACTGGACATCCTCGAAGCCCACCCCGACCGCGAGTACAAGACCAGTGAGCTGTGCAAGCTCATCGACTCCGCGAACGCCGGCAGCGGCGCGAAGAAAGCCAGCCAGGGCGCGGTGTACAACGCGGCGATCAAGCTGGTCGCCGCCGGCACGCTCGTGCAGACCGTCGAACGCCCGGCCACCTTCCAACTCGCCCCCAGCGACGGCGGCCAGTAGTCCACTCGTCAGGCAGCCCGAGGGCGGGCGTCGAAGTTTGCGGCCTCACGCCCGCCCCCGGTGCTCCTTCGTGCAAAGGAGCAACTCAGTGTCGCCCATCCTCCAAGGAATCGTCACCACCGTCGGCGGGATCCTCGCCGGCCTCGCCCTCGCCAGCAGCCTCCTGTGGCGTCAACAGCAAGCCCTCGACGCGGCCCGCTACCAGGCCACCCACGACGAGATCACCGGCCTGCCCAACCGGCGGCTATTCCTCGCCCGACTGCGCGCCGCCCTCGCCGACCGCGCGGCCGTCGGGGTGGTGCTGCTCGACCTCGACGGGTTCAAGACCGTCAACGACACCCTCGGCCACGACACCGGCAACATGCTGCTCGCCCACGTCGGCCGGCTCCTGCCCGCCCTCGACGCGCCGGTGGAAATCGCCGCGCGGCTGTCCGGCGACGAGTTCGCCCTCCTCGTGCGCGGCGACCACGAGGACGTGGCCGCTGCCGCCCGCGCCGCATGGCAGGCCATCGGCGCCGCCCCATTCCCCCTCAACAGCGGCGAGGTCAGTGTCAGCGTCTCCGTCGGCTACACCCACAACCCCGCCTACCTGTCCGCCAACCCCCGTCAGCTGCTGGCCGAGGCGGACGCGGCGATGTACCACGCGAAGCGTTCCGGCGCCGGTGTGCACGGCCACCATCCCTTGGCCACCCCAGTGGGACGCAGCCGCGACCGCCACCACCACTGACAGATCTGACGCCTTGAGGGCCCCGCAACCACCCGGTTGCGGGGCCCTCCCCGTTTTCCGCCCTGACAAGGGAGATCCCTGTGCTGTCGTTCACCGCTGTCCACGCCCTGGCCGGTTGCCTCCTGGCGACCGACGTCGACGCCGAGCATCTGGGCTGGGGCCAGCCCCCGACGCTGCTGCTCATCCACACCCGCCCCCTCCACACGGCCTCGCCCGCGCACGCTTTGCGCAGCGTGGAATTCCCGCTGCGCCGCGGCGATTTGCTCGCCGATCCCGCTGGCATGCCTGCCCTGCTGCACCGCCTCGCCGCGGGCTTGCGCCAGCCCCACGCGTCAACGCCCTACCAGGCCACCCTCGACACGATCGTCCGCCTGATCCGGGCGACCGAACCCGATGCGCGGCTGCTGGCCTGGGCCGCCTGCTACGACGACATCCTCACCATCGGCGACGCGCCACGGCAGGCCCGCCGCATCGACGCCGTCGACACCGACGGCCGCCTCTACCAGCTCACCCACCCGCGCGATGACCAACCGCTGCTGCTCATCGACGACACCCCCGATCCGGGCGACGTCCCCGCCACCTACCCAGGACTGACCGCCCTCCTCACCGCCACCGCCCAACCGACCAGCAGCAGCGGCGGGGGGCATGGCGTGACCGGCCCGCGAGGGCGACCTGACGCCACCGATGAGGAGCCGATCTTCATCACGTGGGGGCCTGACGGGACGTCACTGCGCTGCCAGGTGTGCGGGGCCGTCGACGAGTTCGTCCAGGACGAGCTGCCGTCGATGGCCGGCTACGGCGAAGACACCTACATCCGCTGCAGCCACTGCGGTTCCGTCGAGACCAGCGACCCGATCTTCGGCTGGCGCGCCAAGCCCGCCCCCTGGCCGGCGTCCCCGCAACAGGACGAGCCGTGACCGTCCCGTCCAGCGTCTCGGCCACCGGTCCGCGCACCTCATGCCCTCCCACTCCCGCATCTGCTGCGAAGGAGACCTGCCCCGTGAGCACCCACTGCTTCGTCGGCACCACCGATTCCGCGAACCCGCACCTCGTGCACGCCCGGTTCGTGCTCTTCGACTGCCACCCAGGCGTCGTCGTGCCCACCCTCGCCGCGATCTGGGTCGGCCACGCCCACCGTGACGCCCACGCGCTGAACACCGCGATCCTCGCCTCCGACTGGGAGTACCTGGCCCGCTACCGGCTCGCCGGCTGCCTGCCCCCGTCACCGGATGCCACCTCCACCCCCACGAGCCGCTCCCCCGCAGCGCGCTACGCCCCGCGGCCGGCTGCGGGAGCCCCGCGGTGAGCGGGCGTGGTCTCGCCGCAATCGTCGCCGGGGTGCTCGCCGTGCTGATGCTGTGCGCGGGCGGGATCGGAATGTTGTTCACCGGCGGTGGCACCGCCTCGGCCGCGTGCAACGGCACTGTCGGCCCAGGCCGGCAGCCGTTGCTGCCCACCGTCACCGTGTCCCCGCCCGCCGCCGCCGGCGTCGGGGGCTGGAGCGGCGAGCAGGTCACCAACGCCGCGGTCATCGTGACCGTCGGCGTCGAGCTCACGGTTCCGCCCCGAGGCTGGGTCATCGCCCTGGCCACCGCCATGCAGGAGTCCACCCTGCGCAACCTGCCCGGCGGGGACCGCGACTCGGTGGGGCTGTTCCAGCAGCGCCCGTCCCAGGGCTGGGGCACACCCGCCCAACTCCAGGACCCGCGCTACGCGGCCGGCAGGTTCTACCGGGCGTTGCTGGCCGTCGACGGTTGGCAGGCCGTGCCGTTGACCGACGCCGCCCAAGCGGTGCAGCGCTCCGCCTACCCCGGCGCCTATGCGAAGTGGGAGGACGACGCGATCGCCCTGGTCCGCGTCCTGAGCGGCGGCACCCCGGCCGGGCCCGTCGGAGGGGATCTGGAGCAGGCGATGAGCAACCCGCTGTGCCTGTTCGACGCAGGTGACGGCCAGCCCGGCGGCGAGCAGGTGCCGCTGCCGGCGGGGTTCACCCTGCCGGCGGGTACGCCAGGGCCGGTCGTGACGGCGATCGGCTGGGCCTTGGCGCGGCTCGGCAGCCCGTACACCTTCGGCGGGGACTGCACCGCACCACACTCCGGCGTCCCCGCCCGCCAATGCGACTGCTCGTCGCTGATGCAGCAGGCCTACCGGGCCGCCGGCATCAGCGTGCCCCGCACTACCAGCGAGCAGATCCACGCGGGCCGGCCGGTCACCGACTACCGGGACCTGCGGCCGGGGGACCTGCTGTTCATTCCCGGCAGCCGGGGCACCGCCACCAGGCCCGGGCACGTGGGCCTCTACCTCGGGCAAGGGCTGATCGTGCAGGCCCCGCACAGCGGCGACGTCGTCAAGATCAGCCGCCTGTCCGCGTGGGCCGCGCACCTCGCTGCCGCGCGCCGCGTCATCGGCTGAACCACCGCATCCCTCAAACCCTTCACGGATCCCGTCAGCCGGGGCAGCCCTCTGGCTGCCGGCCGCTGCGGATCCCCCATCCCCTCGGAGAGGACATCACCGTGACCGACAGCGACCACACCAGCAGCAGGAAACAGCCGGGGACCCGGCCCGAGGACCACACGAACTGGGTCGCCTTGGGCCGCCGGCTGCAGAACATCCAGAACACCCTGGTCCACCACGAGAAGAACCCGCGCTACGGCGACGACTACTACGCCGAGGCGCTGCGCCGGCTGCTGACCGACTCCCGCTGCGGCTGGATCAGCACCGCGGAGCACCAGTGGCTGCTCGACCTGCACACCCGGGTGGACCGGCGCAACGCGCAGGAGGCGAACCGGCGGGCCCGGGAGGCCCGCGCCCGCTACGCCACCGCCTCCCGCAAGATCCGCGCCGAGCTGGCCGGGTGGCTGCGCCGGGTCACCAATGAGCGGACCGTGCCGGCCCGCTACCGCCGTGAGGGGGTGCGGCTCGCCGCCGACTGGCTCGACCCGGCCACCTCCGCATCCCCGTACACCAGTCTCCAGACCAGCGCCGTTTCCGACAGCCCGCAGGCGCCGGTGTCGCCGCTCGACGCCCATGTGCTGGTGGCGTTGCGGAACGCGGGTGAGCGTGAGGGACGGCTCGCCGTGGGCTGGTGGCAGCAGCACGCCCTCGAGGGGCGCGGCGCGTCCGAGCAGGCGCAGACAGCCCAGGCGGTCCTGGACGGCATCGACAGCAGCGACGACGGTGTCCTGGCGACGTTGCCCCGCTTCGACGTTGCCGGCTACGACGCCGACCGCTATCAGGCCCACGCGCCGGCCGGCGCCCCCGGCTGGTCGGAGCTGCCCGACCACGATCAGGCGCTGGTGGTTGACGCGGTGCGGGACGGGTTCACCGACGCCGTTCGCGACGGTGTCGCGGCCCGCTGCCACGCCGTCCTGACGGCGCGGGAGGGGACCCGATGACCTACCAGCCTGGCGAGCGGGTGGCGCTTGAGCACACCAGCGACCCGCACACGCTTCTGTGTCCGGGTGACGAGGGCACGGTGCGCCACTACAACGCCTACCAGCAGGTCCTCGAGGTGAACTGGGACAGCGGTTCCTGTCTGTCGATGCTGCTCGATTCCGGTGACCGCGTCCGCCGGCTCCCGGCCCCCAGTGGCGACGCCGGCTGGGAGCAGGTGCTCGACGCGGTGCGGGTCGCGGGCGCGGCGGCTGGCCGGGACGCAGTCGTGTGGTGGGCGCAGAACCTCATCGGCGGGAGGGCCACCAGTGACGTCCGCGAGGTCGCGCGGCAGGTGCTGGCCGGCATCGACGACGTGGACCCGCCCGTCATGGACGGGCTGCCCGCCGCCGACCGGTACGTCCTTGCCGAGGACCGCGACCGGTATGCCGAGCACGCCCCGCAGGGTGCTCCGGAGTGGGAGGCGCTGAGCGGCCGCCGGCGTGACCAGACGCGGTGGGCGTGGTGCGACGGGTTCGACGACGCCGCCGAAGCCGAGGTGGCGCGGCAGTGCCGGATCGTGCTGCACCCGCACGGCGACGACCGGGACATGAGCCACCTGGCTCCCGACCGGGTGCGCCTGGGCGGGCCGGGCGTCTTCGCCGGGGACTGGGCGTGGACGGCGAACGGCGACGGGGAGATGCGGATCCCGGTCGGGTTCGTCGGCAGCCTGGTGGACACGTGGAACGGGTGGGCGGTGTTCACCTGCACCCGTCAGGTAGCCGAGGCGATCGTCGCCGACCAGCAGGCCGCCCGCGACCGCTACCGGCAACAGCTCACCGCCGAGGGCATCAGCGGCCAGCAGCAGGACCGGATGGTCGACGAGTCCATGGCGCGGCTGTGGTTCGACGGCGACGTCATCGTCGCCGACGAAACCCGCGTGCACGACGACCCGGACGCCACTGAACGGATCAGCCCCGACTCGGACGGCCGGTACATGGTGATGGGCCGCGCCTGGACCTGGCTGCCGGTGCACCCGTACGACTGCGACCGCATCGCCGGCGACATCCCCGACTCGCCCTCCGCCGCCGGCACTCGGGGAACGCCGACGAAGGGAGCAGCTGATGCCTGACGACACGGCTGACGAGTTCGGCGAGTACGCCCACGAGGACATCCTGCAAGCCGTCGTCCTGAGCCTGCTGAGCAGCGCCGACCTGGACGAGCTGTGCGACGACGCGGACCTGCCGCAGCTCACCCACGACGATGGGCTGCCGGTGACGATCACGTCGGCGCGCACGTACCGGGACGCGGGGGTCCTGACGCTGGACCGGGGGGTGTGGCTGGAGCTGTCCGACGGCAGCGTGTTCGGGCTGACCGTGCAGATCTCCCGCCGCCCCCGCGGCGAGGTCACCCTCCGCCGCAGGTAACCGCACTGACGCACCCGTCGCCGGATCGACTTGATCAATCCCGGCGCGGGTGCGTTCCTTGTCGTCGCCCACCACCCGCTGGCGGCGACGTCACCGATCCGCAGCCCTGTCGGGCTGTCTGCTGAGCACCTCACGGAGCTTGCCGGCTGTCCTGCCAGAGGGGGCCGGGCCCGTCAACCGCCCCGTCTCCACCGCGCGGATACCGCACCAGCTTTGCCCGCGCACCCGGAGGCGGGGTGCGCGGGCCCAACCCCAGATGACAGGAGGCATGCATGGACCCTGCAACCCCAACCCCAGCCTCAACCCCAACGCCGAGCACCGGTGACGGCTCCCCCACGCCAGACCCGGGTGACGGCCGCCGGCCCGGCTATCTCTACCGGCAGGTGGCCGCTCACCTGGCCGCCAACCCTGATCAGGTGTTCAAGGTCGGGGAGCTGACCACGGCGATCGCCGCCCGCTCCACCGGCGCGGTGTTCGAAGCCCTGAAGAAGATGGCGGCCGCCGGGTACGCCGCGCACCAGACGGGCCCGCACCGGTTTCAGATCACCCGGGCCGGGATCGACGCGGCCGGGGCGATGCCACCGCCTGCCCCGCATACACCCCGCAGTGGTCGCGGTGCAGGTCGGCGGCAGCCCGTCGCCCGCCCGAACGGTGACCTGTACTTCCCGCGCAAGCTTGCGGGTGCCACCGACGTGGACGTGCTGCGCAGGCTGCGCGAGAAGCGGATCCCGGTGCTGCTGTACGGCCCGCCCGGAACCGGCAAGACCGCCCTGGTCGAGGCCGCGTTCCCGGACCTGCTGACGGTCGCCGGGACCGGGGACACGGTGGTGGAGGACTTCCTCGGCAACTTCATCCCCCTCCCGGACGGCGGGTTCGAGTTCGTCTACGGCCCCCTCGTCACCGCCATGCGGGAAGGGCGGGCGCTGCTGGTCGACGACGCCACCCTCATCCCCCCGAAAGTCCTCGCCGTGCTCTACCCGGCCATGGACGGACGGCGGGTCATCACCATCCCCGGCTACCGCAACGAACGCGTCGAAGCGAGCGACGGTTTCTACGTCATCGCCGGCCACAACCCCGGCGTGCACGGCGCCATCCTCACCGAGGCGCTCGCGTCGCGGTTCGACGTGCACATCGAGGTCACCACCGACTGGGACCTCGCCCGCCACCTCGGCGTCCCCAACCCGGCTGTGCAGGCCGCGATCGCGCTCAACGCCGACCTCGCCGCCGGACGCGTCGGCTGGGCGCCGCAACTGCGGGAGCTGCTCGGCTTCGCCCGCGTCCGCAAAACCCTCGGCCTGCCCGCGGCCGTGGCGAACCTCGCCGGCCGCGCCCCCGCCGACGACCGCGAGCCGGTCCTCGCCGCCCTGCGGCAGCAGTTCGGCACCGACATCACCGCGCTGACCCTCGGCAAACAGCGCTGACAAGGAGAACCTGATGCCAAACCCGCACAGTCACCTGCAGCCCGGCCCGGCCGCGCCCACCGCGGGTGACCCGGACTGGCAGGTGTGGAGCGACGCCTGGACCCGGCACATCCCCACCCTGACCGGCCGCACCGACCTGACCGTCACCGTCGCCCCCGGCGCCGGTGGCGGCGCCCCTGCCTGCTGCTACCCGGACGCCGGCCGCATCGAGGTCGACGCCACCTACATCGGCGCCCCCGACATCACCAACCCCCGCCGCGCCGGCCACAAACGCCTCGTCCCGACCGCCTACGGGCTGCTGGTGCACGAGGTCGCCCACGCCACCCACAGCCGCTGGCGCACCCCGCCCGGCACCCCCGCTGTCGTCGCCGCCGTCGCCGAGCTGTTGGAAGAGTCCCGCATCGAGTATCGGCAGCGCAGCCGGCGGCGCGGTGACCGCAGGTGGTTGCGGCACACTGTCACCACCCTGATCAGCCCCGATGACGCCGCCGTCGACGACCCCTGGCACGCCGCTTACCTGGCTGGGCTGCTGCTCGCGCGGGTCGACGCCCGGATCCTCACCGCCAAAGACACGCGAGGGATCCGAGCCGCCGTCACCGGCCTCCTCGGACGCAAGCGGCTGCTGCAGCTGCGCGACGTGTGGCGACAGGCCCACACCACCGACGACAGCGACGCCGACACGATGATCGACCTGGCGTGGCGGTGGTGCCGCATCCTCGAGATCAACCCGCACCGCCAACCCGACACACCCATGCCGGACGCGGGGGTGTTCGCCGGCCTGCTCGCCCAAGCGCTCACCGACTACCTCGCCCACACCGCCGGTCTCACACCCGGGCAGTACCGCGACCAGCAGATCCGCGGCCGCTTCTCGGCACCCGCGACGTGGGCCCGCCGCGACCCCACCGACGGTGAACGCGCCGCCGCCCGCACCCTCGCCGCGCGGCTGCGCCGCGCCCGCACCCACCACACCGACCCCGATATCCGGCCGAGCCCGGTTCCGCCGGGACGGCTGCGTACCCGCCACGCCATCACCGCCCAGGCGCAGATCGCCGCCGGCGCCATGCCCACCGCCACGCCCTGGCAACGCCGCACCCAGCTGCCGCCGCGGAAACCGACCCTGCACCTGGGCGTCATCGTCGACGCGTCCTACTCCATGCACCCCTACGCGGCGCCCCTGTCATCAGCCGGCTGGATCCTCGCCCACGCCGCCCACCACAACCAGGCAGTCACCGCCACCATCGCCTTCGGCACCGACGTCACGCTGCTCGTCCCGCCTCGGCAGCGGCCCACCCAGGTGCTGGAACTGGCCGCCACGGGTGGCAGCAGCGCCTTCACCGACGCGGTGAAACTCGCCGACCAGCTCCTCCACCTGCGCCAGCCCGGCCGGCTGCGGATGCTCGCCGTCGTCTCCGACGGCGACCTGCCAGACACCGGTCCCGCTCAACGTCTCCTGACCACACTGCACCAGGGGGGCTGCCCGGTGCTGTGGCTACGCCCCGCCGACCTGCCCGGGCACACGTTCACCCACACCACCACCATCGAGGTCGCCGACCCGGTGCAGGCCATCGGGCACATCGCCGACGCCGCCATCACCGCCCTCGAGCACGCCTGACTGCTCCCGCTCAGGTCACCGCCCTCGCCGAGGCCGCTCGCGGTCCACCAGACGACTGGCCCGCACGGCGGCGAGCGGCAACCGACTGAGAAACCCACCCCACCGTTCTCGGCCGCATGCCCGGCCACTTCGCGCATTCCAGCCCGGGCACGGCCGATCAGCCGTGCCCGGGCCCTCATTTCGGAAACAACAGGAGACATCGTGAGCGACCCGAACATCCCCCGGCTACCGATCACCTCACCCGGCGACCTGCTCACCGCCGTGCCCTACCTACTCGGCTTCCACCCGACCGACAGCATGGTGATCATCGGCCTCACCGGCACCCGCGTCGTCGTAGCCAGCCGCATCGACCTCCCCCACCCCGGCGACGTCGCCGACTGGGGCGACGAATACACCCTGACGCAGATCCGCATGCTCGCCAACGCGGCGGCCGGCCGCGCCGTCGCCGTCGGCTACGGGCCTGCCACCACCGTCACCACGGTTATGGACGCCGTTATCCCGCGGCTGACCGCCGCCGGCATCGACATCTTCGACGCCCTGCGAGTCACCGATGGCCGCTACTTCTCCTACACCTGCCAGGACCCCGCCTGCTGCCCCGTCGATGGAGTGCCGTTCGACCCGTGCCGCAGCGACATCACGCTGCACGCCATTGTCGCCGGCTGCCACGCCCTGCCCGACCGGGCCGCGCTGGTCGCCAGCGTCGCGGCCACCACCGGGCCTGCCCGAGTCGCCGTCACCCGCGCCACCGCTCACGCCAGATCCCGCCGCCGTGCCCTGATCAGCCAGGCCGGGCGTGGCGGGCTGATCCGCGCCGGCGACGACGCCGTCCGGGATGCGCTCGCCCGCTACGCCGACGAGCAGACCCTCACCGACGACGAGCTGGCCTGGCTCACCGTCCTGCTCCCTGTCCCGGCGGTCCGCGACGCCGCCTGGCGGGCTACCGACGACAAGCCTTGGCAGGCCGCGATGTGGGCCGATATCACCCGCCGCGTCCACCCGCCGCTCGCCGCCCCACCGGCCAGCCTGCTGGCCTTCGCTGCCTGGCGCCGCGGCGAGGGCGCGCTCGCCTGCGTCGCCGTCGACCGCGCTCTGGCCGCCCACCCCGGCTACACCCTCGCGCAGCTCATCGACCGGGCGCTGCGTGCCGGGTTGCCCCCGTCCGTGCTCGACGGCTGGCCCCACCCCGAACAGCCCACTGTCTGACCGCCCGCCCCGCGCATCCACACCGACAGGCCGGGCGACGCCCTGACCAGTACGGCCGCACCCGCCGTCTGAGACAGGCGGCGGGTGCGCTCAAAACTACGCAACGGAGGAATCCGAATGTCCGAACCCACGGCGACCAGCGAGGCGCCGCCGATACTCGAATCCGTCCTGCGCCACGCCTGGGACGCCTTCCATCCCGGCCAGCCCGCCCCACTGGGATGGCTCACCCACACCACCACCCAAATCCAGGCCTACTTGGACGACCACCACACCGACCCGCAGTCGCAGCCGCCGGCCGTGCCTGCGGAGTCGCTGCCGCGGCTGCGCAGCCGCGTGTGGCACGCGCTACGCGACGCGGTCATCTCGCACGACATCGACGTCGAGGCCGCCAGCCGCGTCCTGGACGCCGTAGACCTGCCAACGCTGCCGCGCCGCTGGCAGGTCCGCCTCACCTTGACCGTGGTCACCGAGGTGACGGCCACCTGCCGTGAGGACGCCTTCGACACCGCCGAAGCCGCCGTCGAGACTGCCCTCACCGGCGCCGAACTCGAGGCCCGTATCGAGTGGGACGGCCGCGAACGCGGAACGTGTCAAGGGATTGAGGCCAACGGGAGTTAAGCGGCTTGTCGTTGCGGCTCGGGCTTGTTGATCCAGACCTGTTCGGGCAGGTCGAGGA
>NZ_JBFAID010000063.1:0-36391 GCF_040654475.1 Micromonospora sp. NPDC050686
ACCGCCGCCCGCGCGCCCCCCCCGCGCATTTCTCCCCGGGCCCGTGGCGGGGCCCGGGCTAACCCCATCGCGTTGTGCCGGGGCCCCCCCACAACCCCCGTCTGTTGAGCGGGGCCCCCTCCTAACCCGTCAGCGGCCGAGGACGCTGCCGCCGTTGACCCCGAGCACCTGCCCGGTGACGTAGCCGGCCGCCGGGCCGGCCAGGTAGCGGATCGCCTCGGCGATGTCGTCGGGCAGGCCGGCGCGCTTGACCAGGGTCGCGTCGACCCGCTTCGCGTGCCCCTCCGGGGTCATCCGGTCGCCGAAGAACTCGGTCTCGGCGACGTATCCGGGGCTGACCACGTTGACCGTGATCTGTTCCGGACCGAGCTGCGCCGCCAGGTCGTACGCCCAGCCGTGCAGCGCCGCCTTCGCCGCCGAGTACGGCCCGCCGCCGCCCCGCTGGGCGGCGATGGAGCTGAGCAGGATCACCCGCCCGCCGGGGCGGCGCAGCGCCGGCAGCAGCGCCTCGGTGAGCAGTACGGCGGTGAGCACGTTGGCGTCCAGGTTGGCCCGCCACTGCGCGGCCACGCCGGCCAGCGTGGCGGTGTCCCCGCCCAGGTAGCCGCCGGCGTTGTTGACCACCACGTCGACGGTCCGCTCCCCGACTGCCTCGACCACCCCGGCGAGCTGGGCCGGGTCGGTCAGGTCGGCGGTGACCGCGCTGACCGCCTCCGGCCGCCCGCACGCCGCCGAGATCCGCTCCGCGGCCACCAGCAGCACATCCGCCCGCCGCCCCACGATCAGCACGTCGTACCCGTCGGCGGCGAGCGTCTCCGCCACCGCCGCCCCGATCCCGGTCCCCCCGCCACTAACGACGGCCAACCGCTCCCCCATCGCCACCCCCTACTGCCGTTGATCAAGGAGTTTGCGTCATCCTACGGCGGATTCCCGACGCAAACTCCTTGGTCAACAGGGCCGACGCACGGCGGGCGGGGGCGGAGGGCTGGGGGGCGGGGGCCGGGAGGGGTCAGCGGCGGCGGGGGAGGGCGGTCAGGAGGGGGTGCAGGCGGGTGCGGAGGCTGGCCAGGCCGCCGGGGAAGAAGTAGACGGCCAGGATGAAGACGGTGCCGAGGACGAACAGCGGCTGGCTCAGCGGGTGGCTGAGGATGGCGGGCAGGCTGTTCACCGCGTCGGACGTGCCGAAGGCGGTCAGGCGGTGGTCCAGGTACATGTAGAGGACGCCGCCCAGCACCGGGCCCCAGCGGGTGCCCGGCCCGCCGAGCACCACCATGACCAGCAGCGACAGGGTCAGCTCGGAGGACGTGATGTGCGGGCTGGCGCCGCCGACGATCAGGCAGTAGACCACCCCGGCCGCCGCGGCCAGGCCGCCGGCCAGGGTGAACGCCACCAGCTTGAAACGGTACGGGTCGAGCCCCAGCACCCCGATCCGGCGCTCGTCGTCGCGCAACCCGGCCAGCACCCGCCCGGTCGGCGAGCCGCTCACCCGGTGCACCACCAGCACCACCACGGCCAGGTACGCCAGCGCCAGCCAGTACAGGTTGACCGTGTTGGTCACCCCGACCAGCCCGGCCGGCAGCCCGGACACGTCCAGCGGCAGCCCCTCCTCGCCGCCGGTGAGCCCGCCGAAGTCGCGGGCCACCAGGATCGCCCCCACCTGGGCGAAGGCCAGCGTCACCATGGCGAAGGCGATGCCCACCGTACGGAGCGCGATGGCGCCGAGCAGCGCGGCCAGGACCGTCGCGCCGGTGATGGTGAGCAGCGCCGCCTGCCACAGCGGCAACCCGGCCCGGGTGATCAGGATGTCGGTGCCGTACACCCCGGCGGCGAAGTAGAGCGCGTGGCCGAAGGAGAGCAGCCCGGTCCGGCCGAAGAGCAGGTCGTACCCGGCGGCGAGACCGCCGAAGACCAGGCAGACGGCGAGCAGTTGCAGGGTGCCCGGCGAGTTCAGCGGCCCCTCGAAGATCCCCGGCAGGGTCAGCGTCGAGTACGGCACCGCCAGCGCCGCCGCCAGCGCCACCAGCGGCAGGTACGGCCGCAGCCCGTGCCAGCGCGAGGGCCCCGGGGTCAGCTCGTCGGGCACCCGGGCCGGCGGCGCCTCCACCACGGATCCGGTCATGCGGTTGCCACCTTTCCGGCGAAGCCCTGCGGGCGCAGCAGCAGCACCACGGCCAGCAGCGCCACCACGCAGACGTCGCCGAGGCCGGAGGGGCCGTAGTAGTTGACGAACTGTTGCAGCAGCCCCACCGCGACCGCCGCGTACGCGCACCCGACCACCGAGCCCAGACCGCCGATCACCACCACGATGAAGGCGAAGATCAGCAGCGAGCCCCCCTGCCCGGGCGAGACGTTGCCGAAATAGACGGCACCGAAGGCGCCGGCCAGCGCGGCGGCCGCACCGCCGATCGCGAAGACCAGGGTGAACGCCTTGCGGACGTCGATGCCGAGCGCGGTCACCATCTCCCGGTTCTCCACGCCGGCCCGAATGATCAGGCCGTACCGGGTCCAGCGAAGGAAGGCGAGGATCGCGCCGAGCACCAGCACCGCGGTGATGATCAGCAGCAGGCCCCCGTTAGGCACCTGCGCGCCGAGGATGCTGGTCACCTGCCGGGTCCACTCGGGACGCGGGAAGGGTCGGGCGTCGGCGCCCCAGGTGGCCTGGAGCAGCGCCACCCCGGCCAGCGACAGCCCGACGGTGACCAGCACCTGCTCGATGGTGCGGGAATAGAGCGGGCGGATCAGCACCAGTTCCACCAGCACCGCCATCAGCGTGCCGGTGGCCACCCCGAAGGCGACCGCGACCACGAACCCGAAGCCGTCGGCCCCGGCTCCAGGCAGGTTGCCGGCCGCCCACCAGGTCGCGTAGGCGCCCACGCCGAGGAAGAGACCGTGCGCGAAGTTGAGCACGTCGGCCAGGCCAAAGACCAGCGACAGCCCGGAGGCCACCAGGAAGTAGAGCGCCGCCAGGCCGAGCCCGGTCAGCGCCAGCAGGACGACGGTGTCCATCAGGGGAGGTCCTTCCGCGCGGCGGCGGGGGCCGCCAGCTCACTCCGGGCGCTCGGTGCGTGCGCCTCCGCCGAGCCCACCCCGAGCAGCGACCGGGTCAGCGCGGCCTCCCGCAGCAGCTCCTGCGCGTCGCCGGTCCAGGCCACCTGGCCGGCGGCGAGCACCACCGCTTCCTGGGCGAGCCGGCGCACCACGGCCAGGTTCTGCTCGACCAGCAGCACCGGCACGGACTGCGCCACCCGTTCCAGCACCTCGGTCACCTCCGTCACCACCTTCGGCGCCAACCCCTTGGTCGGCTCGTCGACCAGCAGCAGCCTGTTGTCGTTGAGCAGCACCCGGCCGATCGCGAGCATCTGCTGCTGCCCGCCGGAGAGCGAGCCGGCCCGTTGCCGTCCGCGCCGGTCCAGCTCCGGAAAGAGCGCGAAGACCCGGTCGTACGCCGGGGTGGTGCCGCGCCGCTCGGCGAGCCGCAGGTTCTCCGCGACGGTCAGCGCCGAGAAGACGCAGCGGTCCTCCGGCACGTAGGCGAGCCCGCTGCGGATCAGGCGGTGGGTCGGCTGGGACAGCAGGCTCTGGGTGCCCATCCGGACTGTGCCGCGGACCTCGCCGTTGCGCGGGGTCAGCCCCACGATGGCACGCAGCGTGGTGGTCTTGCCGACCCCGTTGCGGCCGAGCAGCACGGTCACTCCGGTCGGCGCGACCGCGAAGGACACCTTCTGGAGGATGTGCAACCCGGCGATCCGGACCGACAGGTCCTCGACCGCGAGGACTGGTTCACTCACTGAGCCACCCCTTCGTTCGCGACTGCGGGGCTCGCAAACCCGGCTCGCTCCTCGCGCTCACAGTGCTTCTCCCAGGTACGCCTCCTGGACAGTGGCATTGGCCATCACCGTCTCCGGGGTGTCGCAGGCCAGCAGGGCACCGTGGTGCATCACGGCGATCCGGTCGGCGAGCTCCAGGATCACGTCCATGTGGTGCTCGACCATCAGCACCGACCGGCCGCTGTCGCCGGTCAACGAGCGGATCACCTGCACCAGCTCGGGTACGTCCTCCGCACTGACCCCGGCCATCGGCTCGTCGAGCAGCATCACCCGGGGTTCGCCAGCGAGCAGCAGGGCGATCTCCAGCTTGCGCTTCTCGCCGTGGGCGAGGGTGCCGGCGAGCGCCGTACCCCGGTGTGCGAGGCCGACCCGGTCGAGCGCCGCGTCGGCGGCGGCGGCCACCTCCCGGTCGGCCGCCGCCCGCCGCCACAGCTTCATCGAGCCCCCGCGGTGCGCCTGCACGGCGAGCCGAACGTTCTCCCGCACGCTGAGCGAGCCGAAGACCGAGGACGCCTGGAAGGTACGACCCAGCCCGAGGCGGGCCCGCCGGTACGGCGGGAGGGCGGTGATGTCCTCCCCGTCCAGCAGGATCCGGCCCTCGGTGGGTGGACGCAGGCCGCTGATCAGGTTGAACAGTGAGGTCTTGCCGGCACCGTTGGGCCCGATGACGCCGAGGAACTCCCCGGGCGCCAGGTCGAGGTGGACGCTGTCGACGATGGCGACCTCACCGATCCGCCAGGTCAGACCGCGGGTGGCGAGCACTGATCAGCCCTTCATCTGGGTAACCGGCGGCGCGGTCTCGTCACCGGTCAGAGTCTTCTCCGCGGTCGCCGTGAAGGCGGTGCCGCTGCCCGAGAGCTTGGCCTGGTACATCGGCTGAAGCAGCGCGTGGTCCTCGGGGCGGATCGTCATCTTGCCCTTGACCCCGTCGAAGCTCCAGCCCTCCAGCGCGGCGATCATCTTGTCGACGTCGTCGCCGCCGCCCTCCTGCACGGCCCGCACGATCATCTGGGCGGCGTTGAAGCCGTCTGGGTGGAACAGGTCGACCGTTCCGCCCGGGATCTTGGCCGCGGCGGCCTTGGCGGCGTCGGTGCTGCTGGCCCCGTCGAAGTAGTGCGCCAGGAAGGAGATCTTGCTGCCGGCCGTGCCGAAGGTCGGCCACGACGCGCGGAGGTCCAGACCGGTCACGACCTGGGTGGACGAGAGGACGCCCTGCTGGTCGAGGGTCTGCCACATCGCCGGGGCGGTGGCGCCGGCCCAGGCCACGAAGATCAGATCGGGCTTCGCGGCCTTGATCTGGCTGGCGAACGGGGTGAACTCGGTAGCGCTCGCGGGAGCGCGGACGCTGCTGACGGTCGCGCCGGCGCCGCCGATCACCGCCTTGACGGCGGCCTCGTTGGCGTCGCCGAACGCGCCCTCCTGGGCGAAGACGACGACCTTCTTGCCGGCCGCGTCGCCGATGAACGACTTGGCGGTCACCACGTCCTGGTACGACTGCCGGCCGGAACGGAAGGTGTACTTGTTGGCGCCGGTGATGGCGTCGGTTGCGGCCGGCCCGGAGATGAACAGCACCTTGTTCTGGGCGGCGATCGGGGCGACCTGCAGCGCCACGCCGGAGGAGCTCGACCCGCCGATGATCTTGTAGCCCTTGCCGATCAGGTCCTTGGCCGCCGAGACCGCCTTGGCCGGGTCGCCGGCGTCGTCGACCTCGGTGATCTCGATCTTCCGGTCGCCGACCTTGCCGGTGCCGTTGGTGGCGTAGTCGAAGCCGGCCTTCAACCCCTCGATGTACTGCTTTCCGTAGCTGGCCAGGGGGCCCGACTGGGCGTAAACCAGACCAACCTTGACCGGGGCGGCGCTGTCGCCGCCGCCGGAGGCGGTGTCCTGCGGGCTGCCACAGGCGGTGGCGGCCACGGCCGCCGCCATCATCGTGGCGGCGGACAGGAACGCCCGCCGCGTCGTCCGGACCGTCATTGCGACTCCACGTGAGGACTCGGAGGTGGGGGGAACTCTATGTGTCGGCTCACGCTAGAAGTGACCTCACCCACGGGCTATGTGGTGGACGCACACAAGTGACGATTGTGAGGTGGCCGGCCGTAACAACCGCCGTCGACCGGTGAACGGCTCGGTCAACGCCGGTGGCCACCGGCACCACCGGTCGGTGCGCGGCTGTGTCGCGGCCCGCCACCCGGTACGGCCCAAAGCGAAACGCTCCGGGCACCGCGTGCGGCGCCCGGAGCGTTTCGGCGTACGGGTCAGTCCTGGATGGCCACCTTCCGGCGCAGGCGGCTGGCGCCGATCAGCAGCATCCCGGCGGCCAGCAGGCCACCACCCAGGGAGACGGTCTGGGTCGTGGTGTCGCCGGTCACCGGCAGCTCGGGCTTGCCGTGCTTGCCGTCCTTGCCGCCGTCCCAGCCTCCCTTCTCGTCCTTGTCGTTCTTATGGTCCTTGCGGTGGTCGAACTTGCCGTCTCGGATGCAGACGGTGACGGTGACCGGGTCGGAAACCACGGCCTTGTCGCCGAACTTGCCGGTCGCCCGGGCGGTGTTGACCACCTTGCCCTTCTTGACGTCGGCCCAGGTCACCACGTGCGGGTTGACGGCGTGGCAGTCGGTGCTGGTGCCCGGCGCCAGCGTGGTGCTGTTGCAGACCACCGGCCCGGCGGTCGGGTCGTTGACCGCGACGTTGGTGATCGTCACCGTGCCGGTGTTGGTCACCCGGTAGGTGTAGAAGATCTTGTCGCCCTTCGCCGCGAAGCCGTCGTTCTCGCACTTGTTCTTGCAGTCCGACTCGACCCGGGCCTTCTTGTCGATCGACAGGCTGGCCTGCGCCTTCTGGGTGGCGACGGTGAAGGTGACGGTGTTGGACGGCACCGTCTGCTCGCCGAACCGTCCATTCGCCTCGGCGGTGTTGACGATCTTGCCGGCGGCCACGTCGGCCTTGGTGACGGTGTACGTGCCGGTGCAGGTGGTGCTCGCCCCCGGCGCGAGCGACGTGGCCTGGCAGGTGATGCCGGTGACCGTGTCGTCGGTGACCGTGATGTTGGTGATCGGGTCGGTCGTGCCGGTGCTCTGGTTGGTCACCGTGTAGGTGTAGGTGACCTTGTCACCGGCCTGCAGGCCACTGGTCGGCGACCCGGTCTTGGTCAATCCGAGCCTCGGGTTCACCGTCGGGTTCGAGGCGGCGCAGGTGTGGCTGAGCACGAAGAAGTCGGCGGTCCCCGAGATCACCGCGGTGGCACCGGTGAGCGTCCAACCGGCCGGAAGCCGGATCCACGCCTTGCTGGTGCCCATGTTGTTGACGATGGCACTGTTGGGAGCGGTGGGAATCGTCCGGGTGACGGTGCCACCCGGCGTGCTGAACGTCGCCGTGACCGACACGAACGTCCCGCTGGTCTCCGGGTTGCCCGGCAGGTTGAACACCCAGACGTCCTCGTTCGCGAACGGCCCGCCGCCCAGGTTGGGATCGCAGTTCTGGGTGGCTTCGGCAGCCGTCGTCGGCACGTTGCCCGGGTTGATGCTGATCGTTTCGGCGGCCAGGGCCGGCGCGCCGCCGAGCAGTGTGCCGATCAGCAGCGCGGCCACACCCAGCAGCCCGCCGAGGCCGGCGCGCTTCTGAAGCCCAGGAATTCTTTTCATCTACATCCCCCGTGTCGGTAAAAACAACAGGAGAAAAACTAGCACCAAACGGTCGAAAGTTCACGGAAAGGGATAATTCCTACGTCTTCGTCTACCGATGCCGCACCGACCCGCATGGCCCCTCATGGTCGGCCAATCCCCGGCACCGGCGACCACGGTCGAGCAGCCGATCGCAGAACACCCAGTGCCGCACGCCCTGGGCATCCTCCGTCGAAACGGTCACTCCGCCCGAGTCCAGACCGACCATGAAGGCGACCGCACGGGTGATCGCCCGGGCGAACCGCAACGCCGCCGGCAGGTCGGCCGCGACCACCGGCAGGTGTACGACGAACCGCTCCCCGCTCACCGCCGGGCACCCGGCGCGAACCGCGACTGCCAGCTGCGCAGCGCCCGCTTGATCCGTACGTTCTCCTCGGCGGTCAGCACCAGCTCGCGCTTGGTGGCGGCCAACTCGGCGGCGACCCGGTGCAGGAACGCGTGCACCTCGGCCGGGTCCAGCCCGCGCCGCACACTGCCGGTCGGTGATCTGCGCGGCGGTCAGCGGGCGGCACGACGCCGCGCGGTACCAGCCGACGTTCGGCGGACGCCGCAGGGCCCGCCGCCGCCGGAACCGCAGGCGGAGCAGGTTGAAGTCGATGCGCACCGGACACTCCTTCCAGGACGGACGACACTGGAGGGCGGCCGGTCCGCACCCGGGCACGGACCGACCGCCGGCCCCGCGACCGCAGCCCACCTCGGCGGTACGACCCCGGAGCCAACTTGCGAAGCCCGATCCCCGAGGTTTGCCGAACCAACCGGAGCCGGACACCCAGAGGCTACACAAGTTATTTGTGTAGGTCGACCCCGGACCGTGACGACACGTCAACTTGTTGCACTTGCTGGTGTAGGCCCGGCATGATCGGAGACGCCGAACCAACCGGAGTCCTCACCATGCCTACAGCCGAAGCACCGTATCGACAGATCGCGAACGACCTCACCGCCAAGATCAGGAGTGGTGAGTTGAAGCCTGGCGACAAGCTGCCCTCGACCCGCGAACTGGCCGAGGCGTATGGCGTCCACATGAACACCGCATCCCGGGCACTGTCCCTCCTGCACGACCGCGACCTCATCACCGGCCATCCGGGCCGCGGGACCTACGTGGCCGAGCGCCCCGCACAGTAGGGCTCTCGTCGCCTACCAACTTGACGTCACAAACGAATCAGCGAGATCGATCAGCCCGCCGGCCCGGCCCGAGTGACCTTCGGCACCGGCTCGATGAGCAGCGAAAACACACTGCCCGCGGGGCAGGCCGAAACCACCGCCCAACCGGCCTGATTCGTTCACGTCATCAAGTTCGTAGCGTCCCAGAAGGACCCCCACCACCCCGCACCGCGCGCTCACCACCGCACCGGGTGCCGGCACCCGGCCACACGAGGCCACCCGGGCGCCCGCGCCGCGCGCCGCCCCGCACCGCGCGCCGCCCCGCGCCGCGCACCCGCTACCCACGCGCACGCCACCGCACGACCGACCATACGGACGGCCCGGCCCCGGAACGGCGCGTGGGGCCCGGCCGGAGCCGGACCCCACGGAACCACCGGCCGCAGCCGGATCTAACGGAAACAGTCGTGCTGGTCAGCGGCCCGCGCGGGCCGCCACGGCGGTGTCCGGCTGGTCGGCGAAGACGCCGTCCAGGCCGAGGCCGAGGAAGAACTCGTACTCGGCGGTGATGTCGCCGCGGGCGTTCGGGTCGGCGCCGATCCGGAAGTCGACCGGCAGGAACTGGTTCTCCACCCGGAACGTCCAGGCGTGCACCACCAGCTTCACCCGGTGCGCGTCCCGGATGACGGTGGTCGGGGCGAGCAGCCGGCCGGTGGCGTCCCGGGGCACGAGCAGGTTCTTGTTCGCCCCGATGCCGTCGGCGTACTTCGAGATCCAGGCCAGACCGGCGGGCTTGGCCAGGTCCTGGTAGGTGCGCGCGTCACCGGCGACGGAGAAGTCGTACGGGCGGCCGGTGGCGTCGAGCAGCTGGACCAACCGTACGTCGATCATCCGGTCCAGCTTGCGCAGGTTGGCCGTCTCGAAGGACTGCACGAAGACCGGGTCGTTGCGGTGGGTGAGCCGGTTGGCCTCCAGCACGGCGACCAGCGGCTCCTCCAGCGGCAGCCCGATGGCCGCGAAGTAGCTCGGGTGCTTGGTCTCCGGGTAGACGCCGATGGTCCGGCCGCGCGCCGTGGACTCGGTCCGGGCCAGGTCGATAACCTCCTGGAAGGTCGGCACCTGGAACATCCCGTCGAAGGCGGTGTTGGCGACCCGCACCTGGGGCAGCCGCTCCTTGGCCCGCAGCGTCTTCAGCTCGGCCAGGGTGAAGTCCTCGGTGAACCAGCCGGTGACCGACGCCCCGTCGATGGTCTTCGTCGCCTTCCGGCCGGCGAACTCCGGCCGGGCGGCCACGTCCGTGGTCCCCGAGATCTCGTTCTCGTGCCGGGCGACCAGCACGCCGTCCTTCGTCGAGACCAGGTCCGGCTCGATGTAGTCGGCGCCCATCCGGATCGCCAGGCGGTAGGCCTCCAGGGTGTGCTCCGGGCGGTACCCGCTGGCGCCCCGGTGCCCGATCACCACCGGGCGCGCGGCCTCCCGGGACCGCTCCGGCTGCGGGTCGGCCGACGCCACCGTGGGCACCACCACGGCCGCCGCCAGCAGCGCCCCGGCCACGCCGAGGGCGGAAAGGGTACGTCGCATCGCCGTCTCCTGTTCGTCGAGGGATGCGCACAGCAGACCGGCCCCGGCTGGCCGCCAGTTGGTCGACGGCTGACCGGGAGGTGAATCTCCGGGATGCGGGTTTCCGCACCGGGCCCGAGCGGAAAGGGAAAGATTGTCTGGTGCGCCGGTTTCTCCGTCATCCCGTACGGCTGGTGCCGTTGGGCTTCCTGGCGGTGATCCTGCTCGGCACCGGCGTGCTGATGCTGCCCTGGGCGGACAGCGAGCACCGGTACACCCCGTTCGTCACCGCGCTGTTCACGGCCACCTCGGCGGTCTCGGTGACCGGCATGGCCGTCAACGACACCCCGACCTACTGGAACAACTTCGGCCTGGTGACGATCACCGTGCTCACCCAGGTCGGTGGCCTGGGCATCCTCACCGGCGCCGCGCTGGTCATCCTCGCCGTCTCCCGGCAGCTCGGGCTGCGCAACCGGCTGCTGGTGCAGGCCGAGACCGCGGAGTACGGCATCGCCGACGTACGGTGGCTGCTGCTGCGGATCGCCGCCACCGTGTTCACCACCGAGGCGCTGATGACCGCCGTCATCGCCGGCCGGCTCTGGCTGGCATTCGACTACCCACCCGGCCACGCCCTCTGGTCGGCCGTCTTCCACTCCGTGCAGGCGTTCAACAACGGCGGCTTCACCCTCTACCCGAACGGGCTGCTGGCCTTCTCCCGGGACCCCTGGATCATGCTGCCGCTCGCCCTCGGCGCGATCGTCGGCGGGCTCGGCTTCCCGGCGATCTTCGAGGCGGTCCGCGAATGGCGGCGACCGCGCGGCTGGGCGGTCGCCACCAAGCTCACCATCTGGGGCAGCGCGGTGCTGCTGGCGGTCGGCTTCGGCTACCTGCTGGTCGCCGAGTGGACGAACCCGCGCACCATCGGCAGCTTCGACGCGGCGGGTAAGGTGCTCGCCTCGTTCAGCCAGATCGCGCTCAGCCGCACCGGCGGGTTCGACGTGATCGGCGTCGGCAGGCTCACCGAGGAGAGCTACCCGATGCTGATCGCGACGATGTTCATCGGCGGGGGCAGCGCCAGCACCGCCGGCGGCATCAAGGTCTCCACGTTCTTCCTGCTCGGCTTCGTCATCTGGGCGGAGCTGCGCGGCGAGCCGGACGTCACGGTCGGCCGCCGCCGGGTCGCGGTGGCCAGCCAGCGGCAGGCGCTGACCGTGGCCCTGCTCAGCGTGGCCCTGGTCGTCGCGGGCACGGTCGGCGTGATCATCCTCGTCGAGCAGGTCCGGTACTACACCGTCCTGTTCGAGGTGACCTCGGCGTTCAGCACCACCGGCCTGACCGTCGGGCTCACCCAGCGACTACCCGAGGCGGGGCAGTACCTGCTGACCGCCCTCATGTACATCGGCCGGATCGGCCCGCTCACCCTCGGCTCGGCGATCGCCCTGAACACCCGGCGCCGGCTGTACCGCTACCCGGAGGAGCAACCCATTGTCGGCTAGACGTACGGACGACAGCCCCGTCGCGGTGATCGGCCTGGGCCGGTTCGGCTGCCACCTCGCCGGATCCCTGACCCAGCTGGGCCACGAGGTCCTCGCGATCGACCGGTCCCCGGACCGGGTGCAGCGCTGGTCCGGCCAGCTCGACCGGGTGGTGCAGGCGGACGCCACCGAGGAGGACTCGCTGCGCCAGCTCGGCATCGCCGACTTCCGCCGGGTGGTGGTCGCCATCGGGGCGTCGGTGGAGGCGAGCGTGCTGGCCGTGCTCGCCCTGACCGAGATCGGCGTGCCGCAGATCTGGGCCCGGGCCACCTCCGGGAAGCACGCCAAGATCCTGTCCTCGGTCGGCGCGCAGCACGTGGTCTTTCCCGAGGCGGAGACGGGCGAGCGGGTGGCCCACCTGATCGTCAGCCGGATGCTCGACTTCATCGAGTTCGACGACGACTTCGCGATCGCCAAGCTGCGGGTGCCCGGGTCGCTCGCCGGCCGCCGGCTGCGGGAGGTCGCCCCGGTCGAGCGGTACGGCGTGATGGTGGTCGGCGCGAAGCTGCCCGGCGAACGGTTCTCCTACGCCTCCCCGGACACCGTGCTCGCCCCGGACAGCGTACTCATCGTCGAGGGAAGCATCGGCCAGGTGCAGCGGTTCGCGGCCCTGGCCTGACGGCGGCCCTCACTTCTTCGGGCCCTTGCCGGCGGCGGACTTCTTGGCCTTGCCCGGCTCGCCTCCCTTCTTCGCTACGCTCCCGCTTTTTTTCCTTCGCCCTTGCCCTTCGCGGCCTGCGCGGGCTTGCCCTTGGGTTTCGGCTGCTTGCTCTTCGCGCCGGCGCCGCCGCCGCTACCCGTCGCCTTCGCGGCCGGCGCCTTCGCCGCCGTCGTCTTCGGGGCCGCCGGTTTTGCGGGCGGGGTGGGGACCGAGCCGGCCACCCCGGCGACCTCCACCCCGCAGGTGGTGTCGCCCAGCCGGAACTCCACCGGCAGCGGGTTGGTGCCGGTGTACGAGCCGGTCAACGCCACCTTCTGCGCGGCGCCGGGCGCCAGCGTGTCGTGCCCGGCGGCCGGGGTGATCTCCACCGTCCGGCCCGCCTGCCGGGCCGGCACCGGGGTTGCCCCGGCCACCTGCTGCCTGCCGGGGAAGGTGAAGCTCATCGTCCAGCCGCGCAGCTCGGTGCGGCCGGTGTTGGTCAGCGTCAGGTCGGCGGTGAAGTCCTTGCCGGTGTCCCGGCGCAGCACGTAGTCCACGTCGCAGGAGACGGACGCCGCGAGTCCCATCCCGGCCTCCACCGGCCGGTCCACCCCGCCGCTGGCCGGGCTGCGGGAGGTGAGCCCCCAGACCCCGGCGGTCACCGCGACCAGGCCCGCGGCGGCCACCCCGGCCTCGACCCGGCGGCGGCGGGACACCGAACGGCGGGCCCGCTCGCGGCTGCGGACGCTGGAGAACGGCAGCGCGTCGGTGTCCGTGGACCAGGGCAGGATCGTGGTGCCGAGGCTGGACAGCAGCGCCGGGTCGTGGGTGCCCGGCGCCGGCGAGACCGGCACGGCCGCGAGCACCCCGGCCGCGTCGGCGAGCGTACGGGCCAGTTCGGCGGTGGCCGGCCGGTCGGCGGGACGCTTGGCCAGGCAGCGGCCGACCAGCTCGGCGACCTCCGCGGGCAGCCCCGGCACGGCCGGCAGCGGGCCCGGCTCGTGGTACATGTGCGCGCGGAGCATCTCGGTCGTCGTCCGGGCCTGCCAGGGCAGCCGGCCGGTGAGCATCCGGTAGAGCAGCAGGCCCACCGCGTACACGTCGGTGGCCGGGGAGACCTGGCCGTTGTTCAGCCGCTCCGGGGCCAGGTAGGCCGGGGTGCCGAGCAGCGCGCCGTCCGGCCCCTTGTCGCTCTCCCCCACCAGCGCCGAGATGCCGAAGTCGACCACCTTGACGCCGGTCGAGGTGAGCATGACGTTGCCCGGGGTGACGTCGCGGTGCACCACACCCCGCGCGTGCGCGGTGGCCAGCGCCGAGGTCACCTCCGCGCCGATGGTCACCGCCTCCCGCCAGGGCAGCGCCCCGGCGGCGAGCCGGGCGCTGAGCGGGGCGCCGTCCACCAGCTCCATCACCACGTACGGCACGGTCAGCCCGACCTGCTCGGACTCGCCGTAGTCGTACACGTTGGTGATGTTGGGGTGACAGAGCCGCGCGGCGGCCTGGGCCTCCAGCCTGATCCGATGCCGGAATGCCTTGTCGCTGGCCAGCCGGGAGGCGAGCACCTTGACCGCCACCTGGCGTCCCAGCACCTCGTCGTAGCCGCGCCAGACGACCGACATGCCGCCCGCGCCGAGCTGTTCGATCAGCCGGTACCGCTCATCGAGCAGTTGTGCGCCGTTCCGTGGAGCTCCACCCATGGTTCGAGCTTTTGCCCGCCGACCCTCCGGCTACACCTCTGCGGTCGGAATCGGTCAGGAATGTCACCCGATCAGGCGGTCGCGAGCAGTTGGTCCACCGGTGCGAAATCGTCGGTCAGCACCAGCGCGTCGCCCACCCATTCGTCGAGCGCGGCGCCGTCCAGCAGCACCGCCGGCTCGGTGAGGCCGCCGACCCGCCGGTCGAGCGCGGCCAGCGGCAGCGGCGCGTCGGAGGCCACGATGACGAAGTTGCTGCCGTGCTGGCCGTTGATCGCGGCCGGCGGGGCGATCAGCGCGACGTGCCGGAACTCCGCGGCGACGGTGGCCAGCTCGCTGCGGATGAACCGGCCCGGCGGGTAGTCGATGACGTTCTGCTGGTAGACGCCGCCCGGGCGGAGCACCCGGCGGATCTCGGCGGCCATCTCCCGGGTGGCCAGGTGCCACGGCACCACCAGGTGACCGAAGGCGTCGCCGACGATCAGGTCGCGGCTGTCGGTGGCCTCTTCGCCGAGCAGCACCCGGGCGTCACCGACCACGGCGCGCAGCCCCGCGCCGGTGCGTACGCCCAGTTCGCGGCGGTCCAGGTCGACCAGCGCGCCGTCGATCTCGAAGACCAGGTTGTCGGTGCCCGGCCGGGTGGCGGTCAGGTACCGGGGCATGGTGAACCCGCCGCCGCCCAGGTGCAGCGCGTCCAGTGGGCGGCCCTTCGGCGCCGCCTCGTCGGCCACCGCCCCGAACCACTGGGTGTACGCGTACTCCAAGTGGGTCGGGTCGGCCAGATCGACGTACGAGTGCTGGGCGGAGTTGAGCAGCAGGAACCGGCCGGTCGGCCGATCCGGGTCGGTGTCGACCCGGGCGCAGTGGTACGCCGTCTCGGTGTCGCACGGGTTCGGGGCGATCGCGCTCAACCCCGCCCCGACCAGGCCCAGCACGGCCAGGGTGGCCTTCGCCCGGGTCGGACCGGGCAGCCCGGCCCGCCCCTGCCGCCGCAGGTACGCCCCGAGCGCCAGCCCGGTGACGCCGAGCAGCACCGCCAGCGCGATCACGATCACCGTGCTGGGCAGGGCGGCCACCAGCACGAACCCCGTCACCAGGGTGGCGGTGATGCCGCCCAGCGTGCCGATGCCGGAGAGCCGCCCCACCACCTGTCCGGTGCGGCGCAGGTCGGCGAGCTGAAGCTTGACCACCAGCGGGGTGACCGCGGCGAGCAGCGCCGCCGGGACGAAGACGGCGAGCGCGGTGAGCAGCAGGATCGCGCTGGCCGCCCCGCCGCGCAGCACCTCACCGGCGTACCGGACGATCGGCAGGGTGACCGCGGTGGCGATGCCGGCCAGCACCAGCGCGGGGGCCAGCAGGGTGCGCGGGTCCCGCCGGTCGGCCAGCCAGCCGCCGGTCCACGCCCCGTACGCGATGGCGGCCAGCGCGATGCCGATGACCGAGCTGGTCACCTGGAGGGTCACCCCGACGTACGGGCCGACCAGCCGCAGCGACACGGTCTCCAGCACCAGCACGGCGCCGCTGGACAGGAAGACCAGGAACGCGGCGAGGCCGTTCGGCAGGGCCCGGGGCCCGGCCGGGGCGCCGGCCGCGGCCTCGACCGCGACCTCGGAGGATGCGGAGTTCACCGGGGCGATGGTACGCAGCGAAACTGGGCCGCGCGGTCAGTACATCGAAACATGAACATGGTTTGTGTGGTCGGCGGCCGGACTGCCGCCGCCGCTGTACGCCCGCCAGCCCGTGTTCGGCATCCAGATCTGCCGGTACCAGATCACGTACATCACGCCGAGCCGGCTCGCGTTGTTCTTGAGGTACGAAGCCAGGCTGTCCCCGTACGCCTTGTCCCCGCCGCTGGCCGTGACGTTCGCGAAGCCGCCCTTCGCGGCGGCGAAGTCGCAGGCCCGGCCCTTGGGATGCTCGCCGTCGCCGCCGCTGCGGTGGCAGGAGACGTACCGCTGGTAGCCGGCCGACTGGGCCTGCTTGAGCATGTGCAGCGTCCGCGGCGTGATGCAGCCGGACGTGGTGGGGTCGGAGACCGAGCAGGACTCGGACGGCCAGGAGCCGTCCGAGTTGCGCGGCGCGGGCCGGGCGGACGCCGACCCGCCGCTGAACCCGGCGCCGACACCGGAGCTGACCTCGGCCAGCGCCTGCTCGGCGTCGCGCTTCCGCTTGGCCAGCACGATGACCTGCTTCTGCTGCTCGCGCACCTCGGCGTCGATGGCCAGTTTGGCCGTCCGGGCCTCGGCCCGCGCCTCGGCCAGCGCCCGCAGCCGCCGGCCGTCCCGCTGCGCCATCACATCCAGCTCGCTGGCCCGGCGGACGAAGGATTCGGGGGTGGCGCTGTCCAGCAGCGCCGCGACCGGCGTCAACCGCCCCAGCCGGTACGACTGGGCGGCCACCTCGCCGACCTGCGCGGTCAGCTCGACCAGCCGGACCTCGACGGCCTTCAGCCGGCCGGTCAGCGCCTTCTGCCGGCGCTTGGAGTTGTCCAACCGTCCCTTGGCCTCGATGTGCCCCTTGGCCGCCGCCTCCAGCGCCGTCCGGAGCTTCTTCGAGCCGCCCTCGTCGGGCGCGGCCCAGCCGGGCCCGGCGCCCGCGCCGAGCAGCAGGGCCAGGGCGGCGAGCAGGACGATCAGCGGACGGCACAGCCGCCGGGGGGAGCCGATCCTGGGCACGGTGGGTCCTTCCGTCAGGGTCTCAGGGGGCGACCAGCGCCTCGCGGGCCTCGGCCCAGATCTCCTCGTTGGCGGCGACCAGCAGCCCGCGGCCCTCGTCGGCCGGGTGGTAGTCGGCCCCGTCGAACCGGCGGGCCACCCCGCCGGCCTCGCGGACCAGCAGCACCCCCGGCGCGTGGTCCCAGGGCAGGGTGCGCCAGAAGAGGACGAATTGTTGCGCACCGGTGAGCAGGTCGAGGTATTCCCGGCCGGCGCAGTGCTGGCCGGGGAGCAGCTCGCCGATCCGCTCGCCGCCCGTCTCGGCGGCGGCGCGGTCGGCCGGGGGCAGGAACCGGGTCATCGCGGTGCCGCGCAGTGCGCCGAGCGGGGGCGCGTCGGCCGCGGCCCGCACCGGCTGCCCGTCCAGCCGGGTGCCGTGCCCCGCCCGCGCGGTGGCGAAGGTGCCGGCCAGCGGGTCGAACACCCAGGCGGCGGCCGGCTCGCCGTCGGTCAGCAGGGCCACCATCAGCGCGAACGGCCGCCGGCCGGCGGCGAAGTTGGCGGTGCCGTCGATCGGGTCGACGAGCCACACGTCGCCGCCGTCGCGCAGGTGCCGCAGCAGCTCCGGGTCCTCGGCGACGGCCTCCTCACCGACCACCACCGAGCCGGGGCGCAGCCGGCGCAGCCCGGCGCTGATCAGTTCCTCCGCCCGCCGGTCGGCGACGGTGACCAGCTCGCCGGGGGCCTTCTCGGCGATGTCGGCGTCGTCCAGCTTGCGGAACAGCGGCACCACGACATCGTCGGCGGCCTCCCGCAGCAGGCCGCCGACGTCGTCCAGCAGGGTGTCAGCCACGCGGCGGCAGCTTGACCACGCTGACGAAGAACTCGTCGATCTGCCGGACCACCGAGATGAAGCGCTCGAAGTCCACCGGCTTGGTCACGTACGCGTTGGCGTGCAACTGATAGCTGCGCAGGATGTCCTCGTCCGCCTGGGAGGTGGTGAGCACCACCACCGGGATCCGGCAGAGCTTTTCGTCCTTCTTGATCTCTTCGAGCACCTCCCGGCCGTCCCGCCGGGGCAGGTTGAGGTCGAGCAGGATCAGGTCGGGCACCACCGCGTCCGCGTACGGGGCCTCGCGCCGCAGGTAGGCCAGCGCCTCCGTGCCGTCGGAGACGACGGTCAGCCGGTTGCGGAGCTTGTGCTCCTCGAACGCCTCCTGGGTCATCAACACGTCGCCCGGGTCGTCCTCCACCAGCAGAACCTCGATCGGGCTCTTGCCGTCCGCCGGCGCGGTCATCCCACCCTCTCCTTCATGCCATCCGTTGTACCGCTCCGCGGGTCGGCCTCGCCGTCACCGGCGACCGACACCCCGTCCGGGGCCGGCGCCGGCTGCTTCGGCACCTCTGCGGCCGCTTCCCTCTCGGCGGTCCCGCTCCCGGCCGCCGCCTCGCCGGCCGGTGCGTCGCCCGCCTCGCCGGCCGGTGCGTCGCCCGCCTCGCCGGCCGGTGCGTCAGTCGCCTCGTCCCGGTCGGCGGTGGCCGCCTCGACGTCCTCGGCCCGGGCCGGGATGGTGAACCGGATTACGGTGCCCTCGTCGACGTCGGTGTCCACCCAGACCCGGCCGCCGTGATACTCGACGATCTTCTTGACGATCGCCAGGCCGATCCCGGTGCCCGGGTACGCGTCCTTGGAGTGCAGCCGCTGGAAGATCACGAAGATCTTGTCGGCGAACTCCGGCTCGATCCCGATGCCGTTGTCCTGGCAGGTGATCTCCCACTCGTCACCGACCAGCCGCGCCGAGACGTGCACCTTCGGGACGACGTCCGGGCGGCGGAACTTCACCGAGTTGCTGACCAGGTTGGCCAGCAGGTTGGTCAGCAACGGCTCCTCGCCGCGGATCACCGGCAGCTCGCTCCAGGTCAGCTCCGCGTCGGCGTACTGGCGGGCGGCCTCGGTCTGGCCGGCCACGTCGGCCATCACACTGTTCAGGTCCACCTCGGTGAACCCGGTGGTGAGCCGGCCGATCCGGGAGAAGGCCAGCAGGTCGTTGATCAGCCGCTGCATCCGCTGCGCGCCGTCGACCGCGAAGGCGATGTACTGGTCGGCCCGCTCGTCCAGCTTGCCCGAGTAGCGGCGCTGCAACAGCTGGCAGAAGCTGGCCACCTTGCGCAGCGGCTCCTGCAGGTCGTGCGAGGCGACGTACGCGAACTGCTCCAGGTCACGGTTGGAGCGGGTCAACTCCTCGGCCTGCTTCTGCAGTTGGCTGTTGACCCACTCGATCCGTTCCCGGGCCTCGCGCACCTCGGCCAGATCGCGGGCGATCTTTTGCCGCATCGCATCCACATCGATCGCGAGCCGGCGGAACTCCGGCGGGCCGGAGGCGTCGATGTGGTGCTGATAGTCACCCTCGGCGACCTCCCGCACCTGCGACGCCAACCCGGTCAGCGGCCGGACCACCATCCGCTCCAGCGACAGCACCAGCGCCGCACCGGCGAGCACCACCACCACGGCCGCGATGATCAGGAGGAGGACCAGCAGATTATTGGTCCGCTCGATGTTCCGGGCGGTGCTCTCGCGTTCCCGCAGGATCTGCTCCTGGAGGCTGCCGATGCTGGCCCGCACCTGGTCGAACTGCTGCCGGGCCGGGTCGTCGATCAACGCCTGGCCGGCGTCGGTGCCGCTGCGCTCGGTGGTGCTGATCACCGGCTCCGCCACCGACCGCCGCCAGTCCGCCGCCTGCTGCTCGGCGGCGCCCAGCGCGCTGAGCACCCCCGGATAGTCGGCGCCCAGCGACCGGATCTGGCCGACCGTGTCCCGCTCCTGCTGGAGCCCCTGCTCGTACGGTGCCAGGTCGGCCCGGTCACCGCTGACCGCGTACCCCCGGACGGCGGTCTCCTGGTCCAGCAGCGCGTTGAGCAGTTCCTGCCCCTGCACTCGCAGCGGGCCGGTCTTGGTCAGCACCGCGTCGGTGTGCTGCCGGTTGCGGGCCGCCACGGCAGCCTCGGCCACGGCCAGCCCGACCAGCAGCACGCCCACCACGGTCAGCAGCGCGAGCACCCGTCGGCGCAGGGTCCACCCCTGCTGGTACGTCTTCACCGGGTGACCTCCGTTCGCGACTGCGGGGCTCGCAGAACCGGCTCACTCCTCGCGCTCACCGACCCCGCCTCCGTTCGCGACTGCGGGGCTCGCAGAAGCGGCTCACTCCTCGCGCTCACTATCGACCACCGCCGCGGGTCACCAGCAGCATGGCCACGTCGTCGGCGAGCGGGCCGCCGTTGAGCTGCTCGGCCCGGCCGACCAGCCAGGCGGGCAGGTCGGGCAGGGACACGCTCTGGTTGCCCGGCTCCGCCAGCAGGCCGGCCAGCCCGGGCACGTCCAGCCGCTCGTCGCCGTCGCCCACCCGCCCCTCGATCAGGCCGTCGGTGTACATCAGCAGGGACCAGTCATCGGCGGCGAACTCCAGGTCGAAGGCGACGGGCCGGCGGGGCCGTACGCCGAGCAGCAGACCGCTCGGTGCCGGCACCGGCGCGACCTTACCGCCGGAGAGCAGCAGCGGTGGGGGGTGACCCGCCAGCCGGACGGTGGCCCGGTTGGCGCCCAGGTCCAGCCGGGTGGTGGCCACGGTGGTGAAGATCTCCCGGAGCCGGCGCTCGCTCATCAGCACCTGCTCCAGCGCCGGCAGCACCTCGTCGTCCGGCACACCGGCGAGGATCAGCGCCCGCCAGGCGACGCGCAGTTCGACGCCGAGCGCAGCCTCGTCCGCCCCGTGCCCGCAGACGTCCCCGACGATCAGGTCCACCCGGTCCGGCCGGGTCTGCACCACGTCGAAGAAGTCGCCGCCGATCAGGGCGGCGTGCCGGCCCGGCCGGTAGAAGGTGTGCACCGCCACCTGGTCGGTGCTCATCAGCGGCTGCGGCAACAGACCGCGTTCCAGGCGGGCCGACTCGGCCTGGCGCAGCTCCACCTCGCGCAGCCGCCGGGCGTTCACGTCGGCCCGCTTGCGCTCGACCGCATAGCGCAGCGCCCGGGTCAGCAACACGCCGTCGACCTGGCCCTTGACCAGGTAGTCCTGGGCGCCCTCGGCCATCGCGACGATGCCGAGGTGCTCGTCCGAGCGGCCGGTCAGCACGCAGACCGCGGCGCTGCTGGCCATCTCCAGCACCTGGCGGAGCCCGTCCAGCCCCTGCGCGTCGGGCAGGCCCAGGTCGAGCAGGACGCAGTCCACGCCCATCACCCGCTGCCGGGCCTCGCTCAGGCTGGTGGCCACCAGCAGGTCGATCATCGAGTTGGTCTCGGCGAGCAGCTCACCGACGAGGAAGGCGTCCCCTTCGTCGTCCTCGACCAGCAGGACCCGGAGCCGCTCGCCGGGTGGAACGGTGGCGTGACGCCCGACGCCGGAGTGCGAAAGCGCCCGGGGCACGACGGCGGAACCGGACAGGCCGGTCCCCGGGGGCGGCCGGGTCACCGCCGCGAGACGCGGGAGTTCGCTGGTGATGTCGGCCTCCTTCCGAGTGCCCTGCTGATCCTGTATTAGACAACGGTCGCACACAACACGCCGGTGTCCGGCACCGGCGGTGTGTGACGTCGCGTCGGCCGGGCCGACGTCAGGTGAGCGAACGGTCGGGCCGCGTCGTTACGGTTCCGCGCCGAAAGCCGGCGCCCAGTGCCCGTCCGGTAGGGCGGCAGGCAGGATGATGGCCACCCCCGCACCACCCCCGAGGAGCATCCGTGGGCGCACCCCCCACCCGCGCCGCCGACCGGGCGCTGAGCCGCCCGCGCCGGCGGGCGCTCGCCGCCGTCGCCGCGCTCGCGGCGCTGCTGGCCGCCGGCGCCGCCGTCCTGGTCGACCTGGGCACCCCGGCTCCCCGGCCGGCCGACGCGCCGGCGTCCGACTTCAGCGCCGGGCGGGCGTACCGGGACGTGGCGGTGATCGCGGCCCGGCCGCACGTCGCCGGCAGCCCCGCCAACGACCAGGTCCGGGCGCACGTCGAGGGCGCGCTGCGCGGCCTGGGCCTGGAGACCGACGTGCAGGACACGGTGGCCCCGGAGGCCGGGCAGCTCAGCGGCGCGGCCGGCGACGCCACCCTGGCCCGGGTACGCAACGTGGTGGCCCGGCTCCCCGGCACCGACCCGACCGGCCGGGTGTTCCTCGTCGCACACTACGACTCGGTGCAGTCCGGGCCCGGCGGCAACGACGACGCGGCCGGCACCGCCACCATCCTGGAGGTGGCCCGGGCGCTGGCCGCCGGGCCGAAACCCCGCAACGAGATCGTCTTCGTGCTCACCGACGCCGAGGAGGCCTGCCTCTGCGGCGCCTCGGCGTTCGCGTCGAGCCACCCGCTGGCCGCCGACGGCGGCGTGGTGCTCAACCTGGAGGCGCGGGGCAGCACCGGCCCGGTGATCATGTTCGAGACGTCGCGGAACAACGCGGCGCTGGTGGACGTCTTCGGCCGGGCCGCGCCGCACCCGGTGGGCACCTCCTTCGCCGTGGAGATCTACCGGGCGCTGCCCAACGACACCGACTTCACCGCCTTCCTCGACCATCGCTTCGTCGGGCTCAACTCCGCCTACATCGACGGCGGCGCGGTGTACCACACCCCGCTGGACACACCGGCGGTGATGGACCGGGGCAGCCTCCAGATGCACGGCGACAACGCCCTCGGGCTGGCCCGCGAGTTCGGCCGCACCGACCTCACCGCGCTGCGCGCCGGCCACGACGCCACGTACTTCCCGGTGCCCGGCGGGCTGGTCCGCTATCCCGGCTGGCTGACCCTGCCGCTGGCGCTGCTGGCGCTGGTCGCGGTCGGCGCGCTGGGCTGGTTCGCGGTGCGGCGTGGGCGTACCACCGGGTGGGGGCTGGCCGCCGGCTTCGGGCTGACGCTGGTGCCGCTGGTCGCCGCTCCACTCGCCGCGCAACTCCTCTGGGCCGGCATCACCACGATCCGCCCTGGCTACGCCGAACTGCTCGACCCGTACCGGCCGACCTGGTACCGGCTCGCCGTGGTGGCGCTCGCCGCCACCGTGCTGCTCGCCTGGTACGCACTGACCCGCCGCCATTTCGGGCCAGCCGCGCTGGCGTTCGGCGGGCTGGCCTGGCTGGCCGTACTCGGCGTGCTGCTGGCCGCGGAGGTACCCGGCGGGGCGTACCTCGCCAGCCTGCCGGCCCTGGCCGGCGCGCTGGCCGGCCTGGTCGCGCTGGCCACCCGGCGGGACGGCCCGTGGCCGGTGGTCGCGGTTACCCTGGCCGGCGCGGTGGCCGTGGTGATCCTGCTGCCCACGGTGGTGCTGCTCTTCCCGGCGCTCGGCATGGCGATGGGCGGGGTGGCCGCGCTCTTCGCGGTGCTGCTCGGGCTCGCCGCGCTGCCCGTGCTCGACCTGCTGCACCCTGAGGCCGGCGGGCAGCGCGGCCTGGTCGCGCTGCGGGCCCGCCGCGCCGGCGCGCTGCCGGCCGCCGCCGCCGGGCTCGCCGCCGTGGTGCTCGCCGCGGTCGGCCTGGCCGTGGACCGATTCGACGCCGCGCACCCCGTGCCCACCCATCTGATGTACGCCCTCGACACCAACACCGGCCAGGCCCGCTGGCTCAGCCACGAGGACGACCCGCAGCCCTGGACCGACCGGTACGTCGACGGCAGGGTCGGCGTCGCCGACGAGTTCCCCGCCTTGGGCGACGGCGAACTGCGCGCCGGCCCGGCCCCGGCGGCGGACCTGCCCGCCCCGAAGCTGGAGGTGCTCGCCGACACCACTTCCGCGAGCGGGGAGCGGACCTTGCGGCTACGCCTGATCCCGAAGCGACCGGTCCGGCTGACGTCGCTGCACGTAGAGATGTCCACGCTGGGCAGCGCCGGCGTGCTCTCGGCCGGTGTGGCAGGGGTACCGGTGGAGATCCCGGTCAGCCACCGTGACGAGGGGGGCTGGTGGGGGGTGGTCTTCCACGCGCCGCCACCGGAGGGCGTCGAGATCACCCTGACCCTCGACCAGCGCGGCGACCGGGTGACGCTGCGGGCGATGGACGCCAGCGACGGCCTGGCCGGGCTGCCCGGCTTCCAGGCCCGCCCGGCGGACGTCGGGATCGTCGGCTCGCACAGCTCGGAGATGCTGGCGGTGGCCCACACGTACGAGTTCTAGAGATTTCTCTGGCGCGGATGTCGAGGAGCAGCCGGCCAGCTTCTACCCCGGGTGAAGGTAAGGAACAAGACCCGAGGAGCACACGATGACCAAGGTGACCACCGGCGCGACCATGTCCCTGGACGGCTACATCGCGAACGCGTCGCACGGCGGGTTCGAGCACCTCTTCCAGTGGTACGGCAACGGCGACGTGGAGACGCCGACGGCCCACCCCGACATGACCTTCCGTACGTCGGCGGCCAGCGCCGAACACCTGCGCGCGCTGATCGAGCGGACCGGGGCGCTGGTCGTCGGCCGCACCCTGTTCGACCTGACCAACGGCTGGGGCGGCCGGCACCCGATGGACGTGCCGGTCGTCGTGGTGACCCATCGGGTGCCCGACGGCTGGGACGCCGAGAGCGAGTCGTTCGTGTTCGTCACCGACGGCATCGAGCGGGCGGTCTCGCGGGCACGGGAGCTGGCCGGGGGCAAGGAGGTCGGGGTCAACGGCGGGACCATCGCCCGGCAGGTGCTGGAGGCCGGGCTGCTCGACGAGGTGCACGTGGATCTGGTGCCGGTGCTGCTCGGGGACGGGATTCCGTTCTTCTCCGGGCTGGGGATCGGGCCGGTGCAGTTGGCGGGACCGTTCCGAGTGGTCGAGGGGAACGAGGTCACCCACCTGGCGTACCGGGTCCCCCGGTCTGCCTGATCCTCCTTTGCTGTTGCCCCGGCTTTCGAATCATTGCGGAGGCCGGGGCAGCCCCCACCCTCCACCGCCATCGGGGGCGTGGTCAGATCGAACGGTACATCCGCTGTGGGTTCCAGATCCTCGACGACAGCGACCTGACGCCGGCGCTCCGGGACATCCGCCGCCGCGAGGCCGACACCGACGCCGAGGGCCGCCGCGCCTTTGGCGGCCAGCCCAGTTCGCCAAACGAGCACCGCCGTCACCACAGCGCTGGTGACTCAGGCCAGCCAGACGGTGCGTGTGACTTTCGCACTCGCCGGCAACCCCCACGTTCAGGGCCGGGCACAGATCCGGCACAAGTGAGCGCGAGTAACGGCGAAAGACGCCGGAAGCCAATGGAAGGCGTTTCCGCAGGCCAGGATCTGTGTCGGGAGTAGCGCGCAAGGCTGGAAAGCCGAGGCTCTTACTTCCAGCGAAAGTGCACGAACAACCGGCCGAAGTTCTTCGAGTCCTTCTCGACCCGGTGGTAGAGCTGCTTGACGTCCTTCTGGTCGAGGAAGCGCAGCACCTTCTTCTTGAGCTGCCCGGAACCCTTGCCCGGGATGATCTCCACGAGCGTGGCCTTCTTCGCCACCGCCTCGTCCATGATCCCGCGCAGCGCGCGGTCGATGTCGTGGCCCCGGTTGTAGATGTCGTGGAGGTCGAGCTTGAGCTTCACCCGTCCATCCTAGGTACCACGAAGGGCAGCCCGCCCGGGCTGCCCTTCGTGCGTCAGCGACCGCCGACCTTGCCCTCGACCCGCCGCAGCGCGGTCGTATAGTCGTCGTTGGTCGAGTACATGGCCGCCGCGATGCGCAGGTGCCGCAGCGCGTCGGTGTGCCGGTTCATCCGCTCCAGCGTCCGCCCCAGCACGTGGTGCGCGTAGTGGTCGCTCGGGTCCCGGTCGACCAGCTCGCGCAGCTGCTCCTCGGCCCGGGTGAGCTGGGCCGACTGGAAGTACGCGCGGGCCAGCAGTTGGCGGACCGAGGAGTTGCCGGGCTCGGCCTCGACGATCGGCTCCAGCAGCCGGGCCGCTCCGGTCGGGTCGCCCGCCTCGAAGAACATGGTCGCCCGCCGGTACTCCGCCAGCAGATCCATCGCCCCCACCCCCTCGTCTCCCGCCGCCATTGCCCCGACGCTGGCACAACATCAGCAGTACCGCGACTGTTCCCCGGGGCGCCGGCGGGGTCAGCGGGTGGGGTCGTAGCGGTACCCCACCAGGTCCCAGGCGCGGACACCGCCGACGATCCCGGCCGTGTTGGGTACGACCACGACGTCGTCGCCCATCCGGGCCAGTTGCTCCGGCCGGATCAGCCGGGAGTTGCCGCCGCCCAGGTAGAGCCGATCCCAGTGGAACACCGGGCGCAGCCCCTCCACCACCTGCCGGATCCGCCGCGACCAGAACGCGTCGCCCAGGCGCCGGCGTTCCGGCTCCCCCACGTACGTGTCGTAGGTGGTGTTCCAGCGCACCGGCGCGTGCGACAGCTCCAGGTGCGGGGCGAGCATCCCGCCGTCGAAGAGCGCGCTGCCCAGCCCGGTGCCCAGGGTCAGCACCAGCTCGCAGCCCGTCCCGGCGACCACCCCGGCACCGTGCACCTCGGCGTCGTTGAGCACCAGCGCCGGCACCCCGAACGCCTCGGCGAGGGCGCTGCGGGCGTCGTACCCGGACCACTCGGCGAGCAGCCCGGGGTCGATTTTGCTGCGCGGGCCCGACCGGGTCACGTAATGCGGCGTCGCCACCACCACGCCGTGCCGGATCATGCCCGGCATGCCGACCGTCACCCGGTCCGCCGCCGGCAGCCGCCCACCCAGCTCCACCAGCGTCTTCGCGAACAGCGCCGGCGGCAACGGGTACGGCGTGGGCACCCGCAGCGGGCGGGCCCGCATGGTGCCGGCGCCGTCCAGCACCGACGCCTTGATCCCGCCCCCACCGCAGTCGATCGCCAGAGTGGTCACCACGGGTGTGAGTCTGCCTCGTGATCGGCGGCCGTGCCGCCGGGTGCGGCGATCGGTCCGTCCCGGCACCCGGGGAAACCCGCCGGCCGGCGCGGGGCCCACCGGTAGGCTCGGCCTTCTCATGAGCGCCACGATGATCGTCAAGGACCTCTCCGCCGGCCACGGTGACCGGCTGCTCTTCGCCGACCTGGAGCTGGTGGTCGCCCCGGGCGACGTGGTCGGCCTGGTCGGGATGAACGGCGCGGGCAAGTCGACGCTGCTGCGTACCCTGGCCGGACTCCAGCCGGTGGAGCGGGGCGGCGTCTCGCTCAGCCCGCCCACCGCCACCGTCGGCTACCTGCCGCAGGAGCACGAGCGCCGGCCGGGCGAGACGGTCGCGGACTTCCTGGCCCGGCGTACCGGGGTCGCCGCGGCGCAGGCCGCCCTGGACGCCGCCACCGAGGCGCTCACCGCCGGGGCGCCCGGCGCCGACGACGCGTACGCCGAGGCGCTGGAGCGCTGGCTCGGCCTCGGCGGCGCGGACCTGGCGGAACGCGCCGAGCAGGTGGCCGCCGAGCTGGGGCTGGCCGTGGACCTGGCACATCCGATGACCGCCCTGTCCGGCGGGCAGGCGGCCCGGGCCGGCCTGGCCTCGCTGCTGCTCAGCCGGTACGACGTCTTCCTGCTCGACGAGCCGACCAACGACCTGGACCTGGCCGGGCTGGAGCGGCTGGAGCGGTTTGTCACCGGGCTGCGCGCCGGCACCGTGCTGGTCAGCCACGACCGGGAGTTCCTCACCCGCACGGTCAACCGGGTGCTGGAGTTGGACCTGCCCCAGCAGCAGATCCGGCACTACGGCGGCGGCTACGCAGCGTACCTGGCGGAGCGGGAGGTGGCCCGCCGGCACGCCCGGGCCGAGTACGACGAGTACGCCGACACCCGCGCCGACCTGGAGGCCCGGGTCCGCACCCAGCGCGCCTGGATGGAGAAGGGCGTGAAGAACGCCCGGCGCAAGGCCACCGACAACGACAAGATCGGCCGCAAGTTCCGGGCCGAGGCCACCGAGAAGCAGGCGGCGAAGGCCCGGCAGACCGAACGGCTGATCGAGCGGCTGGAGGCGGTCGAGGAGCCGCGCAAGGAGTGGGAGCTGCGGATGGAGATCGCCGCCGCGCCCCGCGCCGGCGCCGTGGTGGCCGCGCTCCGCGACGCCGTCGTACGCCGGGGCGGTTTCACCCTCGGCCCGGTGACCCTCCAGATCGACTGGGCCGACCGGGTGGCGATCACCGGGGCGAACGGCTCCGGCAAGAGCACGCTGCTCGGGGCGCTGCTGGGCCGGCTGCCGCTGGACGCCGGCCAGGCCACGCTGGGCCCCGGGGTGGTGGTCGGCGAGGTCGACCAGGCCCGCGGGCTGTTCCTCGGCGACGAGCCGCTGCTCGACGCGTTCCGGCGGGCCGTACCCGAGCTGTCGCCGGCGGACGCGCGGACGCTGCTGGCCAAGTTCGGCCTGCGCGCGGCGCACGTGCTGCGCCCGGCGGCGACGCTCTCCCCCGGTGAGCGGACCCGGGCGGCGCTGGCCCTGCTCCAGGGCCGCGGGGTCAACCTGCTGGTGCTGGACGAGCCCACCAACCACCTGGACCTGCCCGCCATCGAGCAGCTCGAATCGGCACTGGCCGGCTACCGGGGCACCCTGCTGCTGGTCACCCACGACCGGCGGATGTTGGAGGCGGTGCACGTCGACCGGCGACTGCGGGTGGACGCCGGGCGGATCACCGAGGGCTGATCTGTGCCGGCGGGGCCACCCGGGGTGACAATGACTCCATGCTCAAGTGGGAGTACGCGCTGCTGGTCCGCCGCCGCCAGGCCGCGTCGACCGACATCGGCTGGGAGATCGTCTTCATCTGGTACGGCCCGGACGGCTCGATGGTGGACGTCACGCCGTACGGCGACACCGCGCTGGCCCACCTGAACCGGGCCGGTGACCAGGGCTGGGAGCTGGTGGCGATGAGCGAGGACCCGTCGCTGGCCGGCAACAGCGAGCTGCACCGGTACCACCTCAAGCGGCCCAAGCCGCCCGCGCCGCAGCCCCGGCAGCGGATGCGGTCGGCCGGCCGTACCACCCGGCGGACGATCGCGGGCTGACCGGGCAGGCATCGGCCGCCGGTGGCATATCGGGCGAGGATGCGGGTAACGGGCGGCGGGAGGTGGCCCGGATGGTCGCGATGGCACCGCACCCACCCTCAGTCGAACGGCTGCGGGCGGTGGACGGGTTTCTCACCGAGACCTGGGCCGAGCAGGTCCGGCACGACGAGCGGCTGCGCGGGACCGGGGTCGAGGTGCGGTTCGACCGTGGGGTCGCGCATGTGACCGGCGAGGCGGCCGACCCGGCCGAGCTGCGCCGGGTCCGCGAGCTGGTGGGCCGGCTCGCCGGGGTGTACGGGGTCTGGTGCCGGGTCCGGACAGCCGGCCGGGACCCGGTGGTGGTGGACCTGGGCTGCGGCGGCCAGAAGCAGTGGCCGGGCAACCTGGGCCTGGACATCTTCCCGGCGGCCGGGGTGGACGCGGTCGCCGACCTGTCCGGCTCGCTGCCGCTGGCCGACGACTCGGTGGACGTGCTCTTCGCGGTGCACATCCTGGAGCACCTGCTCGACTTCCTGCCGCTGGTGGACGAGTGCCACCGGGTGCTGCGGCCGGGCGGCGTGCTGCACGTGATGAGCCCCTGGTGGCGGCACGTCAACGCGGTGGCCGACCCGACCCACGTCCGCTTCCTGGACGTGCAGACGATCAAGGGCATCTGCGTCCAGCGCCCACCGGGAACCCCCCGCTGGTACCCCCTGCACGCCGGCTGCGACGGCGCCAGCATCTTCGCTGACCTGACCCCCCTGGCCCCCCAGGACCCACCCCCAGATCCCGCCCACCTCTCCCGCTTCTTCGACTGACAGCCCACCCGGCCCCGCCCCCACGCCCGCGTCAGTCAGGGGGTGGTGGATTCGCGGGGGATGAGGTGGTGGGGGGCGGTCAGTTCCTGGGGTGGGGCTTCGGGGTCTCCCGTCAGGCGGTTGGCCAGGAGGTCGACCGCGAGGCGGGCGATGCGTTCCTTGTCGGGGGAGATGGTGGTGAGGGTGGGCACGGAGAAGCGGCCGTCCTCTATGTCGTCGAAGCCGGCCACCGCCACGTCCTCGGGCACCCGCAGGCCGGCCTCGTGCAGGGCGCGCAGGGCGCCGAGGGCGAGGGTGTCGTTGAAGCAGAAGACGGCGTCGGGGCGTACGCCGGAGGCCAGCAGGTGGCGCAGGGCGGTCGCGCCGTCCGCGCGGTGCCAGGCCGGCGCGGGCGCCACCAGCCGCTCGTCGTACCCGATGTCGGCCTCGGCCAGCGCGGCGGCGTAGCCGGCCAGGCGCAGCCGCGCGCTGACCCCCTCCGGGGTGCGTTGGGCGCCGATCGCCGCGATCCGCCGCCGGCCCAGCCCGATCAGGTGCGCGGTGACCGCGTGCGCGGCGGCCACGTTGTCGATCGCCACATGGTCGGCGGGCCCGTGGTCGATCCGCTCCCCGAGCAGCACCATCGGCATGCCGGCCAGGCCGGCGAGGTCCTCGGCCGTCAGCGCCAGCGGGCTGAGGATCAGGCCGTCGATCAGGTGGTCGCCGATCCCGCCGGCCACCTTCCGCTCCTGCTCCGGGCCGCCGCCGGTCTGGTCGATCAGCACCGTCCAGCCGTGCTCGGCGGCGGCGGTGACCACGTGCCGGGCCAACTCGGCGAAGTACGGGATGTCCAGTTCCGGGACGGCCAGCGCGATCACTCCGGTGCGGCCCTTGCGCAGGTTCCGGGCGGAGAGGTTGGGCCGGTAGTTGAGCTCGGCGATGGCCTCCTCGACCCGGGCCCGGGTGTCCGGCCGGACGTGCAGGTAGCCGTTCACCACGTTGGAGACCGTCTTGACCGAGACCCCGGCCCGTTCGGCCACGTCCTTGAGTCTGTGTCGCACGGCCTCGTCCCTCCTGCGGGTTCCAGGTCAGGACTCTATCGTGTAACAGGGCCTTTACAACGTTGCTTACAACGTTGTAGAAACCTGGCGTACGGGTGATCGCAGTCACCCGACACAGGTGAGGAAAGGTGGCACCCCTTGCACGTCGCTCAGCTGACCATCGACCCGGCCTTCGCGATCGGCGCCGCCGATCGACGGCTCTTCGGCTCCTTCGTCGAGCACATGGGGCGCTGTGTCTACGGCGGTGTCTACGAGCCCGGCCACCCGGCGGCCGACCCACTCGGCCTGCGCCGCGACGTGCTCGACCTGACCCGCGAACTGGGCGTCTCCGTGGTCCGCTACCCGGGCGGCAACTTCGTCTCCGGCTACCGCTGGGAGGACGGGGTGGGCCCGGTCGGCGACCGGCCGCGCCGGCTCGACCTGGCCTGGAAGACCGTCGAGACCAACGCTTTCGGGCTGAACGAGTTCATGACCTGGGCCGCCGAGGCCGACGTCGAGCCGATGATGGCGGTCAACCTCGGCACCCGCGGCGTGCAGGAGGCCTGCGACCTGCTGGAGTACGCCAACCACCCGGGCGGCACCCAGCTGTCCGACCTGCGCCGCAAGCACGGCGCCGAGCAGCCGTACGGGGTGCGGCTCTGGTGCCTCGGCAACGAGCTGGACGGGCCGTGGCAGGTGGGGCACAAGACCGCCGACGAGTACGGCCGACTCGCCGCCGAGACGGCACGGGCGATGAAGCTGATCGACCCGTCGATCAGCCTGGTCGCCTGCGGCAGCTCCAACCGGCAGATGCCCACCTTCGCCTCCTGGGAGGCGACGGTGCTGGAGCACACCTACGAGCACGTCGACTACATCTCCGCGCACACCTACTACGACCCGTCCGACGGCGACCGGGCCAGCATTCTGGCCTCGGCCGTCGACATGGACAACTTCATCACCGAGGTGGTCGCCACCGCCGACCACGTGGCCGCCAAGCAACGGCAGACGCGCAAGCTCAAGATCTCCTTCGACGAGTGGAACGTCTGGTACCAGTCCCGCCTCCAGAAGGACCTGGACCGGCGCGGCTGGGTGGAGGCGCCGGCGCTGATCGAGGACGACTTCACCGCGGTCGACGCGGTGGTGGTCGGCGACCTGCTGATCACCCTGCTCCGGCACGCCGACCGGGTGGGCGTGGCCTGCCAGGCGCAACTGGCCAACGTGATCGCCCCGATCCGGACCCGCACCGGCGGGCCGGCCTGGCGGCAGAGCATCTTCCACCCGTTCGCCCTGACCGCCCGGTACGCCCGCGGCACGGTGCTGCGCACCGAGCCGGTCTGCCCCGACTACGAGACCAAGCGATACGGTGCCGTCCCGGTGCTGGACACCGTCGCCGTGCACGACGAGGAGTCCGGCGAGCTGACCGTCTTCGCGGTCAACCGGGGCGCCGAGGACCTGCCTCTCGACCTCGACCTCCGCGGGCTGCCGGGCCTGCGCGCCCTCGAACACCTGGCCCTCGCCGCCGGGGACGACCCGGAAGCGATCAACACCGAGGCGGAGCCCGACCGGGTGACGCCCCGGGCACTGCCCACCCCCGCCCTCGACGCCGGCCGGTGCTCGGTGCGCCTGCCCGCGGTCTCCTGGCACGTGCTGCGCTTCACCACCCGGCGCTGACCAGGGACCATTCCTTCCCGTCCCCCAAGGAGAAACCCCATGATCCAGAACGAATTGAGCCGACGGCGCCTGCTCGGCCTCGGCGTCGGTCTCGGCGCGGCCGCCTCGTTGACCCTCGCCGGCTGCGGCGGCGGCAGCGCCACCACGTCGGGCGGCGCCGCGGGCAACGGCGGCAAGGACTACACCGGGCCCAAGGTGGACCTGAAGCTGTGGAACGGCTTCACCGGCGGCGACGGCGACATCTTCAAGAAGCTGGTGCAGCAGTTCAACACCGAGCACCAGAACATCGCCGTGGCGGTCACCACGTACCAGTGGGACGACTACTACAGCAAGCTGCCGGGAGCGGTCTCCAGCGGCAACGGTCCGGACATCGCCGTCATGCACATGGACCAGCTGGCGACCTTCGCCGCCCGCGGCGTCATCAACGAGCTGGACGACGTCGCCAAGGCACTGGAGCTCAACGAGGGCGACTTCGCCCCGACCGTCTGGAAGGGCGGCCTCTACAACGACAAGCGGTACGGCATCCCACTGGACATGCACCCGCTGGGCTTCTACTACAACAAGTCGGTCATGCAGAAGGCCGGCCTCGACCCGGAGAAGCCCCCGACGACCAAGGACGACTACACCGCCGCGCTGGCCGAGCTGAAGAAGGCCGGCGTGCAGGGCTTCTGGGTCAGCCCCTTCCAGTTCACCGGTGGCATGACCTTCTATTCGCTGCTGCACCAGTGGGGCGGCACGCTCTTCGACGGCGAGGTGCAGAAGGCCACCTTCAACTCGGACCCGGCGGTCGAGGCGTGCACCTGGCTGGTCGACATGATCAAGCAGGGCTACTCGCCGGCCAACGTCGGTCAGGACGCGGACTACCTGGCGCTCAAGGCCGGCAAGAACGCGTTCAACTGGAACGGCATCTGGCAGATCAACGACATCGCCAAGGACCCGAACGCGCAGATCGGCGTCGCCCCCCTGCCGCAGATCGGCAGCCAGCCGGCGGCCTGGGCGAACTCGCACAACTTCACCATCGTCAAGCAGCGTGCCGCCGACAACAACAAGGTCTCCGGCGCGAAGGTCTTCATCAACTGGCTCAGCGAGCACTCGCTGGACTGGGCCAAGGGCGGCCAGATCCCCGCCCGCAAGGCGGTCCGGGAGGGCGCCGACTTCAAGGCCATCCCGAACGTCTCCACCCTGGCCGTGGAGCTGGACTACGCGGCGTTCCCGCCGGCCACCCCCGGTCTCGGCGAGGTCATCCTGACCTTCTACAACTCCTTCAACGAGGCGGCCCTGAACAAGAAGTCGCCGAAGCAGGCCCTGGACGACGGGGTCGCCAAGGCCAACAAGCAGCTTGAGGACAACCGCAAGAAGTACGGGAGCTGATCCTCCGTGGCGGACGTGATCGAGGTCGGGGCGGCGCGCGAGGAGGCGCCGCCCCCGGCGGGCGGGAAGGGCCGCCGGGGCGTGACGCAGCGGGGCAGCCGCGCGACCCCGTACCTCTTCCTCGCGCCGTATCTGCTGCTCTTCGTCACCTTCGGCCTGCTGCCGATCCTCTTCGGCCTGTGGCTGAGCGTGCACCAGTGGGACCTGCAACTGCCCAACCGGCCCTTCGTCGGGCTGGACAACTACCGGGACCTGTTCGACAGCGAGTCGGCGATCTACGGCGACTGGTGGTCGAGCGTCAAGGCCACCGCCATCTTCACGGTCTTCTCGGTGCCGCTGCTGGTGGTCATCCCGCTGGGGCTGGCGCTGCTGCTGAACCGGTCGTTCCCGGGCCGTACGTTCTTCCGGGCGGTGTACTTCGCCCCGTACGTGCTCGGGGTGGCGGTCATCGGCCTGCTCTGGCGGTTCCTGCTCGACGCCAACCTGGGCCTGGTCAACCGGCTGCTCGGCGCGGTGGGGCTGCCCGCGGACACCCCCTGGGTGACCGACGTGCCGTGGGCCTGGGTGTCGCTGGTCGGGGTGACCGTCTGGTGGACCTCGGGCTTCAACGCGGTGATCTACCTGGCCGGCCTGCAGGACATCTCGCCGGAGCTGTACGAGGCGGCGCGGGTCGACGGGGCGAACGGCTGGGACCGGTTCCGCAACGTCACCCTGCCGGGGCTGCGCCCGGTCATGCTCTTCGTGCTGACCACCACGATCCTCGCCTCGGCGAACGTCTTCGGCCAGTCCTTCCTCATCACCCAGGGCGCACCGGGTGAGGAGACGAGGACGGTGGTCTGGCGGATCGTCGACGAGGGCCTGCGGGACAACGACGCCGGTCGGGCGGCCGCGATGAGCATCGTCTTCGCGCTGGCGCTCACCGTGATCAGCCTGGTGAACTTCCGGTTCTTCCGGTACCGGGAAGACTGAGGGGCCCACGATGACGACTCTGCACCGTTCCGCGCGCTACGGGCTCCTGGTGCTCCTGGCCCTGATCTTCCTGACTCCGCTGGTCTGGATGGCCATCACCTCGGTGAAGACCTACGGCGACGCGCAGCGGATCCCGCCGGGCTTCCTGCCGAATCCGTTCTCCACCTACGGGTACGAGCAGATCCTGGGCAACACCGCCAACCCGGTGCTGCGCTGGTTCCTCAACAGCATGCTGGCCGCCACGCTGCACGCGCTGCTGGTGCTGGTGACGGCCTCGATGGCCGCGTACGCGCTGGCCCGGTTGCGCTTCCGCGGCCGGGGGGTCGGCTTCACGCTGATCGTGGGCACGCTGTTCATCCCGCCGACCTCGCTGATCATCCCGAACTTCGTGATCACCGACCGACTCGGCTGGCTGGACACCCTGACCGTGGTGATCGTGCCCGGTGCGGCCAGCGCCTTCGGGGTGTTCTTCCTGCGGCAGTTCTTCCTCTCCATCCCGGCCGAGTTGGAGGAGGCGGCGGTGCTGGACGGCGCGAACCACTGGCAGGTCTTCGCCCGGGTGCTGCTGCCGCTCTCCAAGCCGGCCCTGGCCACCCTCGCGGTGCTGTCGTTCCTGACCAACTGGAACGACTTCCTCTGGCCGATCTACGTGCTGTTCAGCCCGGAGCGGCTGACCCTGCCGCCGGGGCTGGGCCTGCTCCAGGGCGCCTACGTCACCGACTATCCGGTGATCATGGCGGGGGCGGTGCTGGCCAGCGTGCCGGTGCTGATTCTCTTCGTGGCGGCCCAGCGGCACATCATCCAGGGTGTTTCGCGCAGCGGCCTGAAGGGATGACCGCCCGTCGACGCGCGGCGGCGGCCGTCGCCGCCGCGCTGCTGGCCGCCGGTTGCGGTTCGGGAGCAGACCCATCGAGTACGGAGGAGGACGCCCGGATGTTCACCAACCCGGTCGTGGCGACCGACGCCCCCGACCCGCAGGCGATCCGGGTGGGCGACACCTGGTACCTGTTCCACACCAACAGCGGCGGCCGGAACGTCCCCGTGCTCACCTCGCCGGATCTGGTCGACTGGACCGAGGCCGGGGACGCCCTGCCGGCGCTGCCCGACTGGGCGGACGCGGGCAGGACGTGGGCGCCGGAGGCGATCGAGCTGGCCGCCGGCCGGTACCTGCTCTACTACACCGTCGCCGACCGCGCCTCCGGCCGGCAGTGCGTGGGGCGGGCGGTGGCCGACCGCCCGCAGGGCCCGTACCGGGACGACTCCACCGGGCCGCTGGTCTGCCAGCCGGAGTTGGGCGGGTCGATCGACGCCAGCCCGTGGCGGGACGCCGACGGGAGCCTCTGGCTGCTGTGGAAGAACGACGGCAACGCGATCGGGGTGGACACCTGGCTCTGGTCGCAGCGCCTCTCCCCGGACGGCCTCCAGCTGGTGGGTGAGCCGGCGAAGCTGCTGCGGCAGACCGAGCCGTGGGAGGGCACCCTGATCGAGGGGCCGTTCTTCCACCGGCAGGACGGGCGGCTGTACCTCTTCTTCGCCGCCAACGCCTACGACCGGGCCGACTACGCCGAGGGCTACGCGATCTGCGACGGTCCGGCCGGCCCGTGCCGCAAGGCCGAGGAGAACCCGATCCTGCGGACCAACGACGTGGCCGCCGGCCCCGGCCACGCCTCGCTGGTGGTGTCCGGCGGGCGCACCTGGCTGCTCTACCACGCCTGGCCGCCGGGGCAGGAGGGCAGCGCTGACCCGGGTCGGCAGGTCTGGCTGGACGAGGTGGTGTGGACCGACGGCCGGCCGGTGGTCAAGGGCCCCACCGCCACGCCCCAGCCCCGCCCCTGAGCGCCGCCCCCGCTCACCACCGCGCCTCTACCACCGCTCTGCCACGGCCACCGCTTCGCCGCCGCTTCGCCGCCCCCGCCATCGCACCGCCCCCGCCCCCGCCCCCGCCCCCGCCCCCGCCGGCGCCGGCGCCGGCG
>NZ_JBFAID010000064.1:0-34062 GCF_040654475.1 Micromonospora sp. NPDC050686
TCAACAGCAGTATTCAACGCTTCTCGATCCTGAACTCGCCCTGTCCGGCGGACTTGCTATGAGCCGCTGGCCTCAACTCACCCTGACAGACAGGGCGCTGCCGACGGATTGGCCATGACTCCGTCCCCGGCCGCTCTAATCGGGGCGAGGCGGTGAGATGCGTTAGTGAGAGTACTTCCGCCGGTGACCGTTGACGCTTGCCTCAGCACCCTTGTACCAGCAGCCAGGCTTAGGGCAGGACACCCACCTGTCGTTGCGTTGCACAGCTTCGTGGATGACTGATCGCCCAGGGTTATAGCCGTGCTTATGCAGGAGTTGGGCCACTTGGCCGCCGTATTCGGCAGCCACGAGGGCGGCTTCGGCAATCTTGTCGTGACCTTGAGCGAAGAACGAGCCGATGCCTGTCTCGTTGCCACAGCCACACCAGCACGTGCCCGTCGGGATCAGTCGCGGGAGATCGAGGCTTGTCATGCACTCAAGGTAGCCCTTCTAGGATAGATGTCAAGGCGGTGTTCCAAGGAAGGGATCCATGGGTTGAACCGGTGGGTCGATGTTGTCCGCCAGTGTCGGCAGTTGTCGTTCCCTGTGGTCCAGCCCTGGGCGGCGTCTTGCCTGCTTTGACCGTTGGCATCGCTCACTACCACGGCGTTCGTTGACATTCGGCTGACTCGTGGGCTTTTGCTGGCTGCTGCGCGGCCGGCCGCTTGCCCGCTCGCGCACTTCGGTGCAGCATCCCGACATGGTCGACGCCTTCGGCTTGATCGCCGACCTCGCAACCTGGTCCCCGTGGATGCCCTTCGCACTCGCGATTCAGCAGGCGCCACGGTTGCCTGGTGTGTACCTCGCGCGCCACACGGCCACCGGGCCGCTGGTCTACGTCGGCATGGCAGGCGAGCGCCGAGGTCAGGGCATCAAGGGCCGTCTCACGGTCTACTACCGCGGCAAGGCCGCCGTTAGTGGACTCGGCGAGGCCGCACTCGACCGCGCCCTCTCTGACTTGGAGTGGCTACGGCAGCGAGTGGCTGAGGTCGAGGCGGGACATCCGCGTAGGGCCGCATCGTGGGCTCAAGATGCCATCCATCACGCGGACCTTCACATCAGCTGGGCCACGACGGCTGACAGAGAGACCGCCGTCGCTCTGGAGCGCGGAGCTCTCACGGCCCTCGCCAGCGCCTCGCTCTGGAACCGGGGCCGGTGAGTGACCCCAGGCTGCGCTGAGCATTCACTTACAAGCTCTGTGCACCATGTCCGCGCTTGTCTGAGACGAGCCGTGGGCTCGGAGCGGCGTCTCTCCCTGTGCTCGTCCCGCGTCGCCGCCCAGCGACGTTGCTGTCAGTGTTGCTGTCGGCACGGCGCTAACAGCGTGGCCAGCTATACGTGAGCCGGTATTGCTGACCTGCCGACGCGCGAACCTAAGCTAAGCAAGCGGGCGTCGGATAGCCCTATCGGTGTTCAATGGCGGCACGATAATCGGGACGTCCTGTCCCTTAGCGTGCTGCCAATCCGAACCTGATTGACTAGGTTGCCACTGTGGACAACCTACTGGCCGGCGTGATCGGCGCTCTGCTCGGGCTCACGGGCGTTGCCCTAGGCGGGTGGCTCCAGCGGCGGGCGGAACACCAACGCTGGCTGCGCGATCAAAAGCTGCGGGCTGCCATCGACTTCATCGGAGCTACGGGAGCGGTATATGACCGTCGCCGAAGGCTCACGTCTGCCGGGCCAATTGACACGGACGAAGTCACCGAGTGGGCACGCGCCCAGGATGGCCGATCAGCGCTCTACTTGCTGTGCGATGAGAAGACGGTTGTAGTAGCGGAGGCGCTCATCACAAGAATCAGGCGCATCGAACCAGCGACCGACGGTTCTCACGACGGGGAAGCGATCAACCTCCTGCGCGATCTCGTTCGCCGGCTTCGAGTAGAACTCGGAGCCGGGCTGGGCAAGTAGGCCCTGTTTTGTCGACTCCTTGCGGCTGCACGGTCGCTTGAAAACGCCCCGGACTCAACGATGGTCGGGGCCAGTGATCACAGCGACCAGGCCGAGACGGAGCCCCTACCCGACGCCCGCCGGGGGGATCCGGGTGCAGGTTGTCGGCGAGTGAGGTTCCGCGCGAAGCAGCGATGCTGGGCAACTGCTGCCTGCGGCTTATTGATGGACCTCCCCAGCCGTCGTTGAGGCTTTCGCTGCCTCCTCGCTGCCCTCAGCCTGGGGTGTCTGGCTGCGGCGGCCAGCCCGCTCCATGCTGTACGGTCGCCCCCTTACGGACTTCGGAGGGCCACGTTGGCTCACGGGCGTGAGCATCTTCAGGGGAGGGATCTAGCCGATGGGAGCGATAGGCCTGATCATCGGGATGTTGCTGCTTGCCCTGCTCGCAGTCATGCCGTACCTGCTAGGGCAACGCCTAGCCCAGTTGTTAGGCGAGAGCCCCGATGGTCACCTGGGATCAGTCCTCGGCTGGGCACTGGTCTTGTTGGTGTGGGGATCCTTCGTGTGGATGAAGTGGCTGGGACCTGCAATGCAGCAGCGCCGCCTACGCCGCCGACTGGAAAAATCAGAAGGTTCGGAACCTGTTTCCGATGCACTCTGGGACTTGACCACGGGGGGAGCTCTCTGGCTGCCCTGGGTGTTCATGGTGGTGGTCATGGTCATCGCATTGTGCGCGTTGGGACCGCCGGAGGACCCAGCAAACCGAGATCCTTGGGATAACTTGTTTCAATAGGCAGCTGTCAGTCGTTGCACCTCCTCGCTCCACTGAAAGCGGCCAAGAGGGTCAACCTTGGCGACGTCTCGCTTACAAGGCGCTTTCGGCAAAGATCGCAGCGTGTGCCGACGTCCACTGGGTCCGGGTCTGCGGCGGGTTCCGTCCGCAAACGTCCGGCCTCGGCCGCCACCGTTGATGTCAACGGCTGATGTCAAGCGCTTGTCGGGCCGCTTCCTGTAAGAAATGGGCAGGCATGTTGACCTGCGCGTGGAGTATCCTGCCGTCCATGGCGTCGTGGGATCCCAGCAGATGTCGATGCACGCAGGCTTATGAAGAGTGGTCCCTTGTCGAGCCCGACATTCGCCAGTTCCTGAGCCTGACGGCTCAGTTCGCCACGCAGGCCTACGACCAAACCTTTACGTCAATCTCTCCGAGCCGCGCAAGTTACCCTGACGCACCAGACGAAGCAGACATCTTCTACAACCAAGTGGGCGGGCTGTTGCCACACGACCACGAGTGGATGCTGTGCTGCGCCCCCTTGAGAGACGCCACGTCTGCCTTCGAGATCTACGTGTTCAAGGCTGTCTGCGAAGTTGCGGCGGAGCGGGGGTTGCCCCAGCCTCTACTCAAGCTCTCTGGTCTACGGGATGGTCGGTTGCACGACGCCCGTCACACGGCCGCCACGGTGCTGCTGATCCTCGGCGTGGCGGAGCGAGCGGTGATGGGCATCATGGGCTGGTCGAACTCGGCAATGGCGGTCCGGTACCAGCACGTCACGACTCAGGTGCGCCGGGACATCGCACAGCGCGTCGGCGGCTGCTGTGGGAGAAACCGGCAGAGGGCCATGAACGGCACCTTGAACCCAACTGAGACCGGAACTGAGACCAGAAGCGGAACGCCCGACCGATCCCTGAGGATCGACCGGGCGTTCTCGCATTTCACGAGCGGTGGCGGAGGGATTTGAACCCTCGGAGGGCGTAAACCCTCACACGCTTTCGAGGCGTGCTCCTTAGGCCGCTCGGACACGCCACCGCCGACGAGGGTACAGGACCACCGGATGGGACGCCGAACCGGTATCCCGCCGGTCGGCCTGGCAGGATCTTTGCCATGAGTACGCACATCGGCGCTAAGCCGGGAGAGATCGCCGAGCGGGTCCTGATGCCGGGCGACCCGCTGCGGGCCAAGTGGATCGCGGAGACCTACCTCGAGGACGCCAAGTGCTACTCGACGGTGCGCGGCATGCTGGGCTTCACCGGGCGCTGGAACGGCGTCGAGGTGTCGGTCCAGGGCTCCGGCATGGGCATGCCCTCCGCTTCCATCTACGCCCACGAGCTGATCAACGAGTACGGCGTGAAGACCCTGATCCGTGTCGGCTCCTGCGGTGCCCTCTCGGAGGACCTGCGGCTGCGGGACGTGGTGGCCGCGATCGGCTCGTCCACCGACTCGAACATGAACCGGATGCGGTTCGACGGGCTGATCGACTACGCCCCGGTGGCCGACTTCGGGCTGCTGCGTACGTCGGTCGAGGTGGCCGAGCGGCGCGGCATCACCATGCGGGTGGGTCCGATCCTGGCCGCGGACGCCTTCTACACCGACCGGCCGGACCTCTACGACAGCCTGGCCGACTACGGGGTGCTGGCGGTCGAGATGGAGTCGGCGGCGCTCTACACCATCGCCGCCCGGTTCAAGGCCCGCGCGCTGACCATCCTGACGGTCAGCGACCACATCAAGACCGGCGAGAAGACCACCGCCGAGGAGCGCGAGCAGACCTTCAGCCAGATGGTCGAGGTCGGCCTCGACACCGTGATCTCCTGAACCTTCCGCAGCTCTCGCCGCCCCGTCACCGTCCCGGTGGCGGGGCGGCGGCGACATAGCTCACAAGAATAAGTACGACCGGTCGTTCTTTTTCGTCTAGGCTCCTCGCATGACCATCGACGGCCGCCTGGCCCGCGGCGAACGCACCCGGACCGTGGTGCTGGACGCGGCCGTGGCCCTGGCCACCGAGGCGGGTCTGCACGGGCTCTCCCTCGGGCAGCTCGCCGACACCCTCGGCGTGAGCAAATCCGGCCTGTTCGCGCACTGGCGGTCGAAGGAGGCCCTCCAGCTCGCCACCGTCGACCGGGCCGTCGAGCAGTGGCAGGAGTGGATCATCGAGCCGGCCCTGCACGCCCCGCGGGGCGTCCGACGGATCCGGGCGCTGCACGAGGCCCGGATCGACTTCTATGCCGCGCGGGTGCTTCCCGGCGGTTGCTTCTTCGCCAACACCGAGTTCGAGTTCAATGCCCGGCCGGGCCCGGTCCGGGACCGGCTCGTCGACGCGTACGGCCGCTGGACCCTGTTCCTCGAACGCCTCGTCCACGAGGCCGTCGCCCTCGGCGAACTCCCCGCGGACCTGGACGTCCCGCAGCTGGCGTACGAGATCGACGCGCTGGGGATCAGCGCCGTGATGCGCTCCCGGATGCTGGACCCCGACACCGCCTACCGGCAGGCCCGCCAGGGTCTGCTGAACCGGCTACGGGCCCTGTGCCCCGAGCCGACCCTGCTAACGGAAGGCCTGTCATGAGCCACGCCATCGCCGACCAGCCCGTCGTCGAGTTCGGCCACGTCGAGCACGTCACGGTGCACTTCGACGAACTCGACGCCATGGGCATCCTGCACAACGCCCGGTACGCGGTGCTGCTGGAGCGGGCCCTCACGCCCTACTGGGCAGAGCGTGGTGTCTCCTTCACCGGCGGGCAGCTCAGCGCCCCGGACGTGTTCCACGCGGTGCGCGAGTTCACCATCAGATACCGGGCCCCGATCACGGGCACCGGCCCGGTGGGCGTGCACTTCTGGCTCGACCACTTCGGGACCAGCAGCGCGCGGTACGCCTTCGAGTTCCGCTCGGTCGACGGCGCCATCCGGTACGCCGAAGGGACCCGGTCCATCGTGCGGCTCGATCCGGCCACCATGCGTCCGGCCCCGTGGACCGACGCGGCCCGGGCGGTGGCCGCCACCTTGCTGCGACCCGCCACCGTGCCCGCCTGATCCCTCGGTGTTGAGCGGGGGCCCCGCCTCTACCGAAGACGTTGAGCGGGGCCCCGCCTTACCGGAAGAAGGCGCGGAGGATGGCGGCGTTCTCCGCTTCGAGGACGCCGCCGTACACCTCGGGGCGGTGGTTGAGGCGGCGGTCGCGCAGCACGTCCCAGAGCGAGCCGGCGGCGCCGGTCTTGGGTTCCCAGGCGCCGAAGACCACCGTGCCGATCCGGGCCAGCACCAGCGCGCCGGCGCACATCGTGCAGGGTTCCAGGGTGACCACCAGGGTGCAGTCGTCCAGTCGCCAGCGGCCCAGCCGTTCGGCGGCGCGGCGCAGCGCCAGCACCTCGGCGTGGGCGGTGGGGTCGCCGGTCAGTTCGCGTTCGTTGCGGCCGATCGCCAGCTCGGCGCCGTCCGGCCCGTAGACCACCGCGCCCACCGGCACGTCGTCGGCCACCGCGTCGGGCCCGGCGGGCGGTTCGGGGCCGGTGACCGCGACCTCGACGGCCCGGCGCATCCACAGCTCGTGCCGCTGCCGGCGGCCCGTCCCGGCCCACTCGGCGAACCCCTCGTCGGCGCCCGGCCCGACCCGCCCGGCCGCGCCGGGCGTCGGCTGTCCCGGGCGTACGGTGCCCAGTGCCGGGTCGGTGGCGTCGGCCGGTTCGGCGGCACCCGCCAGCGGCGAGCCACCGCCGGGCAGCTCGATCCCGCCGGACGGCGGCTCAGACCTCACGCAGCTCCTCGACCTCGTCGGCGCAGCCGAGCACCTGGCACACCTCGGTGGTGACGTCGCCCGGCAGCATGCCCTCCCGGGCACAGAGGTTGAGCAGGCGTTGGGCGGAGACGCCCAGGTCGGCCAGGAGGTCCGCGTCCCCGACCGGGTCGGCCTCCGGGTCGACGGCCGGCTGCTCGCTCTCCTCGTCCCCGGCGGAACCGCCGGCGGGCGCCGCCGGCTCGTCGGTGTCGTCGAGCCCGGTCACCGAGGTCTTGAGGTCGCCGACCAGCAGGGCGCCCAGCCGGGACTCCTCGGCCAGCGCCGAGTCCGAACCGAAGACCCGCAGGTCCTCGCCGTCGTCCAGCCGCATGACCACCAGATAGGTGTCGTCGACCTCGACGAAGAGCAGGGACAGGTCCGCGTCCGGCTCGACGTCACGCAGGCGCTCGGCCACCTCGTCGAGGTCGGCGGCACCCCGCAGGCTCAGCTCGTCCGCGGTCCAGCCACCCTCGACGCGCACCGCCGCGGCAGCGAAGTACGACACGGTCCCCCCAAAAATCGCCTCGGCACAGCACGCCGACCCGTTACGCGTGCACGTTAGCCGGTCGGGTCGGCAGGCGACCGGTCAACGCCCCGAAGGGCCGGTCATTCCGGGGAACTCGGCCTGGAGTCAGCCAGCGATGCGGCGGCGGGTGGCGATCAGCTGGCGCAGCTTGTCGGTGCGTACCCGCCGCGGCCGGTCCCGTTGCTGGGCCGCGCGGGCACCGGCCAGCTGGGCGATGAGCTGCTGGCGACGACGGCTGCGCTCGGGATCGAGTTGCTGGGTGATCCAGGCCATACCGCGAGCGTGCCCAGTCACAGCGGGTACGTCAAGATGCCGTTCGTTGCGCAGTGTGGCACCTACGCAGCGTGTCCGGCGGTCACCAGAGCGGCCAGTCGCCGGAGGTCGCCCAGCGCACCGCCAGCACGGCCGCGGCGATGCTCCAGCCGCCCGCCGTGACGATGGCGATCCCGGCGGCCACCCCCCGGTCGCCGAACCGGACCAGCAGCGCCGCGGCGAGCCAGGCAGCGGCCCCCGCGAACGCCGTCCACCAGGCATAACTTGGCATGTCGCGGCCGAGCAGACCGAACAGCAGCAGCCAGGCGGCGGCGAGCGCGCCGCCCATGGCGACCCCGCTGCCGGTGATCGGGTGCGGCTCGCGCCAGGTCGGTCGCGGGGGCGGCCCGGCGGGGAACAGCCCCGACGGAACCCGCGGCAGCGGGCGGCCCGTGGCCGGGTCGACCGGATAGCCGGGCTGGCCCTGCATCGGCGGCGCCCCCTTCACTCAGCGTGACTACAGTGGGAGGGATCGCCGCCCCCGCGACGCGGCCGGCGCGGGACCCCACCCCACCGTACTGGTCTGCCAGGATGACGGGATGCGCTCGCGATCCGCCCGACGTCGCCGCGTCGCCGCCTTCCCGGTCCTGCTGCTGCTGGCGCCGGCGCTGGCCGCCGGCTGCGCCGGCGGTGACCGGCCCGCCGCCGCGCCCACCGGCGGCTGGGTGCCGCCCAGCGGCGTGGCGACCGCCGAGCAGCCGGCGCCCACGGCGACGCGGGCGACCTCGGCCCGGTCGTCGCCCGCCGCCTCGGCCTCGCCGTCGCAGTCGGCCAGCCCGACCCGGACGAATCTTCGGCGGGTCTTCCCGGTCCGGGCCGGCAACGTCGACTACCACCCGACGCACTCGGGCTACCCGGGCACCGACATCTTCGCCGACTGTGGCGAGCCGGTGGTGGCGGTGACCGACGGCCAGGTGCTGGAGGTGTCCCGGGTGGACCGGTTCCGCAAGGGCGGTCCGCTGGGGCCGTACAACGGCGGCCTGTCGGTTTCGCTGCTCGGCGACGACGGGGTGCGCTACTACGGCTCGCACCTGAGCGCGATCGCCGACGGGATCGCGGCGGGCACCCGGGTACACGCCGGTCAGGCCCTCGGCAAGGTCGGCCGGACGGGCAACGCGAACAACGTCTGCCACCTGCACTTCGGGCTCTCCCCGAAGTGCTCCGGCCACGACGACTGGTGGATCCGGCGGGGCGTGGTCTGGCCGGCCCGCTATCTCGACTCGTGGCGCCGGGGCGGCAACCGCTCCCCGGCGGCCGAGGTGACCGAGTGGCGGCGCGAGCACGGCTGCCCGAAGAAGTCCTCGTCCTCCGGCGGCGGCTGACCTCGCGCCGACCCGGCCACCCGCTGATCCGCACCGACCCGGTCACCCCCGGTGGGCGGGCCGGGCCGGCGTGGGAGCGAGCCCGCCGGCCGGCCAAACGCGACATCCCGGCTTAACCGGTCGGACACATTGACGTGCGTCGTGCCGATCGGTACCGTCCGGTCGTGAGAGAGCGCTCTCTCGGATAACAAACCTCATAATTCCGACGAGCTCCGGGCCGGCCCCGACCGGCCCGACGCATGGGAGGCACCCGTGAAACCTCCTGCACCACACCGCACCTGGGCGCTCGCCGCCACCACCGCGCTCGCCCTCGTCCTCGGCGGCCTCACCGTCGCCGCCACCACCGACGCCCAGGCCGCCTCCGTGGGGGCCGGCAGCTACACCACCGACCGGGTGGGGCCCCTCCCCACCGGCTGCGGCGACCTCTCCACCAACCCCCGGCAGTTCGTCACAGCCGACGCGCCGTCCGGCCCGGTCCCCACCAACGACTGGTGGTCGTCCCTGCTGTGGAAGAAGACCAACTGCGCGTACAGCGAGCCGCTGCACGCGCACCCGCTCTCCTATCAGACCTTCAGCGACGGCCTCGGCTTCTCGGCCACCTCCGTCCCGACCGTCACCGGCACCGCCACCGGCGTGGGCGAGTACAAGTACGCCTACTCCGAGGACTTCCGGGTCGGCGTCGCCGCCCTGGGCGTCCCGGTGGTGAAGGTCGACGGCTGGTCCGACTGGACAGTCACCCCGTACTGGAGTGACGGCGCCCGGACCATGCGCGCCACCATCGGTCACGGCCTGCCCTTCGCCTACTTCCGGACCAGCGGCGGCGACACGGTGCTCAACCCGACCGGCGGCAGCCCGACCGTCTGGTCGAACAGCGGCGCCACCATCGGCTTCACCATCAAGGGCCACGACTACGTCGGGTACGCCCCGAGCGGCGCGACCTGGTCGGTGTCCAGCGGCCGGATCTCGTCCACCCTGGCCGGCAAGGGCTACTTCTCGATCGCGCTGCTGCCCACCACCCCGAACACCGACGCGGCGTCGCGCGCCGAGCTCGCCGCGACCTACGGCCGGTACGCGCACGCCCACGTCACCGGCACCCGGCTCGGCTACGCGTACGACCCGGCCGGCGGGACGGTGACCAGCACGTACGGCTTCACCACCCGGGCCCTGGAGGGCACCGAGACCCGGACCGTGGTGAGCCTCTACCCGCACCAGTGGAAGGCGCTCACCGGCGCCACCCCGCTCGCGCTCAGCTACCCCTCGGCGCGGGGCCGGATGAAGGTGCTCGCCGGAATCTCGCAGTTCCGCACCGCGATGAAGTTCCACGGCGTACTGCCGGAGCTGCCCGCCGTCGCCACCGGCGCCGGCGCCGACCTCACCCAGCTCCGGGACCAGCTCGCCGCGGTGCGCGGCAACCCGATGGACGCCCGGGGCGGCGACACCTACTGGACCGGCAAGGGCCTGGGCCGGGCGGCCCGGATCGCCGAGATCGCCGACCTGGTCGGTGACGCGCAGACCCGTACCGCGGCGCTGAACGCGATCCGGTCGACCCTGACCGACTGGTTCACCGCCTCGCCCGGCAAGGCCGCGCGGGTCTTCTACTACGACCGCAACTGGGGCACGCTGATCGGCTACCCGGCGTCGTACGGCTCCGACGAGGAGCTCAACGACCACCACTTCCACTACGGCTACTTCATCGCGGCGGCCGCCACGCTGGCCAAATTCGACCCGACCTGGGCCCGTTCCGACCAGTACGGCGGCATGGTGGACCTGCTGATCCGGGACGCCAACAACTACGACCGGGCGGACAACCGCTTCCCGTACCTGCGCGACTTCGACATCTACGCCGGGCACGACTGGGCCTCCGGGCACGGCTCGTTCAACGCCGGCAACAACCAGGAGTCGTCGTCGGAGGGGATGAACTACGCCAACGCGCTGATCCAGTGGGGCCAGGCCACCGGGAACACCGCGGTCCGCGACGCCGGCATCTTCATCTACACCACCCAGGCGGCGGCGATCCAGGAGTACTGGTTCGACGCCGACGACGAGAACTTCCCCACGAACTTCGGCCACTCCACGGTCGGCATGGTCTGGGGTGACGGCGGGGCGTACGCCACCTGGTTCAGCGCCGAGCCGGAGATGATCCAGGGCATCAACATGCTGCCGGTCACCGGCGGCCACCTGTACCTGGGCTACCGCCCGGCCTACAACAAGTTGAACTACGCCGAGCTGGTCCGCAACAACGGCGGCGAGCCGACGGTGTGGCAGGACATCATGTGGCAGTTCCTCGCCCTCGGCGATCCGGACGCGGCGCTGAGCAAGCTGCGGGCCAACCCCGGCTACACCCCGGAGGAGGGGGAGAGCCGGGCGCACACCTTCCACTGGATCCGCAACCTCGCCGCGCTGGGCCAGGTCGACACGTCGATCACCGCCGACCACCCGCTGGCCGCGGTGTTCAACCGCAACGGGTCCCGCACCTACGTGGCCAGCAACATCACCGCCGCGCCGCGGACGGTCACCTTCTCCGACGGCACCCGCCTCACGGTCGCCGCCGGGAAGACGGCCACCACCGGGGCGTACGCCTGGAGCGGCGGCAGCGCCACCGGCGGGTCGGACACCGGCACCCCGCCGCCGACCACCCCGCCCGCCACCACGCCGCCACCGACCACGCCGCCCGCCACCACGCCCCCGCCGACCACCCCGCCGCCGGCCTCCTCGCCGACGCAGTACCTGCTCAGCGGCGGGGCGATGGGCGCGGCCGGCGCCTCGGGCAGCACCACGGTCACCGGCGCCGGGGGCGCCAACTGGGACGGCACCCCGCACAACCCGGTGGTCTTCACCTCGACCGGGCTGAACCTGGCCTACCAGGGCGGGCAGACCGGCTTCGACCTGTTCCTCGACGCCAACCAGGCGGTCGGCAACGGGGTGCAGCTGCGGGTGTCGTACGACCTGACCGGCGACGGCACCTTCGACCGGGTCGAGACGTACCGCTACTTCGCGACCGATCCGGTGCCCGGCTGGGAGCACTACACGCAGCACCAGGGGCTGCTCTCCAGCACCGGCACGCTGGGCAACCTCCGCAACGGCACGGTGCAGGTGAAGGTCTGGTCCGCCATCGGCGTCAACCCGTCCACCCTCGGCACCGGTGACCGGTCGGTCGTGCGGCTGCCGTACTCCTGATTCCCCCACGCACCACCACCCCGCGCCGCCGGTCGTCCCCCGACCGGCGGCGCGGGCGCGTAGGTTATCCGGGCATGAGCCGGGATCCCATCGCCGACCTGCGCCGGATCGCGTTCCTGCTGGAACGGGCCAACGAGGCCACCTACCGGGTACGGGCGTTCCGCTCGGCGGCGAAGGCCCTCGCCGCGCTGCCCGCCGCCGAGATCGCCGAGCGGGCCCGCACCGGAAAGCTCACCGAGCTGGCCGGCGTCGGTGACGTCACCGCCCGGTGCGTCACCGAGTCGCTGGCCGGTGAGGAGCCGGTCTACCTGCGCCGGCTGGTCGCCACCGAGGGCACCGACCTGGACGAGGCGGCCACGAAGCTGCGGGCCGCGCTGCGCGGCGACTGCCACACCCACTCCGACTGGTCGGACGGCGGATCACCGATCGAGGAGATGGCCCTCGCCGCGGTGGAGCTGGGCCACGAGTACCTGGTGCTGACCGACCACTCGCCACGGCTGAAGGTGGCCCGGGGCCTGACCGCCGACCGGCTCCGCCGGCAGCTCGACCTGGTGGCGGCGATCAACGAGGCGCTGCCGAAGGGATTCCGCATCCTCACCGGCATCGAGGTGGACATCCTCGCCGACGGGTCGCTGGACCAGGACGAGAAGCTGCTGGCCCGCCTCGACGTGGTGGTCGGCTCGGTGCACAGCGGGCTGAACGACGAGCGGGCCCGGATGACCCGGCGAATGCTGACCGCGATCGCCAACCCGCACCTGGACATCCTCGGTCACTGCACCGGGCGGATGGTGTCGTCCCGCCCGGCCGGCATCAAGGGCCCTGGCGACCGGGCGCACCGGGCGCGTACCCGCGCGGAGAGCGACTTCGACGCGGACGCCGTCTTCGCCGCGTGCGCCGAGCACGACGTGGCGGTGGAGATCAACTCCCGGCCGGAGCGGCAGGACCCGCCGAAGCGGCTGATCTGCCGGGCGCTGGAGGCGGGCTGCCGGTTCGCGATCGACACCGACGCGCACGCCCCCGGCCAGCTCGACTGGCAGCGGTTCGGCTGCGAGCGGGCCGCGCTCTGCGGCGTGCCGGCGGACCGGGTGGTGAACACCTGGTCCGCGACCCGCCTGGTCAAGTGGGCCCGGTCCCACGGCTGACCGCGACCGGCCCGCCAGCGGGGCGGGCCGCCCGGCGGCCGGTATGCGGCACCTCGGGCCATCCCGAAGCCGCGACCGGCGGGTCAGCGGTGGCCGGCCGGCTCCGCGGCGGGAACGGCCGGGGCGGCGACGGGCCGGCGCCGGCGCCCGCCGACCAGGCCCTGGGTGACCGCCACCCCGAGCAGCACGATCAGCGCGCCGACCGGCTGGTGCCAGTTCAGCCGCTCGTTGAGCGCGAGGGCGCCGATCAGCACCGCGAAGACCGGGATCAGGTAGGTCACGGTGGAGGCGGTGCTGGCGCCGGCCACCCGGATGTTGCGGATGTTGATCACGAAGGCCAACCCGGTGCCCAGCGCGCCGAGCGCCAGCACGCAGGCCACCACGTCGGCGGAGAGCGCGGTCGGCGCCGGGGGCGCCCCGACCGCCAGCGGCGTGACCACCGCGAGCTGCGCCGTCGCGATGAGCAGTTGGGCCGCCGAGAGCGACAGCCCGGAGTGGGTGCTGCCCGCGATGAACTTCTTCTGGTACGGGATGGCGACGCCGTAGCAGGCCGCCGCGCCGAAGCACAGCAGCTGACCGACGAAGTGCGACCCGCCGACGCCCTCCCAGATGCCCAGCACCACCAGCACGCCCAGGAAACCCAGCCCGAGGCCGACCGCGCGGCGCAGGTTCAGCCGCTCGGTGCGGAAGACCAGCACCGCCATCGGCAGCACGATCAGCGGGGTGGTGGCGTTCCAGATGCCGGCCAGCATCGACTCGACCCGCTGCTCGCCGTAGCCGAAGAGGGTGAACGGGAGCGCCACGCCGAGGGCGGCGACCACGAACAGGTGCGCCCAGATCCGCGGCTCGCGGGGCAGCCGGTCGCGCAGCAGCGCCAGCACCACCACCAGGGTCAGCGCGCCGGCGGCCACCCGGTAGAGGGTGAGCTGGAGCGGGTGCAGCTCGCGGATGCCGATCTTGATGAACAGGAAGCTGGAACCCCAGATCGCGGCCAGCGCGATGAATCCCGGCAGCCAGCTGCGCAGCGGCGCCTTGTCAGGAGTGGTAACGGCGGTCACCCCTGACACTCTGCCGCAGGGGTACGACGAAGTCCCGCGAAATTCGGACCGCGTGTCCACCGCCACAGGCAACCCGCACCGATGATCGTCGTTGATCAGCCGGAGGTGTGACAAAGTGCGGCTTTCGCACGGTCGCCGGCCGGCGAATCGGGGTCGACAGCCGGCCGGTGGGGTCGCGTAGGGTTCGCCTCGTGGGACGAATCGATGACCTCGCCAACCGGTACGTGACCGAGTGGGCTCCACTGAGTCCGAGCGGCGCGACCTACGTCGGCGTCGCCGGCTACGACGACCAGCTGGACGACCTGTCGCCGGACGGCTACGCGGCCCGCGCCGACCTGACCCGGCGGACCCTGGCCGATCTCGACGTCAGCGAGCCGGAGTCGGAGCTGGAGCGCACCGCCAAGGAGGCGATGCAGGAGCGCCTGGGCCTGGACCTCGCCCGGTACGACGCCGGGGAGGTGACCAGCGAGGTCAGCGTCATCACCAGCGGCCTGCACGAAATCCGGATGGTCTTCGACCTGATGCCCACCGAGGGCGACGAGGCCAAGGCCAACATCGCCAGCCGGTTGACCAAGCTGGCCGGGGCGCTGGAGGGCTACAAGACCACCCTCCGCGAGGCGGCCGACGCCGGCCACGTCAGCTCCAAGGCACAGCTGGTCGAGGTCGCCAAGCAGTGCGACATCTGGACCGACCCGGACGGCGACAACTTCTACCACGGGCTGGTCCAGCGGCTGGACGCGGACGGGTCGCTCGGCGCCGAGTTGCGCCGGGGCGCGGCGGCGGCCACCGCAGCGACCGCCGAGCTCGGGCACTTCCTGCGCACCGAGCTGGCCCCGCGCGGGCGGGACAAGCAGGCCGCCGGCCGGGAACGCTACGAGCTGGCCTCGCAGTACTTCCTCGGGGCCAAGGTCGACCTGGACGAGACGTACGCCTGGGGGTTCGCCGAGCTGGCCCGGCTGGAGGCCGACATGCGGACGGTGTCCGCGCGGATCGTCGGTCCGGGCGCGACCATCGACGAGGCGGTCGCCGCGCTGGACGCCGACCCGGCCCGGACGGTCCAGGGCAAGGAGGCCTTCCGCGACTGGATGCAGGCGCTGGCCGACCGGGCGATCAGCGAGCTGCACGGCACCCACTTCGACATCCCGGAGCAGGTCCGCCGGATCGAGTGCCGCCTCGCCCCGACCAGCGACGGCGCGATCTACTACACCGGGCCGAGCGAGGACTTCTCCCGCCCCGGCCGGATGTGGTGGGCGGTGCCGCAGGGCGTCACCGACTTCTCCACCTGGCGCGAGGTGACCACCGTCTTCCACGAGGGCGTGCCGGGTCACCACCTCCAGGTGGCGCAGACCGCGGTCCGGGCCGAGTTGCTCAACCGCTGGCAGCGGCTGCTCTGCTGGGTGTCCGGGCACGGCGAGGGCTGGGCGCTCTACTCGGAGCGGCTGATGGACGAGCTGGGCTACCTGGAGGACCCGGGCGACAAGCTCGGCATGCTCGACGGGCAGGCGTTCCGGGCGGCCCGGGTGATCGTCGACATCGGCATGCACCTGGAGCTGGAGATCCCGAAGGACAACCCGTTCGACTTCCACCCAGGGGAACGCTGGACGCCGGAGCTGGGCTGGGAGTTCCTGCGGGCGCACTGCCGGGTGCCGGACGAGAACCTGCGGTTCGAGCTGAACCGCTACCTGGGCTGGCCGGGGCAGGCCCCGTCGTACAAGGTGGGCGAGCGGATCTGGCTTCAGGCCCGGGACGAGGCGAAGGTCCGCAAGGGCGCCGACTTCGACCTCAAGGAGTTCCACCGGCAGGCGCTCGACCTGGGCTCGCTCGGGCTGGACCCGCTGCGCCGGGCGCTGGCCCGGCTCTGACCGCCGACCCGCCGCGAGGTCCGGGCGCGGTGCGTTCCGGCCCCGCTGACGGGCCGAGCCGCCGGGGCCGGGTCCGGGAGCGGTCGGGGTCTCCGCCCCCGGGCCCGGCGGTCCGGGGGCGAGGTCAGGCCAGGTCCAGCCGCAGCGCCGGCCGCGCGGTGAGGGTGTCGCTGGTGACGTACGCCAGGTCGATCACCGGGTCGGCGCAGGTGATCGGGATCGGTGAGGTGACCGGGATGCCGTCCGGCAGCGGCAGGTCCGGCGTGAGCGTGAGCTTGATGCCGAGCAGCCGGCCGACGAACCGGGTGGCGTAGAAGCTCACGTCCCCCGACACGATCGGATAACGAATACGCGGAGTGCCGCCACAGACACCGAGGGGTGGGCCGAATCCCGGCCCACCCCTCGGTCGTACTGGTCGGATCAGCGCTGCTCGGGCTCGTCCGCGACCGGGCGCTGGCTGGGGACCGTGGCCGCCTCGTCGGACTTCCAGTTCGTCGTGGCCGGCGGGATCTCGTCGGTCAGCGGCCCGGCCTCGGGCTCGCCGGCCGGCGAGTCCTCGACCGGCGCGTCGTCGGCCCGGTGCCGGGCCCCCACCGCAGCGGCCCGGCGGCCCGACAGCATCAGCCACAGCCCGACGAGCAGGGCCAGCGCCCCGAACACCGCGAGGCCGATCGGCAGGTTACGGCCGATCAGCTGGAGCTTGTCCCGGGTCTCGCCCGCCGACTTCACGCTGTTGGCGATGGTGTCGTCGGTGTAGACGAAGTCGGCGTCCAGCAGCGCCACCGTCCCGCCCTGGTCCGGCACGAAGGTCTTCTTCTGCTGCTCGCGCACCTTGACGAAGTTGCCGCTGACCGGCTCCACCCAGATGGTCCGGGTGTTGCTGTAGGTCACCTTGCCGGTCGTGGCGCCGGGGGCCAGGGCGCCGGCCAGCGCGCTCAGCGAACCCTCCGGGGTGGCCAGTTCGGTCTCCTCGATGACCTGCACGAACCGGTACGCGTCGGTGCCGTTGACCTGCTCGGTCCCGTCGAACTTGATGGGCAGCGCCGCGCGCAGGTCCCGGTCGAAGTACCGGTAGTCCTTCCGCTCGGTGCGGAACGGGAACTTGTAGGTCTGCCCCTCGAAGGTGACGAAGTCCTCCTTGCTGGCGTCCCCGTCGGTGTCGAGGTACTGCTTGTCCCACTTGCGGGCCTCGGCCGTCACCCGGTCGAGGGCCAGCTCGGCGGCGTACTGGCTGACGGTCGACTTGTCGTCGGTGCGGACCACGGTGCCGTACGCGTCCCAGACGACCGCCTCGCCCTTGAGGTCGCCGGTCATCTCCTTCTCGGTGGTGCTGGCCTGCGGCACCACCTCGGTGGTGGCCTCCAGGGTGCCACGCTGGATCGTCGGCTTGTTGTCCAACACCTGCATGAAGGTGGCGTTGTCGGCGACCGCGACACTCGCCTTGAGGCAGCCGTCCGGCTTGCCCTGGGCGTTGCAGAACGTCAGGTCGTACGGCAGCTTCGTCACCGACGGAGCCACGTAGAACGCCGTCCCCGCCGCGAGGGCGAGGGACAGGACACCTATGCCGAACAACGCCGCACCCAGGCGAGCCTTCACTGGTCCTCCTCAAGACAAAGACAGTCAGCCGGTGTCCGGCGAATGGTTGGGTCTGCGAAACTGGGCCGCACGTTACTCCCGGGTTACATATCCACGCGACCCTCTGGACGGCTGATGTCTGCTCCGATTCCCGATCAGGTTCTGCGGCGGTTGCCCGCGCTCGACGCGGTACGGGTGATCGGAGCGCTCGCCGTCGTCGGGCACCACGTCGGCTTCGCCACCGGACGGAACACCGGCGAGGGCGGGGCCGGGGCCTGGTTGTCCCGGCTCGACGTGGGGGTCGCCGTCTTCTTCGTCCTCTCTGGATTCCTGCTTTTCCGGCCGTACGCGTACGCGCACGCAACGTATCAGCGCCGACCCGCCACCGGTAGGTACCTGTGGCGGCGGGCCACCCGGATCCTGCCCGCCTACTGGGTGGCGGTGGTCATCTGCCTGCTGGTCCTCCCGCAGAACCGGGACGCGTCGACCGCCGACTGGGTGCGGCACGCGACGCTGACCCAGATCTACCAGCACGGCCAGCTCAAGCATGGGCTCAGCCAGACCTGGAGCCTCGCCACCGAGGTCACCTTCTACCTGCTCCTGCCGGTGCTCGCGGCGCTGGCCCTCGGCCGGCGACGGGACGCCGACCGGGTGCTCCGGATCGGGCTGGCCGCGCTGGCCGTCACCGCCGGCTGGGTGGCGCTGATGGCGGCCGGCCTGCTCAGCCTCGGCCTGCAGACGATGTGGCTGCCGTCGTACGCCGGCTGGTTCGGGGCCGGCATGGCGCTGGCCGCCGCGCACGTGGCGCTGCGTACCGGCGGAGGCGAGCGCTGGCGGTGGCTGGACGAGCTGGGCCGGGCCCCGCTCGCCTGCTGGGCCGTCGCGCTGGGCGCGCTGGCCGTCGCCACCACCCCGGTCACCGGCCCGCGCGACCTGGCCGAACCCACCGCCGCCGAGTTCGCCACCAAGCTCCTGCTCTACCTGGTCGTCGCGGTGATGCTGATCGTGCCCATCGCGTTCGGGCCGGCGACCCGCACCAAGGGCCTGTTCGACACCATCCTCGGCCGGTGGCTCGGCCGGGTGTCGTACGGGTTGTTCCTCTGGCACCCCTTCGTGCTGGAGACCATCTACGTCCTCGACGACCGGCCGGACTTCACCGGCGACCCGCTCTCCACGTTCCTGCTCACCGCCGCCGGCGGGCTGGTCCTCGCGGCGATCAGCTACTACGCGGTGGAGCGTCCCTTCCAGCGCTGGGGCGGTCAGTGGCCGGGCCGGCGGCGCAGCACCAGCGACAGCCAGAGCGCCGTACCGGCGGTCACCGCGGCCAGCTGAGGCAGCCACGCGGTGTGCGCGTCGCGGGTGGCCGCGTACCAGCCGGCCAACGCGAAGCAGGCCACCGGCAGCCAGCGCACGACGCCCTGACGCAGGCGGTGCATCCCGCGCCGGTCCGGCGGGTGCAGCTGCGGTTCCAGCGCCCGCGCGGCCAGCACGCCGAGGACGACCAGCAACGCCACGCAAACCGCCGCCGGGCCGCCGACGAGCAGCAACGCCCCGCCGCCGACCAGCGCCGGAAGCAGCCGCGGACGCCGGCGCCGGAGCACCGGCGGGGCCGGCGGGCCGGGCCGCCGCGCCGGCAGCACCGCGAGTACGCCGACCCCGGCCAGCAGCACCGCCCCACCGGCGAGCGCCGGCCCGTACTGCCGGTCCGGGGTGAAGCGGAGCACCACCTCGCCGGAGAAGCCCGCCGGCACCAGCCAGCCCTGCTGCCAGCCGTCCACCACGAACGGGGTGAAGGTCCGCCCACCACCACTGGCCGTCCAGCCCGCGTTGGCGTTCTCCCGCAGGGCCAGCACCCGCCGGCCGGGATGGTCCGCCAGACGCAGCACCCGGCGGGTGGTAGACCACTCGCCGACGTGCACGGCGGTCCGTGCCGCGGCCGGTTCGCCGGTGCCACCGGCCGTCCCGCCGCCGGCCGGCGACGAGGCCCCACCCGGGTCGAGGGTGAGCTGGGAGGGCAGCGCCACCTTGCTGCCCACCGCCGTCACCCGCAGCGGGCCCGCCGACAGCGGCAGCGGGTCCGCCGCGTCCGCTCCGCACGGCACGGCGCTGACCTCGCGCAGTTCCAGCAGGTCACGGCGGTTGGCCAGCAGGGCGGTACGCCGCTCCACCCCGCCGGCGCGGACCGTCGGCCCGCTGCCGCAGGGCAGCGTGACCCGCGCGAGCGTATCCACCCGCTGCACCGGCGCGGACGGCAGCACCTCCAGGTCGCCCACCCCCACCGGCAGGTCCTGCATCAGCCGCCGGTACGGCTCGTAGGAGCGGGCCGGGATGACGTCGGAGATCAGCACGGTGAGGGTGGCGGTGGTCATCGGCTCGTCGAAGAGCAATGTGCCGCCGGCGTCGAGCGCCCCGCCCCGCATCCCGCCGTCCCCGATCGCGGTGACCCGCCACGGCCGGGCTGCCGCCGCGGTGGGCGGCAGGGTCACCCGCAGGCCCGTGATGGTGCGCGGCCGGGGCCAGGTCAGCCGCAGCCACGGCTGCCGGTCCGAGTCGGCGGGGTACCAGGTGGTCGAGGGATCCCCGTCGACCGCCGCACCGGGCCGGGCGGCCGGGTCGAACACGGCCACCGTGGAGGCGGCGACCGTCGCGGTGAGCCCGGTCGTCACCGAGGCCGCGCCCCCGGCGTCCAGCAGCGCGTTGAGCGCCCCGCCGGGGCGGGGCCGGGCGCGCACCGCCAGCTGGTACTCGGCCCCGGCCGGCAGCCGCACCGACCGGTCGATCCGGTCGCCGTCCTCGGACGCCCGGGCCAGGCCGCCGTCACACAGCGGCCGGCCGGAGTCGAACACGCACGCGGGGCTCGACGGCGCGGCGGCGAGCACCACCCGGGCGGGGTCGCCCGTCGCCGGTCCGGACGGCACCACGAGGGTCCGCCCGGCCCGTACGCCGGGCAGGGCGAACTCGGCGATGCCCACGCCGCCGAAGCCGGCCCGTACGTCGAAGACCTGCTCGACGGTGACCCGGACGAACCGGGTGGGATACCCGTCGGGGAGGGCGACCTCGACGGAGCGGCCGGAGACCGGGACGGTGGCCTGTTGCCGGCCGGCGGTGACGGTGATCCTGGTGGGCAGCGAGTCGGCCCCGTCGTCGAAGGTGAGCCGGACCTGCCGGACGACCCGCGGCCGGAGCAGCGCCACCTCGAACCACTGCCCGACCGTCGCGGTGCCCGGGGCGGACCGCCACGACGTGTTCGGGTCACCGTCCACCGCCGCGTACGGCTGGTGCTCGGGGCGCCCGCCGCCCAACGGCTGCGCGTCGGACCAGGAGCTCGAGGCGGAAACCCCGTCGATGCCGAAGTACTTCACCGCCGTCGACTCGTCGTCGGCCCAGTCGGGCAGGTAGTCCCGGGCCGGCGCCTTCAGCCGGGCCGCCTCGGCGGCGCTGAGGGTGGCCGAGGCGTTGTCGTGTTGCTGGCCGAAGGCCACCTCGCGGCGGCGCAGCCCGTCGGTCAGGGTCACCGCCGTGCCGCGCAGCGCCGCCGGCCGGTCACCGGCCAGCACGGTCGGCGCGGCGGAGAGCCTCCCGGCGGCGGCCAGCGGGAGCAACGACTCGGGCCCGCCGACCACGGTGGACACGTCGTCGGCGTCGTACGCCACCACCTGGTCGACCGGCCGGCGGACCTGGTACACCTCCAGCGCCCGCACCTTCACGTCCAGGCCGCGGTCGACGAAGTTCCCCGGCAGCCCGCCGCCACCCAGTTCCGGCCCGAACCCGCGGACCGGCTCGATCCCGGCCGAGCGCAGCAGGGCCTGCCGGACGATCACCGGCTGGGTGGTGTCGCTGTGCCCGTAGTCGAGGTCGGCGCGGAGCAGCAGGTACTTCACCCCGGAGCGGGCGAGCAGGTCGGCCAGGCCGGGCGAGCCCTGCCCGGTGGCGAGCACCGATTCGACCGCGTCGAGCAGCCGGATCGTCCCGGGCGGGGTGAGCGGCACCGAACTGCGCACCGCCCACGGCTTGTTGAGCAGCGGCTGGACGATCTCGTCGCTCGGGCTGCCCCAGAGGTACCGGGGGAACCGGGCCGCGGGGACCACCAGCACCCGGTCGTCGCCGACGTTCCGGTCGAGCCAGTCGGTCGCCTGCTGCCAGTAGCCGGGTACGCCGTGGAAGCTGCCCGGCGCGGCCAGCCCACCGGCGAGGGCGGGCGAGGCGACCGCGGCGACCGCCGCCAGGGCGGTGCCGGTGACCAGGCCGGCGCGCAGCCGTACCGGTTGGAGCAGGCGGGCCACCCCCTGGTGCACCGCGGGCCGGTCGCCGGTCCGGGCGGCCCGGAGCACGAGCCCGACGAGATGGGCCAGGCCGAGGATCAGCGGCAGCCGGAGCACCACGTCGAACTTGTGCACGTTGCGCAGCGGCGCGCCCGCCGCGTCGAGGAAGGCCCGCTGCGTCTGGGCGCCGAACCCGTCGAGCTGCCCGACGTGGCCGAGGCCGACCAGGGCGAGCCCGACCAGCAGGCCGGTGATCAGGAAGCGCCGGTACGGCATCCCCCGGCGGGCCAGTCCGGCGATGCCGAGGCCGGCCACCACCAGGGTGGCGATCACCAGCGGCTGCTCGGTGACCAGCCGCCAACCCGCCGTCCACGGCGGCCCGTACGGACCGTTGAGGTACGCGTGCCAGTGCGAGGCGCCGCGCAGCACGGTGGTCAGGTCGGTCGGCGCAGTGGTGACCGGGGCGGTCTCGATGTAGTCGAGGAAGGGCGGGCTGTACCGGCCGAGCAGCAGCAGCGGCACCAGCCACCAGGCGGTCGCCGCGCCCACCGCCAGCCCCCACCCCAGCAGGGCCCGCAGTCGCAACCGCAACGGGTGCAGCCCGAGCAGCCAGATCGCGGCCAGCGGCACGACCGCCAGCACGGCGGTGGCGTTGACCCCACCGGCGCAGGCCACCACCAGCGCGGACCGGGTGACCGCCCGGCGCACCGGCGCCCCCTTGGCCAACCCGACCAGCGGCACCAGCACCCACGGCGCGAGCGCGCTCGGCCACGCCTCGACGGAGATCGGGCCCAGCTCGGTGAGCAGCCGGGGGGAGAGCGCGAACGCGACGCCGGCGAACAGCCGGGCCGCCGGGGTGCCGATGTGCAGCCGCTCGGCCAGCCGGACCACGCCGATGCAGGCCACCGTCATCAGCAGCGCCCACCACAGCCGCTGCACCACCCAGGCCGGGACGGCGAGCAGCTTTCCGGCGAGGAAGAACGGCCCCATCGGCCAGAGGTAGCCGTACGCCTGATTCTGCAGCTGGCCGAAGGTCCCGTCCGGGTCCCAGACGTGCAGGGCCCGGGTCAGCCATCCGGCCGGATCGATGGCGAGGTCCACCTTGGTGTCGATCACGACGAGGCCCGGGTCCTGGACGAACGCCAGGGCGGACAAAGCCACGCAGACCGCGACCAAGCGCAGCCGCCACACCACCCGCGACGTGCCGTCCGGCCCTTCGACCGACCCCGGACGGTCCGGCGACTGCTGCATCTCGCCTCCGATCGGGCATTGCGGCTTACGTGACGCAGCCCATAGTGTGACGCGACCGCGAACATTACTCGGCAGTAGGAGTGAGTGTGGAAGCACCGGCTGCCGCCACCCGGCACGTACTCTTCCTCAACTGGCGGGACACCCGGAACCCGGAGGGTGGGGGGTCGGAGGTCTACGTCGAACGGATCGCCGCCGAGCTCGTCCGCCGCGGTCACCGGGCCACCCTGCTCTGCGCCACCCACACCGCCGGTGCCGCCGAGGAGACGACCGCCGACGGGGTACGGATCCTCCGGCGCGGCGGTCGGCACACCGTCTACCTGCGGGCCGCGCTGGTCTACCTCGCCGGGGCGGTCGGCCTGGGCCCGCTGAGCCGCCGGCACGGCGGCCGGCCCGACCTGCTCGTGGACGTCGGCAACGGCCTGCCCTTCCTCTCCGCCCTCTACGCCCGCCGTCCCGTCATCGCCCTCGTGCACCACGTGCACCGCGAGCAGTGGCCGGTGGTGCTGGGCCACTGGCTGGCCCGGTTCGGCTGGTGGGTGGAGTCCTGGCTGGCGCCCCGGGTCTACCGCCGGTGCCAGTACGTCACGGTTTCCGCGGCCACCCGCCGCGAACTGGCCACGCTCGGCGTCGACCCGGAACGGGTGGCGGTGGTGCACAACGGCACGCCGGACATGTCCGTCGGGCCGGTGCCCCGCTCACCCCGGCCGTCCCTGGTGGTGCTCGGCCGCCTGGTCCCGCACAAGCAGGTCGAGGTGGCGTTGCGCGCCGTGGCCGAGCTGGCCGGGGAACTGCCCGGCCTCACCCTGACCGTCGCCGGGCAGGGCTGGTGGGAGTCGCAGCTGCGCGAGGTCGCCGCGGAGCTCGGAATCACCGACCGGGTGCGGTTCACCGGGTTCGTCAGCGACGTCGAGAAGCGGGAACTGCTCGCCTCCGCGTGGGTGGCGCTGACCCCGTCCCTCAAGGAGGGCTGGGGACTGACCATCGTGGAGGCCGGCGCGGTGGGCACGCCGACGGTGGCCTTCCGGGGCGCCGGCGGGGTCGAGGAGGCGCTGGTGCACGGCGAGACCGGGCTGCTCGCCGACGACGTCGAGGACTTCGTCGCGCAGGTACGGCGACTGCTGACCGACGACGCGTACCGGTCGGCGATGGGGGACGCCGCCCGGCGGCACGCCGGCCGCTTCACCTGGCCGGTCTCCGGAGAAAAGTTCGCGGCCCTCGTGTCGAGGGCCGCGAACGTACCGGCGTACGCGCCGGTCGAGCAGGTGGAACGGTCCTACGGCCTGACGCCGTAGACCAGGGGCTGGTTGGCGCCCGCCTCGGCGGTGCTGCCGCCGCCCGACTCGGTTCGGGCCGCCTGCTCCGCCTTGGCCGCCTCGGACACCGACGTACCGGTCAGCGTGGTGGCCAGCGCCGCCGTGCCGACGGCACCCAGAGCGATCGCGGCGACCGCGACCAGAACCAACGAGAGAGTACTGCGCATGCTGGTCTTTCCTCCTCGTGAGCTGACTGCGCGGGACGTTACCACCAAGTAGGCGCGCCGGGGAGGGCCGCGAGGACGGTCGATCCGGGCCGGTACGGCGGTCCGGTCACCGCCGCCGGGTTGCCGGATTCTCGTACAGGGTCAGGCTTTCACCGGCGTACACCACGCGCAGGCCCGCCAGGGCGGCCGGATCGACCGGCCCGACGCCGGCCATCCGCTGCACCACCACCCAGCGCACCCCGGTGGCGGCGACCGGGCCACCCCCGGCGAGCACCCGGCCGACCTCGGCGGCGCGCCGGTTCTCCCCGGCCACCCGCAGGTCGCCGACCCAGAGCGTGTCGTCGACCAGCACCTCCGCGTCGACGTACCTCGGCAGCGGGTCGAGCACGGTCCGCCCGCCGTTCCAGGGATAGGCCCGGTAGGCGCCGAACGGCAGGGACAGCACCTCACCCGGCCGGCCGTCGAGCCGGGCCGCCACCGCGTCCCAGTCCGCCGGATAGCTCACCGGCCGCAGCCGGCCGGCCGCGCCGAACGCCAGGTCCGGCAGCACCACCACCGGCAGCAGCAGCGCCGCGCCGCACAGCACCCGGGCACCGGCGACCGCGCCCCGGTCGGCGACCCGGGCGGCGAGCCGCTCCACCCCCAGCGCGGCGGCGACGGCGAGCAGCAGCGCGTACGGGACGAGGAACTTCTGGCCGTCGCGCAGCAGCCCCGCACCGGGCACCGCCGCCACCGCCCAGCGCAGGACGGCGGCGGTTCCGGGCAGCGCCCCGAGCGTGGCGGCGAGGAAGCCGGCGGCGGCCAGCCCGGCCAGCCGGGCCGCGACCCCGGCCGGCCAGCGCCGGCGCAGCGTACGGAAGCCGACCACCGCCGCCGCGAGCACCAGCGCGGTGGCCAGCGGCGCCAGCGGCGAGGACCGGCTCACCGGGGTGGTCTGTCCGTTCCAGATCCCCCCGGTGCCGGCCAGCGCGCCCAGCACGCCGCTCCAGTTCTCCGCCCGGGCGGCGAAGGCCGGCACCCCGGCCGGGTCGCTACGGCCGTCGGCCGCGGTCAGACCGGCCGCCGCCAGCCAGGGCAGGTTCAGCAACAGCAGCACGCCGACGGCGGCGGTGGTCCGCCGGATCGCGGCCCGCCGGGCGACCAGCACGGCGACCGTCCCGAGCGCGATCAGCCCACCGGTCGGGGTGACCACCGCCGGCAGCGCGGCCAGCGCCAGCCGGCGCAGCGCCCGGGGTCGCTCCCGGCGTACGTCGATCGCGGCGGCGACCAGCCAGGGCAGCGCACCGTACGCCAGCAGCAGTCCCCAGTGCCCGATCAGCAACCGCTCGGCGAGGTACGGCGTCCAGACGTACCCGAGCGCCGCCACCGCCCGGGTGACCGACCGTTCGGCGGGCACCAGGCGGCCCGCGCCGATCGCGGCCAGCAGCAGCACCGCCGCCAGCGCGACGCGCTGCACCAGCCACCCCGGCACCGCCAGGCTGGCCAGCGAGACGAGCGCGTCGAGCGGCACCGCGCGCGGCAACGAGTCACCCGGGGCGACCAGCTCGGCCCGCCACGGCTGGTGCGGCACGAACACCATGTCGTAGCTCAGCACGTAGCCGGGCTCCGCCAGCGGGGCCAGCACCAGCGCGGTGACGGTCAGCCCGATCGCGACGAGCATCGACCTTTCCCGCAGGGTTGACCTCCTCACTACGCTGACCGGGCGAGGACACCGGCGTGGCGACACTGTACGCGCGCCGGCCGGAACCCGGCCGCGCCGGCGACCGCCTCCGCGAACACCGGGTACGACGCGGGGGCGGACATGGGTACGGGGTCGGGTGGGCGCAGCCGCACGGGCGGGATCGGCACCGCGGGCGTGGCCGTCACCCTGGCCGGCGTGTTCGTCAACGGCCTGGCCTACGTGGTGCCTGTCCTCGGGGCCCGGCAGTTGCCGGCGGCGGAGCTGAGCGCGCTGGCCACCCTGCTGGCACTCGGCGCGATCGGCGGCGTCGCGAGCACCGGCCTGCAGATCGCGGTCGCGGTCCACCGGGCCCGGCACGGGCGGGCGCACACCGCCCGCCCCACCCTGCTCACCGTCGGGGTGACCGCCGCGCTGCTCGCGGTGACCCTGCCCGTCGCCGCCGGGCTGCTCCGGCTGGCCCCGCCGGCGGTGCTGCTGCTCGGCGTGCTGACCGTCGCCGTGGTGGCGGCCGGCCGGTGGCTCGGCGAACTCCAGGGTGACCAGCGGTTCCTCCGCCTGGCCGGCGGGATGGCACTGCTGGCCGCCGGCCGGTACGGCGGGGTGATCGCCGGGCTGGCCCTCGGCGGCGGGCTCACCGGGGCGCTGCTGGCGGGGGCGGTCACCTCCGTGCTGGTGCTGGCGCTGCTGGTCCGGCTGAACCGGGGCGCCGGCCTCGACCCGGTCGCCCCCGCGCTGCCCGCGCGCACGGTGCTCACCGCCAGCGGCGCCACCCTGGCGATGCTGGTGGTCTCGTACGCCGATCTGCTGCTGGCCCGCCGGTTCCTGCCGCCCGACACCTCCGGCGCGTACGCGGTCGGCACCGTGCTCACCAAGGGCGCGCTGTGGGCGCCGCAGGTGGTGACCGTGATCGCGCTGCCCCGGCTGGCCCGCGGCGACCGCCGTACGCTGCTGGTGTCGCTGGCACTGGTCGGCGGGGCCGGCGCGGTGCTGGTGCTCGCCGCGGCGCTGGCCGGCGGCGTCGCGTTCACCCTGGCCGGCGGCCCGGAGTACGCGAGCCAGGGCCGGTACGCACCGCTCTTCGCCGCCGCCGGCGCCCTCTACGCCCTGGTCTTCGTGCTGATCAACGCGCGGGTCGCGGCGGCCGTCCGGTGGGCGTCGGCGCCACTGTGGACCTCCACGGTCTGCTTCGTCGCCGCGGTCGCCACCGTCGTGCCGCACACCGTCGGGGGCATCGCCGGCGCCGCCCTGACCACCGCCGGGGTCACCGCGCTGGTCACGGCGGCCCTGACCGTCCGCCGCCGGGCACCGGCGCCGGTCACTCCCACCCGTCCGGCGGGTGTCACCGCCCGGCCGGTTCGTGACACCCTGGGCTCGGTTGACCAGTAGACGGGGGTTTCTGGTGGCGGTGACCGACTCCGGCCGGAGGGCGAGCGGCCCCCGCCGACCGTTCCGCTGGCTGCTCGCCCTCTACGCGCTCTGCCTGCTGGCGACCGCGCCCGCCGCCCCGCCCGGGGCGGCGCAGCCGACGGCCGGCGGGTACTCGGCGGCGTGGCTCACCGCCCTCTTCGACGCCTACGGCGACACCTCGGGGCGGTGGAGCGGGGCGGACCGCACGGCTTCGGTCCGGCTGCCCGACGGGCGGCTGCTCTGGCTCTTCTCCGACACCTTCCTCGGTCCGGTCGGGGCCGACGGCTCCCGGCCGCGCACCGCGCCCTTCATCCACAACTCCGCGGTGGTGCAGCGGAGTGACCAGTTGGTGGAGACCGTGCACGGCGGCACGGCCGACGACCCGCGCCCGCTGGTCCCGGCCATCGAGCCGGACGAGTTCCACTGGATCGGCGACGCCCAGGTCGCCGGGGACACCCTCCAGGTGCTGGTCAACCGGTACCGGCGGACCGGGGCGAGCCCGCTGGACCACCGGCTGCTGGGCACCGCCCTGGCCACCTTCGCGCTGCCCGCGCTGACCCCCACCGGGATCCGCCCGCTCCCGCTGGACGACCGGGTGTCCTGGGGCTCCGAGGTGCTCCGCGACGGGGACCACACCTACGTCTACGGCACCGAGGCGGCGGGCGAGGCGAAGTTCGCGCACGTGGCCCGGGTCCGCGGCGACGACCTCGGCGGGCCGTGGGAGTTCTGGACCGGCCGCGACTGGTCGACCGACGACGACGCCTCGGCCCGGGTGCTCAGCGGCGTCGGCACCTCGTACGGGGTGCAGCGGGTGGCCGGCGGCTACGTCCTGGTCACCCACGAGAACAACCTGGTGTTCAGCGCCGAACTGGTGGCGTACCCGGCGGACTCGCCCGTCGGGCCGTTCCGGGGGCCGGACTACCTGCACACCGCCCCCGAGACCGCCGACGGCCACCTGGTCTACGACGCCGACCTGCATCCGGCGTCGGCCCGCCCCGGCAAGCTGCTGATCTCGTACAACGTCAACGACGTCGACGACGCGGTCACCTACGCGGACGCCGGGCTCTACCGGCCCCGGTTCGTGGAGGTCGACTGGCCGCCGCGCCGCGCCGCCCGGGGCGACCTGCCGCCGCCGCCCAGCGGCCTGACCGCCCGCGCCGGCGGGGCCGGCACCGCCGCCCTGTCCTGGACCGCGCCGCGGGTCGACGACGAGCTCCGCTACCAGGCGCACCGGCGGGACGTCACCGCCGGCCAGACCCATCCGGTCCGGATCGGCGAGCCGGTCACCGAGCCCCGCTTCGCCGCCGACTTCCTGGTCAACGGCCACGAGTACGAGTTCCAGGTCACCGCGGTCGGCCGCGGCGGCGAGGGCCGGCCGTCGCCGGCGGCCCGGATGACGGCCGTGGTCCCGCCACCGCCCCCGCCGGCCGGGCTGCGGGCGGTGCCGGGCCGGGCCGGGGACGTCACGCTGCGCTGGGACCCGGTGCCCCTCGTCCGGCTGTACCGGGTGCTCCAGCGGGACCTGGGCACCGGCGTACGGAGCAGCGTCGGCACGTTCACCGGCACCCACGCCACCGTCGAGTTCCTCCGGCACGGCCGCGGCTACGAGTTCAGCGTGGTGGCGATCGGCGGCGGTGGGACGAGCCGCCAGTCCCGGCCGGTCCGGGTGACGGCGGCCGTCGCGCCCCCGCCCGCGCCGTCCGGGCTCGCCGCCACGGTCCGGCCGGACGGCACCATCCGGCTCACCTGGCGCACCCTCGGCCCCGGCGTCTCCTACCGGGTCTACCGGCGCGACCTGGACGGCGGCCCGGCCCAGGCCATCCCGGCGACGGAGAGCAGCCCGACCCACCTGGCCCGGATGCTGGAGCACGGCGACGAGTACGAGTTCACCGTCACCGCGGTCAACAGCGGCGGCGAGGGGACGCGGGCCGAGCCGGTGCGGGCCCGTGCCCGGTTCAGCCCGCCCACCACCGCCCCCGAGGGCCTGCGCGCCGTGGCCGGCCCCGGGCAGGTGGAGCTGACCTGGCGGTCGGCCGGGCCCGGCGGGTGGCACCGGGTGTACCGGCGTGACCGCACCGCCGGGGACCGGGACTTCACCGAGGAACCGATCCCCACCCAGGGAAACCGGGCGACCGTGGTCGGCCTGACCAACGGGCACGAGTACGAGTTCGTGGTGGCCGCGCTCAACCAGGCCGGCCCCGGTCCGCGCAGCGCCCCGGCCCGGGCCGTACCCGAGCTGCCCGAGCCGACCGGGCTCACCGCGGTCGCGGGCGACGGTGGCGAGGTGCAACTCCGCTGGCGGTCGGCCGGTCCCGGCTTCGCCTACCGGGTGCACCTGCGCGACGTCACCCTCGGCGAGCGGTGGCGCACCGACCCGTACCCGGTCCAGGACACCCGGCACACCGCGGTGCTGCTCGTCCGCGATCACCGCTACGAGTTCCGGGTGACCGTCACCGACGGGGTGAGCGAGGGGCCGGCGACGGAGCCGGTGGCGGTGACGGTCCGCTGAGCCGGGGCTCAGCGGCCGCCGGCGAGCCAGCCGGTGAGCAGCTGATGGTCGATCGAGTCGACCCGGCCCAGCGGGCGCCCGCCGGCCGCCCGCTCGCGCAGCTCGTCCCGGGTGAACCAGCGCGCCTCCAGCAGCTCCTCGCCGTCGACCGCGATCCGGTCGGAGACGGCGGTGGCCCGGAAGCCCACCATCAGCCCGGCCGGGAAGGGCCAGGCCTGCGACCCCTGGTACGCCACGTCGCCGACGACCACGCCGGCCTCCTCGGCGACCTCCCGGCGCACCGCGTCCTCCAGGCTCTCGCCCACCTCGACGAACCCGGCCAGCGTCGAGTACGACCCCTCCGCCGCGCCCCGGTGCCGGGCCAGCAGGCACCGGTCGGGCGAGCCGGGCGCCTCCACCAGCACGATGACCGCCGGTTCGATGCGGGGGAAGAGCAGCCGGTCGCAGGCGTCGCAGGTGCGGGCGTGCCCGCCGAACGTGGTGACGGTGCGGGTGCCGCAGCTCCCGCAGTGCCGCTGTTGCCGGTGCCAGTGCAGCAGCCCCCGGGCGTAGCCCTGGATCGCCGCCTCGGCCGGCCCGAGGCCGGTGAAGATCGCCCGTACGTCCACCGTCGACGCGGCGCCGACCAGCCCGGCCGCCTCCTGCTCGCCACGCCCGGAGAGGTCCACGGCGAAGACCGCCACCTCGCCGTCGAGGCCGAGGAAGACGGTCTCGTCGGCGGCGGCGAGCACCGCGGCGGAGTCCGGTGCGCTCAGCCGCACCGGGGTGCGCTCGGCGGTGACCAGGCAGCGGTCCCGCCACAGCGGCAGCAGGACGGTGCCGGCGGCGGCGAGCCGGGCGGCGACCCAGTCGGGATCGGCCCGCCGGCCGCCCGACCGGTCCAGCCATCCGCCGCCGTACGCCATCGCCCGCTCGTCCGTCCGCACCCCGCTACCGTGCCACGGCCCGGGTACCCGCCGGGCACCACCCCGCCGGCCCCGTTCGGCACCCGGAGTGGCCGGTCAGGCGCGTTCCTGTGACCGCCGACACGCGGCGCACGAGGACGGCCGGTCGGACAGTGTCTCCCGGCCCCGTGGTTGGTTACCGTAGTTGTCCTCCGGGTGGGAGGCACCCCCCGTGGCATTTCCCGATCGAGGTAGCTGTGACGCTGTACGGCGAAAAGACTCCACCCGCCGACGACCGGCCCACGGTCCGGGTCACCCCGGTCAGCTGGCCGGGTGACGAGCCGGAAGCCGGCCAGCCGGCGACACCGGGTCCGGGCGGGCGCCGCTCCTGGTTCACCCGGGGACGGGTGCTGCTCGCCGGTGGGGTCACCGCGGCCGTGCTGGCCGCCGTGGGTGGGGCGGGCGCCTACGCGTACGCCGGTGACGTGCCCCGTGGGACGACGGTGCTGGGCGCCGAGGTGGGTGGCCGCAGCCGGGCCGACGCGGCCCAGGCGCTGCGGGCCGAGCTGGACCGCCGGGCGGCCGAGCTGACCGCCCCGGTGAAGATCACGCTCGGCGACCGGACCACCGAGATCAAGCCGGCCGACGTCGGCCTGGTGGTGGACGTGGACGCCTCGGTGGCGGCTGCGGCCCGGGCCGAGGCGCACGCGGTGGACCGGCTGGTCGGTTCGCGCACGGTGCCGCCGGTGGTGACGGTCGACGCGGACCGGCTGGACGCCGTGCTGCGCAAGGCGCTGGGCAGCCAGGGCCGGAAGATGACCATGCCGGCCATCACCTTCTCGGGTACCACCCCGAAGGCGGTGCACCCGAGGCCGAGCCTCTCCCTGGACCCGGAGCAGTCCGCGCAGGCACTGAAGGCGGGCTGGCTGACCGGCGCCCCGGTCAACGTGCCGCTGATCGAGATCAACCCGGCCACCGACGCCGCGGCGGTGGACAAGTTGGTGGCGGAGCTGGCCCGGCCGGCCGTCGCCGCGCCGGTCACGCTGCGCACCGACAAGGGCTCGATCAGCATCCCGCCGGCGGCGATCGCCAAGAGTCTGCTGTTCACCGCCGACAAGACCGGCAAGCTGACCCCGAAGGTAGAGGTCAAGCGGCTGCGCGATGCCCTCGGCGACCGGATCAAGACGATCGAGACCGCGCCGGTGGACGCCCGGATGACCCTGACCGGCGGCAAGCCGACGGTGGTGCCCGGCCGCAACGGGCAGCAGGTCGACCCGGCGGCGCTCGCCCGGGACCTGCTGGCGGTGCTGCCGCGCTCCGAGGGCCGGACGGTCACCGCGAAGGTCAAGCCGGTGGAGCCCGAGCTGACCACCGCCAAGGTGACCGGCCTCGGCATCAAGGAGAAGGTCTCCAGCTTCACCACCCGCTTCCCGGGCGGCCTGTCCTCCCCGCGCAGCCAGAACATCGTCAACGTGGCCAAGCACGTCGACGGGACGATCGTGCTGCCGGGCGAAACCTTCTCGCTGAACGCGCACACCGGCGAGCGCGGCACGGACAGCGGCTACCAGGAGGCCCCGGTCATCCTCAACGGCAAGCTGGTCAAGGGCGTCGGTGGCGGCGTATCGCAGTTCACCACCACGCTGTTCAACGCGACCTACTACGCCGGGCTGCAGGACGTGCAGCACAAGCCGCACTCCTTCTACTTCGAGCGCTACCCGGCGGTGATCGAGTCGACCATCTTCTGGCCCGACCTCGACTTCAAGTTCCGCAACAACACCAGGTACGGCCTGATGATCGACACCTCGTACACGTCGAACACGGTGACCGTGGCGATCTGGAGCACCAAGATCTACGACAGCGTGAAGACCGAGTACGGCCCCCGCCGGAACATCACCACCCCGAAGACGGTCTACCTGGAGCCGGGGCCGGGTTGCATCGCCGCCTCGGGCAGCAACGGCTTCGCCCAGGACGCCTACCGGGTCATCGTGAAGGACGGCAAGGTGGTGAAGCGGGAGAAGTTCAGCTGGCGCTACGACGCCGAGCCGCGCTTCATCTGCGCTCCCGACCCCAACAAGGCCAGGCCCAACTCCTGAGGTCCGCGCCACCCGGGCAGCGAGACGCCCCGCCGGCTGGTCGCCGGCGGGGCGTTCCGCTTCGAGTACGGCTGCCCGCCGCTCAGGGCCGCGCCTCGGCCAGCCCCTGGCGTACTCCGTCGGCGTCGCGGTCGGTGCCGTAGACCGGGGTGTCCGGCTGCTGCCGCCAGCTCTCGTCCAGCGTCCCCGCGTCGACCGGCTCGAAGCCCAGCTCGTCGACGAGGCGCATCACCAGCTGCTTCGCGTCGGCGTCGTCGGCGGCCACCGGCAGCGCGATCCGGTCCGCCGCGCCGGCCGGCCGTCCGTTCTCCATCAGGTGCGGGGCCTGGATGTTGTTGAACGCCTTCACCACCCGGGCGCCCTTCAGGTGCTCGGCGGTCCACCGGCTGGAGCTGAGGCTGCGGTCCTGCAACTCGGCGATGTCGCCGTCGCGCTGCGGGTAGTAGTTGTCGGCGTCCAGCACGACCTTGCCGTCGAAGAGCTCCGCCGGCAGCTCCGGCACGGCGAACAGCGGGACGGCCACGATCACCAGCTCCGCGTCCCGCACCGCCTGCTCCAGTGTGCCGGCGGTGGCGCCGGTCTCCTGGACGAGGTCGGTGAGGCTCTCCGGTCCCCGGCGGTTCGTCACCGTCACGTCATGGTCGAGCGTGCGCAGCCTCCGGGTGAGGGTCCCACCGATGTGCCCCGAGCCGATGATTCCGATCTTCATGACCACTCCTGCCTCCGCCAGTCCTGGCGGTCAGATCCGGCCGAACCCTGAGCAGGTACCCCGTTCGACGCGACCGAAAGGCGGAGGAGGCGTACGCCACGTCCGGTTTCGGCCCGCGGGGCGAAGCGCCGCCACGGGGACTGGCTCCGCACCGACCGTACCGACGGCGACGACGGCCTCGCACGCGTTCCCGACGGCTCCCGGCGACCTGACCGACCGTCCGGCCGCACCCGCCGCTCCGACGAGACAGCAACTTCGGGGCGGTTGCTGCCTTGCCGGACGGGCGCCTGGAGTTGCCGTCACAGTCGACCGGCTGCGCCGGGCGGACGCCCAGCGGGTCTG